>JBCBWQ010000044.1:0-15113 GCA_039817025.1 Pseudomonadota bacterium | reverse complement strand
AAAGTGCATCGGCTTGGCCTGTCTGGCCGCGCGACGCCCTCCCGCCCGGTGAAACGCCCGCCACGCCTTGCCCGGCCGAAGCCGCAAGTGATGCCCGACGGCACGATCAAAGCACCCAAGCCCGCAGTGGCAGCGTCCGAGAAGCCGGATGCGCTGAAGAAAACCGAGAAAGACGCGCTTGTCGCCCTGCCCCCAGCCCCCGTTGCCAATGGCGAGGCTGCAACGATCCTGACCCTGCGCGACTCCATGTGCAAATGGCCGATCGGCGATCCGGCCGATCCGACATTTGCGTTCTGCGGCCGCAAGTCTGAATGCGGCCCCTATTGCGCCGAACATGCCAAAGTCGCCTTCCAGCCAGCCCGCAAACGCGAACGCAAGAAAGCGGACTACGATTACGTTCGCCGCATCGCCGGCTGATCCCAATCACCCATCACCTGAACAGCCCGCCCGGCTCCCCATCGCCGCGGCGGGCTTTTTTTTGCACCGCATATGGGCTTTTTCTCTTCTTTGTCTTGGAGGGGCAGCAACCATGTCATCTATCAGCATAGCGGTCGGGCGGGTCTTGCTTGGGCTCTACTTTCTGGTGCCCGGGCTGGTGAAACTCGCGCAGCCCGCCGAAACACTGGTCTACATGCAGTCCCACGACATCGCCTTCGCGGGGCCACTGATGTGGTTTGCGACGGCAGCAAACATCCTTGGGGGCCTCTTCCTGATCGCCGGGCGGCACGTGAAGATCGTGGCTTATCTCTCCGTGGTCTATGTCTTGCTGGTCAACGCCGTGTTGCACGACTTCTGGACGATGTCCGGCGATAGCGCGGCGCGCGAGACGCAGAACTTCATCAAGAACCTCGGGATCGTCGCTGGCCTTCTGGTGCTCGCGGGCCATGCACCATCGCGAGCACTCTCACTGACGGACTGGTGGCGCAACGACGCGAGGGCCGCGCAAAGGGGCTAGAACTGGAAGTAGATAAAGGGCCGGTATCCGAGCGGAACGAACGCCAGGGCTACAGCTGCCGTCGCACCAAGGATTGGAGCGAACCAACGCGTATCGATCTGAGCATAGCGGCTTGCGACGTCATATCGAGTGCCGAGGATGTGAACCGCACCGAGGCAGAACAAAAGCGGCCAGACCGCAATCGGCAAGGTTTGCTCGCCGGGGCTGGACCAGGTGAGGTAGGTCTGCGCGATGTCTACAGACTGCTCAAGCGTTGGTGCGCGGAAGAAGATCCAGGCAAGATTTACCCAGTAAAACGTCACCACGCATCCAAGCGCACCGCCGATCCAACCCATAGCCGGAAGCTTCGAGGCGACGCGTTTGCTCCAGCTCCGCTCCACGCCGAGCGCAAGGCCGTGCAGGAAGCCCCAGATCACGAAGTTGAATGACGCGCCATGCCAAAGGCCGCCAAGGACCATGGTCGTCATCAGATTTACGTTACGGCGCGCATCGCCAAGCCGGTTGCCGCCGAGCGGGATGTACAAATAGTCCCGAAGCCACGAAGACAGGCTAATGTGCCAGCGCCGCCAGAAATCCTGAATGTCCTTTGACAGGTAAGGCGCGGCAAAGTTCGGCGGGAACGTGTAGCCGAGGAGCGCTGCACAGGCGATCGCCATGTCGGAATAGCCGGAGAAATCGCAATAGATTTGGACGCCGTAGAGTAAAACGCCGGCGACAACTGTCGGCCCGGTGTAGAGGCTCGGTTCAGAGAAGATCACATCGACGTAGGGCGCAATATTGTCCGAGAGACAGGCTTTCTTGATGAAGCCGACAAGGAACAGCGCGAGGCTCGCTCGAACAGGAACGTCCGCCCAGCGCCTCGCCGTTTCCATTTGCGGAAGGAAGTCCGACGCTCGGACAATTGGCCCAGCCACGAGTTGCGGAAAGAAGGCGATGTAGAAAGCCACATCAAGGACAGACGTTCGCGCTGCGACGTCCTTGCGGTGAACATCGACCATGTAGGAGATGGCCTGGAACGTGTAAAAGGAGATGCCGACTGGCAGCACGAGGTTGAGCGTGATCTGGCCAGCGGGCAATCCGACGACGCCTGCGAGGTCGGCAAAGCTGTCAGCGAAGAAATTGAAGTATTTGAAGACACCCAGCACTGCGAGCGCGGTGACGATACCTGCTGCCAGCGTCCACTTTCGCAGGGAATCGTCTTGGCCACGGCGATCCCCCACAAGGCCGACGACGTAGCTGACCAGGGTGACGAACAGGATGAGGCCGAGAAAGCGCCAGTCCCACGCGCCATAGAAGACATAGGATGCGGCCGTGAGCACGCGCTTGCGCCATTGATTGCTCTTCAGGGTCCAGACGAGGCCAAAGACAATTGCAAAGAAGGCAAAGAAGCGCAGCTCAACGAACAGCATGGATCGCCTCCCCTTCTGAGCGGGCAAGCTCTGCTCTACAGATCGCCTCACCAAACTGCCGACTGAACGATTCCGCGCCGGCGCGCCCCATATGCCCGAAGTCGAACCACAACCCCTGATCAAACAGCTCGGGATACTGGTCTGGCGCATTGAAGTTCAGGACATCGAGATCCGGGGCGAGCGCGCTGACGGCATCCGCAACGTCGGGCGTCAGGTCTAGATAGTCGACGCTGGGCGAGGCATAAAAAATGGGCTGGTAACCCGCCTCCTTAAACAGATTGAGCCGCTCGATCATATAAGTCGCTGACTGGTCTGCACCGATACGTGGCTGCGCACGGTAACGATCGAGTTTCCCTTGAAAGGCATCTATGTCAGCGCGGAAGGCGGCGTTGCGGGCTAACACGGCTTCGGCTTGAACGTCATCCAGCGCTTCAAATCCATCTTCAGCAAAGCTGAACGCATCGCGTTCAATCGTCTCGGCGGGAGGAAAGGCGATTTCAGCCGCGCGGCCAACGCCCGAAAGATCGTAAACGGTGCCGTAGCCAGCAATCGCTGCGCGAAAGACTTTCTTCGGCGCACTTTCCGGGTGAGTAGTGATCGCGTCCATGGTCTGCCCGAAAAAAGAAGGCCCACTGAAGTAACGCCCGCGCGTCTCGGTCACACGCGCAAACTCGCGGTGCGGCTCCAATGGCTGTTCCATGATGACGGTTTTTAAAGACGGACGATCATCGGCGAGGATCTGGTCAATCAGCCAGTCAAGTTCAGCGCCGCGCAGGCCGAAGACTCCGAAATTATAGACAGACCGCCCAGAACAACCTGCTTCAGCCATTCCTGTTTCAACGGCTTCGGGTTGGACGTGGTAGAGCGTGCGCGATGTGCCAACGACTATGGTGTCATAAACCGCGTGCTGATCCTCATAGTGCTCCAATTTTGGGGTCAGAACCTGCATGAATGGCGCAGGCTGGCTCGCCCTGAGCGTCGTGGACAAAGCGATCGCCGTCAGCGCGAAAGCGAGCACCGCAAGCAACACAGGGCCGGCATTGCGAAAAACGGGGTCCGGCAAGGCTTTGAGCAGTGAGCGCATGAACGGGTCCGTCGGTCCAACGTCAGGGGTTACAGGAGACTGGACACACCTGCAGCAAGAGCCATGCCAGCGAAATTCGCCTGATCGACGCTATTCTGCGGGCGCAAGGGCAACGATGCTGTATCCCTCTGCTTTCAAGCGGTTCAGGAGCAACCGCGTTGCCAGAACAGCATTGTCGAATGGATCATGGAGCAATATGACGCCCTTGCCGGGGCCGGCATCGAGGCCGGCCATGATCGTCTCGACGATCTCCTCCGCAGAGTTTCCAGTCCAGTCCTTGCCATCCACGGTTACGCCGATTTCAGCGATCCCATTGGCCTTGATGTCAGACGACAACCGCTCCGTGGTTGCGAGGAAGGGAGCACGGAAAAACGAAATTTCCTGCGGCTCACCTTTTGGCTTCCGGCCATTCAGGGCGCGCTCCACCGCAGCAAGCCCGCGCCCGGCATTCTTAAGCGCGTCGTCATGGTCCATGAGCGCCATATTCTCGTGGGTATACCCATGGCCGCCGAGGGTATGCCCGTCTTCAACGATCCGCCTGACGAGCTTGCTCTTACCGCGCGCTTCGCGCCCGAGCAGAAAAAAGGTTGCCGTCACACACTCACTGGCGAGAACTTCCAACACTTCTGGCGTGCGGTAGCGGTCAGGTCCGTCGTCAAAAGTAAGGACGACCTCCTTGTCTGCGAGAAGCGGCTCTATCCGGCCGGTCTCGGCACTGACTTCGATGGTGCGGGACACGCCGAGCGCATCGGCTCCGCAAGGAGACTCCGCAATGGCAGCTGCAGCGAACGATGCCGCGCACGCCATAAGGTACCCGATACGCTTACTCATACTAATCTATTTTCAGCGCATATCCTGCCGAGCGTACAGTCCTGATCGGATCTTCGCCGCCATGCTGGCGAAGCGCCTTGCGCAGGCGGCCGACGTGGACGTCAACCGTGCGCGCTTCGACGTACACATCCGAGCCCCAGACGCTGTCGAGCAGTTGCTCACGGGAAAACACGCGTCCCGGATGCTGAACGAAATGATCCAGCAACCGGAACTCCGTTGGCCCGAGATGGATGTCCTTACCGTTGCGCGCGACCGTGTGGGCTGTGCGGTCGATGGTGATATCGCCGACCTGAACCATATCTTCGACCAGCGCTGGGCGAATGCGGCGCAGGACTGCGCGCACACGGGCCATCAACTCGGTGGTCGAAAACGGCTTGGTGACGTAATCGTCTGCGCCCGTATCTAGGCCTCGAATCCGGTCTGCTTCCTCGGATCGCGCTGTCAGCATGATGATCGGGAGGTTCGCTGTTTCAGCGCGCGACCGCACGCGGCGACACACCTCGATGCCGGGTACCTTCGGCAACATCCAGTCCAGCAGCAGGAGATCCGGCGCGCGCTCTTCGATCATCACCATGGCTTCTTCGCCATCGGATGCAAAGCCAGCCTCGAAGTCTTCACGCTCGAGATTGTATTTCAGCAGTTCGACGACCGGTGGTTCGTCTTCTGCAATCAGGACATAGGGCTTCATGGCGGGTCTCGCCTCCGCTGTTGTCAGCTCTCAATCAGCGGTGCCTTCGGGCGTGCATCGGCATCCAGATAGTGCCCTGTCACCTGGAAATGCACCACTTCCGCGATGTTCGTACAGTGATCGCCGATCCGCTCAAGGTTTTTTGCAATAAACATGAGATGGGCACCCGGCCCGATCAGGCGCGGATCCTCCATCATGTACGTCAGCATCTCGCGAAACAGGGAATTGTAGTGTTGATCAATGTCCTCATCATTGGACCAGACCCGTTCCGCGAGCGCCTCATCCGCCGACGAATACGCATCGAGGACGCTTTGCAGTTGGCGGGACACAGATTTACCCATCCGCAAAATCCCTTTGATCGCACTGACAGCGTCGGCACCGCCGAGCTCAATCGTACGCCCAGCATTATTCTTGGACAGGTCGCCGATCCGCTCCAGCTCGTGGGAAACCTTGAAGGCGGAAAGCACCACCCGCAGATCGCTGGCCATAGGCTGTCTCAGGGCCAACAGCCGCATGATCCGCTTTTCAACGTCAGCCTCGAGGGCGTCGAGCGTATCATCCTCAAGGATCACCGCTCTGGCCAAATCATGATTGACCGTGGCGACGGCCGAGCAGGAGTCGGTGATCATTGCCTCGGCAATCCCGCCCATGCGGAGGATGTCAGCGGACAAACGTTCAAGCTCATCGGAGAAGGCGGAGACGATATGATCGGTCATGGCAGTCTATCTATCCGAAGCGGCCCGTAATGTAATCCAGCGTCTGTTTGTTGCCTGGATTTGTGAACATGGTTTCCGTGTCACCGATCTCCACCAGGCGCCCCATGTGAAAGAAGGCCGTACGCTGTGACACGCGCGCGGCCTGTTGCATTGAATGCGTGACCATCACAATGCAAAACCGCTGGCGCAGATCGTCGATCAATTCCTCAATGCGAGCGGTCGCGATGGGGTCGAGCGCGGAGCACGGCTCATCCATCAGAATGACTTCTGGGCTGATCGCAATCGCACGCGCGATGCACAGCCGCTGTTGCTGACCGCCGGACAAGCTGGTGCCTGGAGCTGTCAACCGGTCTTTCACCTCTTTCCATAATCCAGCGCGGACAAGGCTGGACTCGACAATCTCATCAAGCTCTGAACGGCTGCCGGCAAGGCCGTGAATACGAGCCCCATAGGCAATGTTCTCATAAATCGGTTTCGGGAACGGGTTTGGCTTCTGAAACACCATGCCTACGCGGCTACGCAGGAGCACCGGGTCCACATCAGTCGCATTGATGTCCACGCCGTCTATGGCGATTGAACCGAGCACCCGAGCGCCGGTGATCGTATCATTCATGCGATTGATACACCGCAGGAAGGTCGATTTTCCACACCCAGACGGCCCGATCAGCGCCGTCACCGTCCGATCCGGTATTTCTATGGACACGTCAAAGATCGCCTGCTTGTCGTCGTAAAATACGTCGACATGGTCGCAGGCGACTTTCGTAGAGGGGGGAGTGGCTGCGTTCACTTCCATGTCCTTTCAAAGTGGCGACGCAGGATGACGGCTGTCCCATTTATGAAGACAAGCATGACCAGCAATACAACGATCGCAGCTGCGGTCATGGGTTCCCAAGCGCGCTCTGCCCCGGTGGACCACTTATAGATGAGAACCGGCAAAGCTGTGGCTTCATCCCCGGGGCCGGACGGCACCTCAGCGACGAATGCGACCATGCCGATCAATAAGAGCGGTGCAGTCTCGCCAAGCGCGCGAGCAAGGCCGATGATGGCACCCGTGAGCATACCTGGCGCAGCAAGCGGCAAAACATGGTGAAACACCGCTTGGGTTGGCGATGCTCCTACCGCGAGTGCAGCATCGCGGATTGATCGGGGAACAGCCTTCAGGCCCGCGCGGGACGCAATAATCACAGTGGGCAAGGTCAGCAGGCTGAGCACGAGGCCACCAATAAGCGGGGCCGACCTTGGAAGCCCAAAGGCATTCAGAAACACAGCCGCGCCCAATAGTCCGAACACGATGGATGGTACCGCCGCAAGATTGTTGATGTTGACCTCGATCAGCCGCGTCAACCGGTTCGTAGGCGCGAACTCTTCCAGATAGACAGCCGCTGCGATGCCTACAGGCACCGCTAACGCCGCTGTCACCATCATGAGCAGAAGGGATCCTGCAATGGCGGCCAATACGCCTGCGAGTTCAGGATAGGTGCTGTCTGCATTCGAAAAGAATGCCCCGTTCCACCGCCGCTCGATTCGGCCATCAGCCTTGAGCACAAGGGTCCAGGCGATTTGCGCGTCGGTTACGTTCCGCTCCGCCTCTGGCTGTTCAATGACGTGAACCGTTGCCGCCGCGCCTTCGAGATCGCCGAGGCGGCGAGCGCCACCGGCCAAAACCGTTCCGATGATACGATCGTCCTGGACAGTCTGCGCCTTCAGGACCAGCCCGCCCGTCTGGACAAGAACTGACGGCCCTTCCCCACTCGGATCACGGGTTGAGCCGTCACGCGCGCTAACGATCGGCGAAAATCGAGCCCGCGCATCGATCAGGGCAAGATCTCCGGCTTCAGTGCGCACAGCGCCGCTCAAGGCGGGCAGGTGCAAACGTGACTGCTGCGATCCCAGTCCTTTCAGGAAAAGATCGAGGTCGTCTGAGAACGCGACCCAGAAGGTTTGCTGCGTGCCTATGGTTGAAGGGGTGTCTGCGGTCTCCTGCGCAACGGGCAGGACCGCAAGGCGCGTGACCAGCGCATGCAATTCCCCGGTGAGCTGCTCGGATGACCGCGTTTCGGGAAAAGTGTCTGATAAGTCGTCGCGAATGAGCGCGTGGAAACCGGACACATTCTCTGCGATTGCCTCTGGATCGTCCAAGCCATTCGGCGCGATCAAAGTAGGATCAAGCTCAAGATCGAACCGCATCTTGTGATGTGTGAACGCAGATGTTGCCTGCCAGACAATGGCACCGATCAGAATAATCAGCGCGCCGAGGGCAAAGCACACGGCCGCGCGGCCATACCAAGCAAAGCGGGCATCTGCGGCGCGCCGACGTTTCAGGCGTTCAGCAGCACTGGAGGCGTGCGCGGCGTCAGTCATATTTTTCCCGGTATGCCTGGACGACGCGCAGCGCGATCAAGTTGAAGCCCAGCGTGACAAGGAATAGCATCAGTCCCAACGCGAAGGCAGACAGGGTCTTGGCGCTGTCGAACTCTGTATCGCCGGTGAGCAGGGCCACGATCTGGACAGTTATGGTTGTCAGGTCACTGGTCGGATCAGCGGTGATCTGCGCCCGCTGCCCAGCCGCCATGACAACAATCATCGTTTCACCAATCGCCCGGGATACAGCCAATAGGAGCGCCGCCGTCACACCCGGCAGCGCCGCAGGCAGGACCACGCCCCTGATGGTTTCAGCCTGTGTGGCACCCACTGCATAGGCACCGTCCCGGAGCGTGTCGGGCACTGCCCGGATCACGTCATCCGAAAGACTGGACACGAATGGGATGATCATGATGCCCATCACAAGGCCTGCAGCCAGCGCGCTCGTCGGCTGCGCGGCCAGAAGCGTATCCGGCACGAACGGCAAGCCATTGATGGCCTGTGCAAACGACCGCACAAGCGGCGCAACCGCCAGCAGTGCGAAGAAGCCGAAAACAACGGTTGGAATGCCCGCAAGCACCTCAAGCGCAGGCTTCACTGCAGCTCGGGTCCGCTCGCTTGCATATTCTGCAAGATAAATCGCCGAAAAGAGTCCGACCGGCGCAGCGACACACATCGCCACGAACGAGATCATCAGTGTGCCGTAAAACAGCGGCAGAGCGCCGAAGTCAGCGCCCGTCTGGGCATTCCAATTCAACCCAAAAAGGAAGCTGAAGACGCCGACCTCGCTGAAAAAGCGCAAGCTCTCGTACAGAAGGGACAAGACGATGCCGGCTGTTGTCGCAATTGCGATGGCTGCACACAGAAAGAGGGCTGCCTGGATTCCGGACTCAATCTCGGTGCGCGCATTGAGGCTCGGCCCGATCCGCCGGGCGGCCAGTGTCGCAACAGCCGCTCCGCCAAGACCGGCGAGACACAAGGCTCCAGCCTTCACCCAGCCGCGCAATTCCAGATATCGATCCGCCACGGCTGAAAAGAGCGCGTCCTCGGCATAGCGGGCGTAGTCGGATTTTGCTGCCGCCATGACACGATCGAGATATTGTTCGACTTCAGCATCCGGCAGCGCCAAAAATCCATCGGGCAGGTCACCTCTCAGGAGGGACAACGTCACATCGACGCCAAACACGCCCTGGACCAGCAGCACCACAGCTGCGGGCACTGCGGACCACATGGCAAGGTAGTAGCCATGGGCGTTGGGGCGGGCGCGCAATTGCACACCCGATGTCAAAAACGCCTCCGCCCGGCCGCGACCGAGGAGGAAGGCGAAGCACGATGCCGCCGCAATCAAGGCGAAGGCCAGCCAACCAAATGGCAGTGTACCGAAGGATTGAAGCATTGTGCTGGCCGCGCGCGTGTGGGGTGCCTGACTAGGCTTAAGCGGCCTCGTTTACATCCGTGTGACAGGTGATGTCACGGCATCATCGGCGGCGGGCAGCCAAACACCAAATGCTGATCCCTGTCCCGGTCCGCTTTCGACGGCCATACCGCCCCGGTGCCGCGCCATGATGTGTTTCACGATGGCAAGTCCGAGCCCTGTACCGCCGACTTCCCGCTGGCGGGCCGCGTCAACGCGGTAGAACCGCTCTCCCAAGCGCGGCAAATGCGTCGCATCGATGCCATCGCCATCATCGCGCACGCGCAGCCAGACGCCAGCCCCTTGGGCATCGGCCGGCGGCTCGAGCAAGGTCATGCGTGCCATACCGTCGACGCGGCGTCCGGCGGCGTCACGGGCAAGGTTCAAGCTTGTCTCTCGTCCCGCGGTGATTGAGACCCTGCCCCGTTCGGGCGCATACTTGACGGCATTCGAGAGGAAATTCTGCACCACTTGCTCCAACTCGTCCCTGAAGGCTGTCACCACAAGCGAATGGTCAGGCAAGTCCACCTCTATTTCTATGGATCGCTCTGACGCCAGCGGGCGTAAGGCCTCCGCCTGAATCCGAATGATGTCCTTGAGGTCCTCGCGGGCGCTTGGGGCCTGATGTTCGCTGAACTCGATACGCGACAGGCTCAGCAGGTCCGCAATCAATCGGCGCATGCGTTCGGTCTGGGCGAACATGATGTCCAGAAACCGGTCCCAGGATTCCTTGTCGTCTTTGGCCGGGCCGCGCATGGTTTCGATGAACCCTGCAAGCGATGTGAGCGGTGTGCGCAATTCATGGCTGGCATTTGCAAGGAAATCCGCGCGCGCCCGTTCGGCGCGGCGAACACTGGTCCGGTCCTCCAGAACGATAACAACGCCGCCAGACCGCCCCGGCCGCTGCGAAACATGGGCGACCCAGATTTCATCTGCCGAAGGATCGGTGACGATCTCAACGATGCCATCGGTGCCGCGTTCAGCAATGTCGATGGCCTTCAGTAGTCTCGGATGACGAATTGCGGCGCTGGCGAGCTGGCCCTGCATGCGCTCGGTCCGAAACACCTTCCGCGCACCGGCATTCGCAGCCGCGATCCGCCCTCTAGGATCAAGGTGCAAGGCGGGCAGGGGCAAAATCGCGATCAGTTCGTTCAGCGTGCTCGCATCGTCGGTCCCTACATCCCGAACTTGCACAATCGCGGTATTGTGGATGTCCGGTGAAGGCGTGGAGCCGACATAGTAGGCCAATGTGCCCGCACAGATGACGATCGCAGCCGTGACGGCCTCGACCCATCCAAGCGCGCCGGAAAGCGACAGGATAAGCAGGACGCCGACCGCGCCGAGCGAAAGCACCAGGCAGTCCCGGCCACGATCGCGCCACCGGCGGCTCTGCCGCGCTGCTGCTTCCGCAGTCCGCTCGACCGGGGCATCCACCACGCTGGCCTCCTGATTCACCGTCGACGCCGATCCGTCCTCACGCTTCCTTTAAGCGGCCAGGTACAGTCTCCACAAGCAGTGATATTCAAAGCTTTGCACCGAAGAGGTCTACTGCTCGGCCGATCTCGTAGAACGAAGGCAATGCCACGCCGACACATTATCGTAATTATTGAAAATCAATAATTCTTTGTTGACATTCGGTGAGTGAGAGGAGTAGGTCCAATGCAAAGTCGAAGGGACGACATGAACCGTAATCTTGCTTGCCTGTCAGCCATAGTTCTTTCCGGCTGTTCGACCCTGCCCTTTTCCGGCGGCGAGGCTCTGGATGTGCTCCCGGTTGCTCCTGAAGCACCAGCGAACTGGGCCGCTGCCGGGGTGGCCGGTGAAGCAGACGCGGGTGATTGGGTTGCAGGATTTAACGATCCCATCATGGCGTCATTGATCAAGGAAGCTTTGAAAGATAGCCCGACGATTGCCGCGCAACTGGCAACGGTCGAGGCTGCACGCCAGACCGCCAGAGCCGTCTATGGCGACACGCTGCCCTCACTGTCAGCATCGGGCCAGGTTGGCGCCGCACGCAATGTTGCCGATTTCGGTGGAGAACCGATTGCAAATGACCAGGCGATTTACGGCCTCGGGTTGAATGCAAGCTGGGAAGCTGATCTTTGGGGACGACTGCGCGCTGGAATCCAAGCAGCGAATGCCGATCTCTTGGCGAGCGAAGCCGACTATGCTGCCGCTGAGCTTTCACTCGCAGCCAATGTTGCCACCGGCTGGATCAATTTGAATGCCGCCCTTGCCCAGGAGCGGGTCGCGGTCGAAACGTTCGAGGCTCGCGACAGGATTGTAACGCTGACCGAACGCCGCTTTTCCCGGGGCTTGACCAATGCGCTTGACGTTCGCACGGCCCGCAGCGCCCGCGCCGGCGCGCAGGCTCAGATCGCGGCACGCCGCCAGGCTTCTGGGGAAGCCGCCCGCCTTCTGGAAGTGCTGCTGGGCCGGTATCCGTCAGCAGCGATTGATGCGGCTGCAGAGCTTCCCATGCTCGATGCCCTGAAGCCGAGCGGTAATCCGGCGCTTCTCCTCTCCCGGCGACCGGACATTGCCGCGAGCGAGGCAAGGGTGATCTCTGCTGGACTGTCCGCTGAACAAGCGCGTCTCGCTCTGTTGCCAACGTTACAACTCAGCGCGTCTGCATCGACCAACGGCGACACTCTCTCCAAAGCCCTCGATCCCGATTTTCTGGGGAGTCAGCTGATCGCAAGCATTGCCCAACCCATTTTCAATGGCGGATCGCTCAAAGCCCGCCGCGATTCAGCGCTCGCCCGCGCCGAAATTGCTGTAGCAAACTACGCAACCGCTGCCCTGCAGGCGTGGCGCGAAGTTGAAAATGCGCTGGCCGCAGATGTGCTCCTGGCCCAGCAGGAAGCCGCCCAGTCTGTCGCGCTCGAAGAGGCGGTCTTCGCCGAAGACCTCGCCACCCGGCAGTATCAGAACGGTCTCGTGACGATCTTCAATCTGATCGATGCCCAGACCCAGCGGCTCAATTCCGAAAGCGCTCTCATTTCGGCGCGTTCTAATAGAGCCGTTAATCGGATAAACTACCACCTCGCGCTCGGCGGTGGCTTGCCCGCTTCCGTCGCAGGCGTAACCCAGGAGGCCGCGCCAGCGGCTGGAGACACCCAATGAGCCGTATCTTTGCGATCGCCCTTCCTATTCTGATCCTTGTCATCCTTGGCGGGGGTGGCATCGCGGCCCTAGGCGCGCTGAAGCCAGAACCGGAGAAAGCCGATGAGGCGGTTGCAGGCCTGTCGGTCTTCTCTGAAGCGGTCGTTCGCGATGATCTTGTGCTCACAGTCAGAGCGCAGGGCGAGGTCCGCCCAAAGCGCGAAATCAGCGTGTCACCGCAGATTGCAGGTCTTGTTTCCTATGTGTCGCCGGACTTCATTGATGGCGGCTTCATCCAGCGCGGCCAAGTCCTCATCCGGCTGGAAACCGCAGATTACGAGCTTGGTGTGACGCGCGCGCGGTCAGCCGTTGCGAGCGCAGAACAGGCGCTGGCCCGCGAGATCGCAGAAGCTGAAATTGCCCGTCAGGATATTGCAGAGCTTGGCATCGTCGATGCGAGCCCCCTCGCCCGCCGCGAACCGCAACTCGCCCAGGCGCAGGCGTCTCTGGAAAGTGCGAAGGCGCAACTCCAGGAAGCTGAACTGGCACTGGAACGCACCGACATCCGCGCACCTTTCTCTGGCCGCGTCAGGCAACGGGCCGCCAACCTTGGCCAGTTTGCCTCGCCCGGCCAGTCTCTTGGATCCATCTTCGCAACAGATGTGGTCGAAGTCGCTCTGCCCATGGACGATGTCGAGATGGGTCGCCTGGGCTTGCCATTTGCCTTCGCCGCCACGGCAGCAAATCCCGGCCCGGCCGTTGAATTCTCCGCCAACGTCGCGGGCGCTCGGCGGACATGGATCGGCGAAGTCAAACGCACCGCGGCATCGGTCAACAGCCAAACCCGACTGATCAACGTCATTGCAGAACTGGAAGACCCCTATGGCGAGGGCGCAGCCGATGGTGTGCCCATGGCACCCGGGCTGTTTGTCGATGCAGCAATCGATGGCGCGACCGTGCCGGGCGTTTTCTCTGCTCCCCGGGCGGCCCTGCGCGGGAGCGACACGGTCTATTTCGGCGATCCGAAAACCGGGACACTCCATGTTCGCACTGTGAATGTGGTCTACAGCGACGAAACCGGCGTCTACTTCACCAATCTGGAAGGTACTGAAGGTCTGATTGAAACCGGCGACCTTGCCATCGTTTCTCCGATCCAGGCCGCCTTTGACGGCATGAGCATAAAGGTCATCGAGCGAATGCCGGACGGTACGCTTGTCACCCATGAAACCGACGCACCGCCCGAGGTCGAAGATGAGACCCTCGCCGCTACCGCCGGCGACGCAGAAGGAGCCACCCAATGAACGGCATCGTTTCCTGGTTTGCCCGCAACTCGGTTGCCGCCAACCTCCTGATGATCATAGCCTTCGTCGGCGGCGCGGTAGCCTTTTTCTCCATGGAACGGGAAATGTTCCCGACCGTGAACGTCAACGGGGCCTCGGTTGTGGTCAACTGGCCCGGTGCCAGCCCGCAGGATGCCGAGGAGCAGATCATCTCGCGCGTTGAGGAAGTCGTCGCGGATATTGATGGCCTCGATCGCATCACGTCGATTGCCTATGAGGGCGGTGGCACGGTCAACATTAAGGGCCGCGACGATATCGATATGCTGGAATTCCTCGACGAGGTGAAACTCCGCGTCGACCAGATCAACAATCTGCCACGAGACTCCTTCCGCCCGCAGGTTGTGCGATGGGAAGGCCGCAATTGGTATTTCGGAATGGCCGTCCATGGCGACATGGATGATCGCACCCTCAAGCGGGTGGCCGATAAAGTGCGTGACGACATTGCCCAGATCAGCGGCGGCGAACTGGCGGTCGTTCAAGGGGTCCTCGACGAAGAAGTCGCCATCGAAATCGCCGAGGAAACGCTCCGTCGCTATCAGCTCTCATTCGACGAGGTCGCCAATGCTGTCGCCGGAACGTCGCTGAATCTCTCGGGCGGCACCGTTCGCACCCAAACCGGAACTGTTGGGCTCGCGACCCGCTCACTCGCAGACACGGCTGACCAGTTTGGCGAAATCATCGTGCGCCAGACCACCGACCAGGGCACGATCCGTGTCCGCGATGTCGCGACCGTAATCGACGGATTTGTCGATGCCGACCTGCGCGCAACCTATGACAACAATCCGACCGCCTTCGTGTTCCTGCCATCGCCCAACAAGATGCAGATCATCGAATACACCGATGCCTTGAAGGATTATATCGAGCGCGCCAACGACCCCGCTAACAACATCATCCCGGAAGCGGCGCAGATCGACATCCTCTGGGACGATAGCGTGGCCTTCAAGGCCCGGATGAATACCATCGCCTCATCTGCCGGCCTTGGAGCCTTGATGGTGCTGACCGTCCTGATCCTGTTCCTGCGGCCAACCGTAGCGCTGTGGGTCACCGTTGGCATCATCACGGCATTCGCCGGCGGTATCATGCTCCTCCCCTTCTTCGGGGTATCCTTCAATATTCTGTCGCTCTTTGCCGTCCTTCTGGTGATCGGGGTGGTCGTGGACGATGCCATTATTGTCGGAGAGAACATTCACAGGGAGGTCGAAAGCGGCAG
>JBCBWQ010000043.1:0-15121 GCA_039817025.1 Pseudomonadota bacterium | reverse complement strand
CGGCCTCAAGCCCGGAAAGAACGACCGCGCCGTCCTCACTCACCGGGCCGAGGATAACCGTCGTCTCTTTGACGCGACGATCCGCTTCCTGCACCACGAACACCGTTGCTTCGTCATTATTGGCTCTTGGAATGTACGCGGTAAGTGGAATTGTAAGCTCGACCGCTGCGCGCTCAGTTGGCACGCTTACACTCACGCGCTCACCGGTGCGCAAGGACTCATTTTCGAAGGTCAGAGTGACCGGATAGAGGCCCGAAACGCCTGCATCGCGGCCGACTTCAATGACAGTTGCCTTTGCGCTTGGCCCGTTTACCCCGCTCACATCCAGTTCATCGCCAACTTTGAGCAAAGCAATCGACCGTTTGGGCAGATTGGAAACAACCTCCAGCGAGGCCCCATCGCCCACGACCTGAAGAACCGGCTGCCCAGTGGACACGATCTCGGATGGCTCACGCAGACGCGCGACAACCTCGCCGTCAAAGGGCGCTATCATCCGGGTATCTTCGATGCGGTCCCGCGCGGTTGCTACAGAAGCTTGCAGCGCTTCGACCCGTGCTTCAGCGCGATCCAGCCGAGCCTCAGCAGCGTCAATGGCCGCCGGCGCGATCGCCCCTGTTCCACGAAGTGAGGCCCGTCGGTCATAATCAAGTTTGGCGTCATCGCGCTCTGCCACCGCTTCGCGCAGCTCAGCCTTCGCGCTTTCCAGGCCTAGGTTGGCCTGGCGCGCGTCAACGGTTCCCAACGTATCGCCAGCCTTAAACGTATCGCCCAAATCCACATTCAGCGCCAAAATCACTCCCGGTGCCTCAAAGCTGAGACTGGATCGCTCACTGGCGCGAACCATTCCGGGATACGCGCGTTTCTTACCTGACATGGCCGTTGACAGCGTGAAGGTTTCGACCACCCGCGGCGCAGGCATCTCGGCCTCTTGCTCGGCACCACACGCGGCAAGCGTAAACGCAGCAACCGTGACAAATATTGCGTTTCGCCGTTGCATCACTATCTCCAAAACTGAACGGTACCGTACACTACGGCTAGGTGTTTGCTTTTCGCCTGGCGTCAAGGGTAATCAATTAAAAAAACAGGATCAGCGGACATGACATCCGACCAAAAACAGGCCGATCGTGACGTCGTGTTACCGCGCGATCGCCTAGTCGCCGCGGCCCGCAGGCTTTTTTTCCGTCACGGTTTTGCGGCGGTCACGACAGATATGCTCGCGATGGAAGCCGGGTCCTCAAAAGCAACGCTCTACAAACATTTTGGCGGCAAGACAGAGCTTTTATCAGCAGTCGTTGAGAATGAAGGGCACCGATTTTGGATCGAAGTCGGTCAGATTCCGACCGACAAAGACCAATATGCCAAAGCCCTCATCGATTACGGAACAGGCTTCTTACAACTCCTCGCCGACCCCGAAGTTCGCAGCTTTGAACACTTGATGATTAGTGAAGCGCGCAGTCACCCGGACGGAGCAGCCACATTCCACGCTCACGCACTTGTGCGAACCCTAAGCGAACTCACACGCATTATTCAACTTGGCCAGGCGCGCAAGATCATATCAAGCGACTATGATGCGGGGGCGCTTGCCGACATGCTCCTCAGCGCTTGGAAAGGCATGACGCACGCCAGGTTACAATTAGGGCTGGAGGATCACCCCTACCCGGACACCGAAGCCCATGTCCGACTATGCCTATCTATTATTTTGGGTTTGGGATAATAATCTTCAGGCATAAAACTATGCCTTTCAGATAAAACAAAGTCGAAGCCGTAATAACTGCCGCTAAGCGAGCTTTTGTAGTGGGTTAAAGCGCCGTTCGTCGGAAAGGTACGCCCGTGCTCGTGGGCTAGGTTTTGCTGCCGCCTCAATCCGTGTTTAGAAACTCAGCGATGGTCTCTGACAATGGTGGTGCGATCATGCGCACGCCTTCGGCGGTCGGGTGTAATCCGTCCTGCATCAGCAAATTGGGTCGGTCGAAAATCGGATCCACAAGACCTGAAAATAGCGCGATATCGTATGCTTGAGCCAGTTCCGGATAAATCTCGGCAAAGGTCGCAGCGCGCGGGTCGCTGGCAGCGGAAGACCGTGTCGATATGCTTACCAGCAAGATCTCCACGTCATTAGCCAAAGCTCTCTCGATGATCGCTCTTAGATTGGCGCGTGTCAGGTTCGGATCAATCCCGCTCAAGTAATCGTTGGCGCCGAGTGCAACTACGAGCAAATCTGGATTGGCGGAGGCAACGCTCCAGTCATAACGCGCTAGGCCTCCCGCACTTGTATCGCCGGATACACCTGCGTTGATTACGTCTACAGAACCATTTGCGGAACGAAGGGTGCGTTCAATTTCAGCCGGAAGAGCTTCCGAGGGCGGCAGGCCAAACCCTGCGGTCAGACTATCGCCAAGCATTACGATCTTATAAGTACTCGATACTGGCGCTATTTCTGGTCCAATGATTTCGGAAGCTCGGTCGTTCACCGAGTCGACTGCGACCTCCTCGGACGTGCCGGTCTCCGGCGCTGGCTCAGAGGCACCGCACGCTGCCAAGACAATGAGCGCCGCAGTGACAACAAATTTGCGCAAATCAGGTTTCAACCATGACTCCTTCAACTAGGTGATCGACACGCGGCGGAATTACCTTAGTTAAGACTTAACATGACACGTCCCCTCATCATGACAAATGTGGGCTTGACGCTCTCCTCAGCATCCGGCCCTGTTGAAATCCTTCGTGGCGTAGATTTTTCGTGCGCAGCTGGCGAATCCATCGCCATTGTGGGACCTTCCGGGTCTGGAAAATCCTCGCTAATCTCAATCGGCGCTGGTCTGGAGCGAGCCTCATCTGGTGACGTCGAACTGCTTGGGCAGAATCTCGCCGGGCTAGACGAAGACGCACTCGCTCGGTTGCGGCGAGGTCGGGTGAGCATGGTATTCCAGTCATTCCATCTCCTTCCGACGATGACCGCGCTCGACAATGTGCGCGCCGCGCTGGAAATCGCCGCCATGGATAATGCGCTCGACCGGGCGAAAGAAGCGCTTCAATCCGTCGAGCTTGCAGATCGATTTGGCCACTATCCCGGACAGCTATCCGGAGGGGAGCGTCAGCGCGTGGCCGTAGCTCGGGCATTGGCCTGTGGTCCTGAGCTTGTTTTTGCCGACGAACCTACCGGCAATCTCGATAGCAAAACCGGTGCGGCCGTCGCAGATCTATTGTTTCAAATTGCGAGTGATCGAGGCGCCACGCTGGCGCTCGTCACGCATGATGAATCCCTCGCCGCGCGTGCAGACCGCACGGTCAATATGCTCGACGGTCGGCTGCAATGAGCAGGCCGGCTTGGATTATTGCCCGTCGAGAGCTCGCAGGCGGTGTGCGCGGCTTTGTGATCTATCTCGTTTGTATTGCACTCGGCGTGTTTGCGATTGCAGCGGCTGGATCAGTGACTGAAGGCTTTAGCCGCGGGTTGGCGTCTGAGGCGCGAACATTGCTCGGAGGTGATGCGATGTTTACCGCCTCGCAGCGGCGGGCAACTCCAGATGAAAGGGCCTGGATGCAGGCCCGTGGCCGCGTTTCAGAACGGATAAGTTTAAATGTTATGGGAGAGGCTGGGGATGTCCGCCAGCAAGTCGATATTCGGGCGGTCGACGAACAGCATCCGCTGATCGGTGCGGATATCGTATTTGGCGCAACTGACCTCCGCGAAGCTCTGTCTCGACAGGATGGGAGATGGGGCGTCGCGGTGACGCCGTCTTTGCTTGAGACATTCGAACTTGAAATTGGTGACGATATCCAGCTTGGGAATATCGCGGCGACGATCCGTGCGCGACTGGATGCAGAGGCAGACGGAATTGGCACACCAGGCGTCTTTGGACCCGAAGCAACCATTGATATCGCAGCGCTTGAAGAGGCCGAGCGTCTGACAAATGGTCAGCTCTTTCGGTCCCGATATTTAATGGTCCTGCCTGAAGGGCAAACCGGTGAAGCCATCTCTCTCGCTGCGAAGGCGGAATGGGGGAATGGCGGCTTAAGGTATCGCGGCCCAGAAGATGCCGTGGACGGCTTGCAACGCCTTCTGGAAATGTTGAACACATTTCTATCAGTTATAGGCATTGCGGCCCTGGTCGCAGGCGGAGTCGGTATTGCGCAAGCCTGCACGGCATTCCTGCAGAGTCGCGTCCAATCGATCGCCGCGTTTAAGGCGCTGGGTGCGGAAACACAGACCATCCGAATGGCTTACTTAATCCAACTCGGCACTCTGGCTTTGCTCGGTGCCTTGATTGGTGTTGTCCTCGGCGCGGCGATGCCGTTTCTGATTGGGCTACTCTTCGGTGATCGAATTCCACTCCCATCGGTCCTAGCAATCTATCCGGCGCCTCTCTTGCGCGGTGCGCTTCTTGGAATATTGGCCGCGGCCATGTTCGCGCTGCCCCCATTGGGACGCGCGCGCGCAACGCGGCCTGCGGCTTTGTTTCGAGCCCTCGGGGCAGAGGATCAGAAATCTGTGCCCTGGATAGAGCGTGCTGGTTCTATCTTGGCGGCTCTAGCATTGGTGGCGGTCACCATACTAACGAGCACGACGCCAGTGATCACCGGAATGTTGTTAGCAGGGTCGGGGGCGGCATGGTTGCTCTTCCTCGGAACAGCATCCGTGATCCGATGGGTTGCCCACCGATCACTCCCGGCCGCGCGCGGATTCGGGCGACTGGTTTTATCAAATCTCGCAGGACCTGGATCGCTGGCACCAACGATCGCGCCGGCGCTCGGGCTGGGGCTTGCGCTATTAGTTTTTGTCGTGGTGATCCAAGCCAATATTATAAAGCAAGTGAAGGAAACAGCGGCCGCAAACCTACCCGCCTTATTCATTACTCAGATTCCGCAATCCCAGGCGACACAGTTTGATGCCGTGATTGAGGCAGAGGGCGTGGACATCTCCGATCCAGAGGCGTTCCGGCGCACCCCGCTCATTATTGGTCGTGTGATTTCGCTTCAGGGAATGCCGATAGACGAAACCTCTGTCGCAGAGTCAGAGCGCTGGGTGGTCGATGGTGAGATAGGCATGCCGTACATTGACCGGTTACCGCCTGAAGTTGAGATTATCGAAGGCGAATGGTGGCCCGAAGACTATGATGGTCCGCTTCTCGTCTCCATCGAAGCCGATGCTGCTCGAGGCCTCGGACTGGGAATTGGAGATATGATCGGGTTTCGGGTCTTCGGGCGAGATGTAGAGGCGCGCGTTTCCTCGTTGCGTAACGTTGATTGGGGAAGCTTCGGTGCCAACACGGCGTTCATCCTGTCTCCTGGGACGCTCGAGGCTGCACAGCCTCAACATTTCGCAATTGTGCAAGTCGAAGCTGGGGGTGAAGCTGCGATCATTGATGGCTTAGCCATAGACTTTCCAAATGTCGTGATCTTTCAAACCCGCGAAGCGCTCGCAACGGCGGGACGGTTGCTGGGAAATATCTCGATCGCGATCAATGCTGCGGTAAGTATTGTTCTTTTCGCCGGCTTGCTGGTCCTGTTTGGTGCCTTTGCGTCGATGGCGCGGGAACGACGGAACGAAGCAGCTCTCTTGAAATCGTTTGGGGCCAGTCGACCACAAGTGTTCGGTCTCTATGCCTCGGAATTTGGATTGTCAGGCGCGTTAGCTGGCCTGATCGGAACTGCGATTGGGACCGCTGCGGCCTGGCCCGTCGTCACGCTCCAGTTTGAAGCCGCGTGGACTGTGCCGTGGACTGAGCTGGGCGCAATTCTCTCCATTGCTATTCTAGTGTCTGCCACAGGTGGCTTGGTCGTCGGAATTCGAACCCTATCCCACCCGCCGATGCGCGTTTTGCGTTCGATCTAAAACGGCTTTCGTTCCCGCCACTGCCGCTTTATCGTCCACATAAATGTCCACTGTTGGGTAGAATTGGTTGTGTCCGTTACTCGGGATTTTCCGACGCCGCTTCTAGCGTCGGTTTCTCCCTAAAACCGGACATAACGAAAACGCTGTTTGATCCCGATAGGGGACGTTGCACACCGCAATCGATACAGATGCCGGCGCTTACCTGGTTGGTTTCGCACTATCGATTGCGAAGGCTTCAATGAGTTTGAAAACGCGCTGTGTGTCTTCCAACTCAGAGAAATGTCCGAGGTCATCGAAGGTTACGTGTTCGACAGTGTCGGAGAAGTTGAGCGCACTTACAGCGTTCTCTGATGGGTGCGAACGATCGGCCAGCCCCCATAGCGCCAGGATCGGTTGAGACGGGCGACCGAGCTCAATGCCGGCATCCATGTAGGTTTGATAGGCGCTGGCGAGCGACCACATTGCGCCGTGTTCGAACGACTCCGCAGCGCAGGCGCAGAAGTGTGGGATCTTGTCTCGATTGCCGACGGACAGTTCATACCAGTCGGGCATGCGCTTGTGTGCAATTCGACCCATGATGAATTGGCCGATCACCGGCTTTGCGAGAATACGCTTGGGATCCCGTGCCGCCTTCCATTTTGCAAAGGCTGCCACATCGCCCGTTTGCATCAGGATGATCTTAGAGACCAGATCTGGTTGGCGCGTCGCGAGGTCGATGGCTGCAAGACCGGCGACGCAAGAAAACGCCCAGATGGCTTCGGCGCCGGCGACGGCTCTGAGAAACTCGGCCAAGTCATCATTCGTCTCCCGAAACCCGAAGCCATAATCAGGACTGACCGCGGAAAACCCCATCGCCGGAAGCTCCACCGCGATCACCCGAAATCGGCTTGAGAAGACGGCGAACAGTTCATCATAGACTTCAAGCGTTGCTGGCGGGTCCGCCGTGAACACAATGGTCGGCCCGGTACCCTGCGAGCATTGGCGTTCGCGGTAGCGGTACTGGACCTTTGCAGTCTTGTAGAATTTAATCTCGTCTGTGGTCTGGCCCGGCCATCCTTCCTTGAAGGCGCGCATTTTTCGGCGTCCGTGCGCTGTATCGAGCCGAGCTCCGAGGCGTTTCAGCAGTCCCATCCCTAGCGCCTCAACTCTGACGCGGCGGTGCGACGCAATACGAAAAACGCGGCGAGAACGTAGACGGCTATTGCGGCATGCCGGGACACCGTCGCCAAAGGCGCACCTGCATTGTGGGCCAGCAATGCATCTCCCACCGGCATTACGAGCGCCGCCACAGCCGTCCAGGCCAGGGCATCAAATCGCCGCAGGCCGAGGAACAAGACCACAAGTATCGCGATAAACGCCGCTCGTAGCCCGTAAACATGGACAAAGCCGACATCTGAAGTGTGCTCGAGGGGTAGGCCCATATAGTCGGCGAAGGTCACGGGCGCGGCGAAGGCTCTGACGGCATTCAGTGCCTGCAGGACCCCCATGAGCGCCGCAATCCAGAACCCGACAGTCTTGAGAATATGTGGTCTCGGTGGTGGTCGTGTCGCCATTCCAAACCTCCCTGCTCAGGCGACACTGGCAGCGTGCGGAGATATCAGCTATTTCGAATTTGAACTACTGAATTGCGAAATTGAAACATGGCGTCTGTCAATTGGGACCACTTGAGATGCTTCGCTGCCGTCGCTCGAAAGGGTAATCTGACGGCGGCCGCCAGGGATCTGAATATCTCTGCAGCCACGCTTGGCCGGCGCATTGATGCGCTGGAGTCGACGCTTGGTCT
Organism: Pseudomonadota bacterium; assembly: GCA_039817025.1. Classification (GTDB taxonomy): domain Bacteria; phylum Pseudomonadota; class Alphaproteobacteria; order Caulobacterales; family Hyphomonadaceae; genus JANQQC01. Next base: position 7,505 of record JBCBWQ010000043.1, on the reverse strand, counting down.
GAAAGTGCTGGCTCGGCGTCCATCTGGCGCAACCGTCACGCCCCATGGGGAAGCGATCCTGAATCTGATCAGGCCTGGCGGCGAATATCTGGATCAGATTGCAAGGCTGGCGCAAACACTCCGCCAAACGTCAGAGAGCCCGCCGGTGCGTATCTCATCGACCGAACCGATTATTTCAGATGTCCTGGTGCCAGCACTGCCCGCATTCTTCGAGGCGAACCCCGACATCCGATTGGAGCTGGAGACATCGCTCGAAGTCTCGAACTTGCATATTGGAGAAGCGGATATCGCGGTCCGCATGTTTGAACCGCAATCCGATACGCTTATCGCGCGCAAGCTGCCGAGCATTCGGCTTCAGCTTTATTGCAGCGCCGACTATTTGGCGGGCCGCAATCCGAAAAACCTTCGCCTCACGGAAGAACGTCTTGTTTGGTACGACAAAGCCTATGGCGACATCGCGGAGAATGTCTGGGTCAAAGAAAGAGGCCTTGTCGATCAGATTGGCATGCGCTCGGGGAGCGTCCGCGCTTTGCAGAGAGCGGCGGAGGCGGGCGTTGGTATTGCGCCGATACCGGCATTCCTTGCGGCACGGACGAATTTGATCAGGGTGCCGTCGCCCCCTCTTCCGATCCGACAAGCCTGGATCGCGTTTCACAGAGATGCCCGGTCGATCGCTCACCAGAAATGCGTCCGCAACTGGATCCGTTCGGCCTGTAACGTGTTCAAGGAAGGCGACGGTTAGCGGTCTGTCGCCTCGGCGGCTTTATCCCAATAGCGGACGTTAGCGGTGAACGCGCTCAACGTGCGCTGATCGCCGAAAATGGCCGGTCAGGATAAGTCTTCGAGCGGCTTACTTGGGGCGAGTTTAAGCCGTTCGACCCCCAGGTGATATGAGATCACTCACCATGCCGCCAGCGACCATGATATGATGGTTCAACAAACTGGGAAGAGAAGCGGACATACACCTTGACCGCGAGGGGTATTGTCTTCGTTTTTCTTAAAGTGACGAAACAAATTCTAACTCATTGAGTTCGGTTGACTCGCTTCAGCTTGGCCGTGCGGGATAGGTTGTGCCGCCAATTGTGTTCACTTAAAAGGCGCGTCCGAAATGTAGGAAGACCGCCGTGTCGCCAAACTCGCTGGCACCGAGACCAAGATAGAACGGGCCGATGGGCGTGTCGCCGCCCAGGTAAAGCGAGCCGGAAAAGCCACTGCTCTCCTGGGAACGAATTAGCTCTTCTAGGTCGAAGGCCCGGTCTTCGAACAGGTCGAAGCTGATGTCGACATACTCTACCGTACCACCGACATAGATCGGGAAGTTCAGGATCTCTTCCGATCCTGTGACGCGGTGAAAAACATCGGCGGTCAGAAGCACATACTGATCGGTTGGAATGGAATCCTCGGCGAAAGCCGAGACGCGCCGGAAACCGCCAAGGTTGAGGATCTGGATCGGCACCTCGCTATCATCCTCGATTGCTTCGGTCTCGAAACGCAAATTCAGGCCGAGCGGGCCGAAGGACCCGGCCGTGGCGGCGTAGACATTATACTTCCGGGATTCCTCGTCGGTATCGAGGTCGTAGACGAATTCCGCAGATATCAGCACGCTGACGCCCGAGGTTGGCCAGGTGGTGCGGTTAAGGGTGTCGACGCCGAAATACACCGCGCCGCCGCCAATCTCATAGGACCGGCCCGGCAGGAGATCCGGAATTGAAGACACGACAGTATCAATATCGCCCGCAGCGGCCACGCCCTCGACCATGATCACGCCCCAATCGCCGAGTTCGCGCCCAAGGCGCAGACGCCCGTCCACGCGCTGCTCATAGAATTCACCGAGGCGCTGATCTCCAAGGTCAAACAGGAATTCCTCGCCCCGATAGGTCAAGAGTGAGCTGATGAAGAAGCGGCCTTCCGGGCCGAAGGGTTGGTCATATTGAAGCGCGACGCCGACATCGGTTCCCAATTCCAGAGACAGGCTGGCCTCTGCCCCATTGCTACCGATTGGGCGACGGGACAGGCGGGTGAGAAGGGCGTACTGGGCGTCACCGTCAAATGTGGTCGAGGCGCGGAAGCCGGCCTGCAGGAGGTTCTTGCCGACTGAACGGGGCTCGACACGCAGATATTGCCCGTCGAGGGAGCGCGACAGGTCCACCTCGCCGAATGCGCCGAAGGAGGACAGGCTGCGCAGGCGGCGCTCGACGGTTTCGCGGTCTTCCGAGTCGGTGTCATCAATATCCAGGCGGCGAATGATGAGGTCGTCATCGATATCGGACTGATTGGCCACGGTGAGCGGACCCGGCGTGTCTGGCACATCGGAAGGATCGATGACCCGATCGCGCGCGGGCGCGGCGCGGCGGGCGATATCCTCAAGCTGCGACCGGAACTTTTCAGCCTCGGCGCGGCCTGAGGCCACGCCTTCGTCGATGAGGTTGAAACCGGACGAGGAGAGGCCCGTCAGGTCCGGCGTGATGAGCAAGTCATTCTCGCCGAGGCGGGAAATGTCCCGCTGGCGGTTGCGGTAGACGGTGATTTGGATCAGCTGGCTCGTCGTTGCGGTCACAGACGGGCTGCCGTCTACGCGGGAGGGCTCGAAAGTCGTGTCCACCGCGATGATAATGTCGGCGCCCATGTCTTTTGCAAACTGCACCGGCAGCTGCGCCGCCATGCCGCCATCCACATAGAGTTCGCCATCGATCTGGCGCGCGGCGAAGACGCCTGGCACCGCCATGCTGGCCAAGATGGTCTGGACAAGGTCGCCCTCCTCGAAGGCGATCGCTTCACCGGTCGAGAGGTTCATGGCGACCGAACGGTAGGGTACGCGGAAGTCGCGATCGAAATCGGACTCGTTCGGCACGTGATACAGGATGTCGCGAAAGACCGCCTGCAAACCGCCCATGCTGGACAGGCCGCCGGGAAGCAGCACGCCGTCCGGGCCGACGCCCGCGAAATAGTCCGCGAAATAGTCATCATAGCCTTCCTTCTGGCGGAAGGCCTTATCGTTGCGCGAAATCTGGCCGCGGAAAATCTCGCCCCAGGGACGCTCGCGATAGATGTCCGCGATTGCGCCGGGACTGTAGCCAGCCACATACATGGCGCCGGTGACGCTGCCCATGCTGGTGCCGAGCACGCAATGGACGGGTACACCGACCTCTTCCATGATTTGCATCACGCCGACCTGGGTTGAGGTCAGCGCGCCGCCGCCGCTGAGCACGAGCGCCACATCCGGGCCGTCGGCATCGTCGAAGTCGCACGCCAGAACGACTGGAGAGGCAATAACAGCACACATGAGAATCAAAGCGGCTCGAAGAATAGACCTCACACGGAATATCTCTCTAGCATGTAGTTTCCACTCTCGCAGTCAAAATTAATGCGATACTCAATACCAAAGCGCCTAAGAGCTGTTTTATGGCTAGTCCATATTCATTTTCGGCCAAATGCCTTTGCAGCCGCGAACAATCTGCCAAAAAGCATGTCAATGCGCCTCCAAATGCACCCATTCCAGAAATCACGAGTGTCTCAGTTAGGGCGATTTAAGCTGCTCGTCCTTGCGTTCGCAATCGTCTGTTTTGGGCCAACTTTGCCCGGATCGGCGCTGAATCCTAGCGGCAGCTTCTGCGCCCTTTGCAGCCGCTCGCAGCATTGAAGGCGTCCGGCAAGAATTCGCCAGAAGCGGACTGTCAGTCGAATTCGGCGAGAGGCTGTTCTGGGGCGAATTACCGTCGGTCAGATCAGTGCCGAACGGCGGCAAGGCGACCACAAGATGCCCTCGGGAACGGTGTTGGGACGCCGACGTCAACTGGTGCCGCTATTCCGAAGGGCTTGGTCTAGTGAGGGGAAAGTGCAGGATTTCCACGGCAGGCGCGACGGGGTTCTCGCGATTGGCCGCAATGTTTTCGGACGCTTTCAGGATCGCGCGCTCGTGGGTTGCCATGAAGGATGCAAGCGCGAAGGCTTCGCGATCTTCTTCGGCGGTCACCAGGGTTGCGAGTTCCTCATACTGAGGCAAGCCCTTGCTAAGGATGCCATCGGCCATCGCAGCGAACTTGTCCGTCCAGGGCATCTCCCGCAACATCGCCGATGTCGAAACGCCCCGGGGGCGCGAGGCGGGGTCTTCGTCCAGCGAAAGCCCGAGCTTCGCAAGGACAGGCCGCATGACAGCCTTGCCCTCCGACTCCAGTTGAAGGAGTGAACCTAAAACATAACGCTGCTCACTATCCTCGGCATGGGACAATAGCGCTTCGAAAAAGGCCTCGCCGAACTGCTCGCCGTGGTAGACGTCGAGCAACGCCTCGCGGAATCGCTGACTAACCATCGTCTTCCTAACCCCTATGCCGACGCCGCCGTCATGAAGTACTTCTTAAGCCGCTCTGTGATGTGCCAGGTCATTTTTGACCCCTTGGATGCGAAGACCACTTCACCTGGACCAAACGTTTCTTCCACGCCGTCGGCGTTGGTAATGGTCAGCGAACCCGCGATGATCGTCATCATTTCGTTCACGGGATAGCTCTCGATATCGAGTTTGCAGGGTGGGCATTCCCAAATGCCAGCCGAAACGGAGCCATCTTCGGCGCGGTAGAAGGGGATGGTCGTCTCGTCCGTCTGCTCGGTGGTGAAACAGGGCTTCGGAATCAGATTGGAAGGGGCCTTCCCATCCGCGGTTTCCGGAAGAATTTTAAAGGTACTCACGGTCATTGGCTAAATCCTCTGCAGTGTCTGGAGCGGTGTTCCGTCCAATCTCTGTTTTAGTACAGTCTTTGCTCATCGTTATATTTCATCATCTTTTCGTATACCTCGAGCGGCTCAGGCATACCCGCGTGGGTTTTCACGGCCGCTGCATAGGACGGCAGGCCGTCGATCGACGGCCATTCATCAGGCGTCCACATTTTCGAACGGATCATGGACTTCCCGCAGTGGAACATAGCCTCCTCGACATGGACCAGAAGCGCCATAGTCGGGAGCTTACCATTCACCGCCATCATAGCGAGAATGTCATCGTCCTGAACGATTTGCGCGGACCCACTCACGCGCACGACTTCGTTGCGTCTAGGGATAACAAACATCAGCCCAACCCGAGGATTCTTGATGATGTTATGGAATGTATCGCCGCGATTATTGCCAAGCCGATCAGGGATCGCGAGCGTCTTCTGGTCCAGGATTTTCACGAACCCAGCCGGATCGCCCTTCGGCGACACATCGACCTGGCCCCCAAGGTTCACGGTCGCAATCGTGATGAATGGAGAGCGTTCGATCCAGGCTCGGCAGAGATCGTCAATATGATCGATGACCTTCCGCTCCTGGTTGTCGAACTTTTGGCCAAGCAGCCGCTGGACGTCTTCCGAGGTCGAAATCGGTTTCTTCGGTTCATACATGCCATTCCCCTGCGCTAGGCAGCGTCCCGCTTGATCGAGATTGTCTTGGGTTGGCAGAACTCGAGGACGCCATGGCGGCCGCCCTCGACCCCGATGCCGGACTGTTTCGCACCACCGAATGCGGCATGGGGCGAGAGGTGCTGGGTCTCATTGATCCAGACAGTGCCCGCTTCCAGCCGCTCGGCCAGGGCCTGCGCCGCCTCGATATCGGCGCTCCAGACCGACGCGCCAAGGCCGTAGATCGTATCATTCGCCCGCGTCAGCACCTCGTCCACATCATCGAACGACATGAGCGGGAGGACCGGCCCGAACTGTTCCTCCTGCACGATGCGCGCGTCTTCCGGCGGATTGTCGAGAATGGTGATCGGAACGAAATAACCGGGGGCTTCTGACGTTTCGCCACCGACCAGGAATTTGTAGCCATTGTCCTTGGCGTCCTGGATCAGGTCGAGCACGCGCTGGTACTGGGTCTTGTTCTGGATCGGGCCGATCTGGGTGCCCTGCTCGGCCCCATCGCCGATCTTCACCGTCTTGGCATAGGCCAACAGGGCCTCCTTGAGCGGCTCATAGATATCCTTGTGGACATACATTCGCTTGGTGGCGATGCAGATCTGACCGGTGTTCTGGAATGCCGCCCAGAACAGCTGTTCGGCCACAGCCTCGACATTGACGTCGGGCATCACGATGGCCGCATCGTTGCCGCCGAGTTCGAGTGTGACTTTCTTGAGTTCGCCCGCCGCGCCTTCCATGACCTTACGTCCCGTCTGTGTTGAGCCGGTGAAGCTGATCTTGTCGATATCGGAGTGGCCCGTGAGCCAAGGCCCGAGCCGATCATCACCCGAAATCACGTTGAGCACACCAGCGGGTACGACATCACGGATCAATTCGCCAATCCGCAATGTCGTGAGCGGTGTGGTCGGGGCTGGCTTCAGCACAATGGTGTTGCCAGCTAGCAGCGCCGGAGCGAGTTTAAAGCTCGCAAGTATGATTGGGAAGTTCCAGGGCACGATCGCCGCGACCACGCCGATCGGATCGTAGCGGGTGACATGGTAGCGGGTCTCGCTGTCCTCAACGACGTCCTCGGGAATATCCATCTTTGCGGTTTCCATGAACCAGTGGGCACCCCCCATGACGTCGGCCATGGCTGCTTCGTAGGGCTTTCCTTGCTCCTTCGTAAGAAGGCGGGCGAGGGTTTCAGCGTTTTCTGCGATCTTGCCAGCAATCGCCTGCATGACGGCACGACGCTCGTCGATCGAGGTCTTGCGCCAGGCTGGTAGAGCTGCCTTCGCTGCGGAGACGGCTGCGTTCAACTCGTCCTGGGTGCAGTTCGGCGCCTCGGCGAAAACCGCTGCGGTCGCCGGGTTCTCGATGCCGAAACGCTCTGCTCCCGCTACGGCAGCGCCATTGATGGTCATGGTGAAGTTGGTCTCGGTCATTGTTTCCTCCAGTAATTCGATTTTGCTTTCGTTATACCAACGTCATCCTGACGGGCAGGGATTTGATGCCCCCGACGAAGTTCGCCTGGACGTATTTCGGCTCCGCCATCAGGTCGATGGCGTCTACCTTCGCAGCAAGCGCACGCAAGAACGTGTCGATCTCCAGCCGTGCCAGGTGCATGCCCAGGCACATATGGGCACCGTGGCCAAAGGCGGCATGACGCGTGCTACGATCCCGGTCGATATCGAAACTGTGAGGGTTCTCAAACACATCCTCGTCACGGCTGCCGGACGGGTACCACAAGATCAGGGACTGGCCCTCGCGGATCGTTTTACCGCCGAGTTCGGTGTCCTTGTTCGCGGTGCGGATGAAGTGGCGAACGGATGAGGCATAGCGGATGGCCTCTTCGGTGATCAGCGGCGCGGTTTCGTTCGGCGCCTGTTTCAGTCGATCGAATAGCGCCGGATCGCGCGCTAGCTGGTGCACCGCTTCGGACAGAGAGTAGCTTGTTGTGTCATGTCCTGCGGTCGCGACGATGATGTAGTAGCCAAGCTTGCCCATATCATCGAGCGGCGCGCCGTCGATCTCAGCATTGGCAATGATGGAGGCCACATCATCGCTCGGGTTTTCAATCTTCTCTTTTGTCAGCGCGGTGAAATAGGCGAAGAGGTCATTGATGGTCTCCGCGAGCGCCGCATCGGC
>JBCBWQ010000042.1:8519-15299 GCA_039817025.1 Pseudomonadota bacterium | reverse complement strand
AACGCGGACCATGTCGAGGACGGGCACGCCCTCGGTGATGCAGATGATCAGCGGGATCTCCGCGTCGATGGCTTCCTCGATAGCAGCAGCGGCACCTGCCGGGGGCACGTAGATAACGCTGGCATTCGCACCAGTGGCGTCCTTGGCCTCGCCGGCATTGGCGTAGATCGGCAATTCCGCGCCGCTGTCGGCGGTCCAGTTCGTGCCGGCTTTCTTTGGGTGCGTTCCGGCTACCATCTGCGTGCCAAAATAGGCGAGCGCCTGATTGGTGTGGAAAGAACCGGTATTGCCGGTCAGGCCCTGCACGATGACCTTGGTGTCTTTGTCGATGAGAATGGACATGGATGAGCGGTCCTTCGAGTGTCTCTTGAGTGTCGGGAGTGACTAGCCGCGGACCGCGGCCACGATTTTCTGGGCGGCGTCGTCGAGGTCATCAGCGGGGATCACGTTCAGTCCCGAAGTTGCAATGATCTCCTTGCCTTTCTCGACATTTGTGCCTTCCAGGCGGACAACGAGCGGGACAGCGAGATTGGTCTCTTTCACCGCTGCGATGACGCCTTCAGCGATGACGTCGCACTTCATGATTCCGCCGAAGATGTTCACAAGGATGCCCTGAACATTCGGATCCTTCATGATAATCTTGAACGCGGCTGCGACCTTCTCCTTATTCGCGCCGCCACCGACATCGCAGAAATTGGCTGGCTCCTCGCCATAGAGTTTGATGATGTCCATCGTCGCCATGGCGAGCCCGGCACCGTTGACCATGCAGCCAATCGTGCCGTCGAGGGCAATGTAAGCGAGGTCCCATTCGGACGCTTCGATCTCTTTTTCATCTTCCTCAGTCGTATCGCGCAGGGCTTGGATGTCTTCATGGCGGAAAAGAGCGTTGCCATCGAAGGAGACCTTGGCGTCGAGGACGCGGAGGCGTCCGTTCTCCATGACGATCAGCGGATTGATCTCCAGCATCGCCATGTCTTTCTCGGTGAAGGCCTTGTAGAGGATCGGGAAGAGCTTCAAGCCATCTTCACGCGCCGCGCCGTCAAGCTTCAGAGCATCGCAGAGCTTGCCCGCATCTGCCGCCGTGACGCCTGTTTCCGATTCGATCGGCAGGGTGAGGATCTTCTCAGGCGTGTCGTGGGCAACTTCCTCAATGTCCATACCGCCTTCTGTGGACGCGACGAAGGCCGGCTTGCCGGTGGCGCGGTCAACGAGAAGGGACAGATAGAGTTCGCGGTCGATGTCCGCGCCATCCTCGATATACAGGCGATTGACCTGCTTGCCTTCGGCGGAGGTCTGGGCCGTGACGAGGTGATTACCAAACATTGCTTTGGCGTGCGCAATGGCTTCGTCTTTGGAAAAGCCGAGCCGAACGCCACCCTTTTCGCCAGCTTCCGGTTCTATGAACTTGCCTTTACCGCGCCCACCGGCATGGATTTGAGACTTCACAACCCAGAGCGGTCCCGGCAACGCACTAACAGCGCTTTCAATGTCAGCCTCTGACAGGACTGGCGCACCATCGGCGACCGGCGCGCCAAAGGATTTCAGGACGGCTTTCGCCTGGTATTCGTGAATGTTCATGGAGACCAGCCTCTCATCGGACGGTGGAGTGCGCCTCTCGGCACCTAAAGCTCGCTGACCTATAACAGGGCGTGAGTCGCTGACAACCGGCTGAGTCCGTGTTCTTGAACCCAGATAGGGTTTTGGCTAGCCCGGCTCTCCGCGCGGGTCGAAATCAGCACCGGCGATAGAGGTTGGCTGGGCCATTTCCCACGGCTCCTGCGCCGCTTGAGGCGGCTCGTCGCGAAGCAACTTCCGAAAGCCCATAAGGATGGCGAGCACGAGTGACATGAGCGCTGCGAGCGCAAACAGGCCGCCGTTTCCAAACCCTGCGCGCATGGCAAACCCAGACAGCGGCGGGCCGACAACAGATCCAGCGGCCCAAACGAACAATAGTCCCGACATCACCCGAGCCATCTGACCACTGGCCGCTCGGTCAATCGCGTGCGCGATCGCGACGCCATAAAACGACAGTGATCCTGCCCCCCAGATGCTGAGCAGCACCAGAGACGTCCAGAGCGGCGTTCGACCTGTGGTCAAAGCAAGCAGGAGCGCCGCGGCAGCGGAAACGAGCGCCATTATGGCGACAACCAGACGGCGGTCGACCCGGTCGGATATCCGGCCTGCGGGCCATTGGCTGATCAGTCCACCGAGCCATGCAGCAGCGACCGCATACGCAGCAGCTTCAGTCCCTGTTGCCAAGTTCGGCGCGATTCCAGCAGCATAAATCGGGAGGAGTGCCAATGTGCCTGTGTTTACAACGCCAGCAATGAAGGCGGCGACAACGGCGGCTGGAGCAAGTTTGAATAACCTAGAAAACGGCAGAGGGACATTGTCGGGCGGTGCAGGCTGACCGCGCCGGGTCAGGCAAATGGGCACAAGCGCCAGGGCAAAGAACAGGCCGCACCAGACAAAGGCCTGGGACTCCAATGCGCCATGACCAGAGGCGAAGAAGGGTCCGGTCAACAGCGCAGCTTTGGCGCAGACATGGTAGAACCCGGTCACGCCGCCGCGATTTTTCGCGGGTACCGCGTCAGATAACCAGGCCTCCGCACTCGCGAACATCAAGGCAAAGCTTGCCCCCTGGACAAGGCGGATCGCTGTCCAGCCGACTGGGTCCATGAATAGGTCCATCATCAGCACGCCGGCGCATGTCAGGGCTGCAGCGGCGGAGAAGACACGAATATTGCCGAACAGGCCCAAAGCGCGCGGAGCACACGCAGCGCCCGCCATGAAGCCTGCCGCGTGGATCGCAGCCACAAAACCGACCATCGGCAGCGAAACACCAAGCTGTTCAAGGCCGAGCGGCGTAACAATGCCAAGAATTCCGGCCGAGAGCTGCATGATCGCGACGGCGGCGATAAGCGAGAAGACATTGCGATAGTCGGACATGGGCCTGTGGCTTTTGCGGATCGGTTTCGCGACGCCCCAAACGCCTTTTTCCTAGGTCTGTCCACATGTTTCTAGATCAGGGGCGACGGAACGGCACTCGCGTTTCCCGAACCGCATTGCCGTCAAGATCATGGATGGCGAGCGTAACGGCACCTGCGTCCCAGTCGATGTTGATCGAGCCAAAGTTTTCCTTCGAATACCCGGCCCCGATCTGCGCAGCGTCGACTTCGTCCGTCGTGTCGGAGAATGACAGATTCAGCGACGATGCGGTGATCTCGCTGACCGGGTAAGGCAGGATATCGGCGCTGCTATAAAGGAACGCATTGTGCCGGTCCCCCGACACAAACACGACACCCTCTGCGCCAGAGTGCGTGATTTTTTCATAGAGACGCGCGCGCTCCGCCGGCAATTTATCCCAGGACTCCCATCCATGGGCATCGGGTAGGACTTGTATGGAGGAGACGATGAGGCGCAGGTCGGCCGGTTCTGCGAGCTGGTTTTCGAGCCATGTCCACTGCGCTGCGCCCAGCATGTCCTGCATGCTGTCAGGCCCCGTGGCCGGGATGTAACGTTCCTTGCCGGTCGCTCCCCACTCATCGGTTGGCGTCAAGGATGAGCGGAAAAAGCGCGTGTCCAGAACGATAATTTGTGTGCGCTGACCGTCTTCGCCGAACGTTCGAGCGTAGTAGGTTCCTGGCCACGCACCAACATCCTGATTGTCGAGGCCCCAGAAGCGCTCATGGACCTTTTCCGCGAGGCCCTTGAAGGCAAAGTCTCGGCCGCCATCATTGACTCCATAGTCGTGATCGTCCCACGCCACCATCATCGGGTGCTTGGCGCGAACGTCCTGAAACTCGGGTCGAGCAGCTAGGTCTGCAAAAGATTCGCGAAGTTCATCGAGTTCCGGCTGATTGTTCGAATAAGCGCGGCCGTCTCTATCGCCATAAACATTATCACCGATCATCAGAAAGAGATCTGCGTCTTCCTGAGCAATGCGAGACAAAGCGGGGCTCGCTTGCTCTTCGTCATTGCAGGAGCCGACGAGGATTCGCGTTAGCGTGGCGTCAGATGACGGCATCGATGCGCCCGCAGGCGCAACCGGCAGTGTATCGACCGGAAAGTCTTCGTAGTACCGATTGAGAGCGTCTACAGCTGACTCCGATGGGGCGAGGGCACCAAGCACCGGAACGTCGGCCAAGTCGGAGGACTGGCAACTCGCAACGGCCAGTGCCGCTGCAGATACACCTAAAACTCGCCCAGCCCAGAAACCCATCGCCCACTCCTTTGTTTTGCCAGATCGGTCTAACGCGGTTCGATGACGGTTTCACCCGATTATCCGAAGAAAACCGTGTTCATGAGCCGACCGTCGATCACGACCGCAAAAATGAAGGGGGTGAGCAGCGCTCCGAAAATCAGCGCGCGGCCTGAATCCCTGTGGCGTTTGAAATTCTTGCGGGACAGCCCCATGGCCAAGCCAAATAGTCCGAGCAATGTCAGTGGAATAAATCCATGTATCCAACTGTAGGTTCCGAGCGCCGGATTTATGATGAACGCAGCAGTCCCAGCTGTGATGAGCAAGAGTACCGCGCACGCAACTCCGAGGGTTCGATGGGGAAGACGGCCTTTCGGCAATATAAAGATGCTGAGGCCGAATACGAGTGCAGCCACCGCTGCGCTGGCGTGGACCTGAATGAGGATCGGAGCGTCAAAAAAGGCGGACAGGTTCATGGCGCGCCATTCGATTTTATAAGTGTTCGAAAGCGTTGGGTCATCCGTGTCTCCCGTGTGGCTGGACCTGATGAACCAGACCTGCCGGCGGAATGCATGTCTCGCCAACGAATATGCGCCGAAAGGCTGGAATCCTTCGCCAATTGGCGCGACTGTCGTTCGCGATACGCCAATGGCAGGAGCTAAATGTCAGAACTCGTTGTGCGATTGCTGAGGGCCGCCGCTGCGATCATCGTGATTGCTGCCCTGTTCACCTATTTCGGCGTGTACAACACGGATCGGTTGCCGACTTACAAGGCGTTCGTCTTCTGGTTAGCCACGATGATAACGGGGGCAGGGGCTGGACTGTTCGTCGTGCCAAAATTCATGGAAGGCGGCGCGGCGACTTGGCCCCGAGCCGTCCAGATTTTTGCGTCAGCATCGATCATCTCGGTACCGGTCTGGTTTGTTGTGATGCTCTTTTCCGTTGGTCCAGACGGTCCGCCCCCACCGTCGGATTGGCCAGCAATATTTCTGTCTGTTCTGGTCGTGTCCCTGGTCGTCACCGCTGTTGCATTTTTCGGTTTCGTCTTCAGGGATCGTGCCCCTGAAGACGCATCGCGGCGTGAAACTGACACCTCGACGTTCATGGCGCGCTTGGAGCCGAAGTACAGGGGCGCAGCGCTGTTCGGTGTGTCTTCAGAGGACCACTATCTGCGGGTTCATACAGATCGCGGTGCCCCCTTAATTCTTATGCGGCTCGCTGATGCGGAAAAGGAATTGGCAAATGCTGGCCTGCGCGTCCATCGATCGTGGTGGGTCGCGCATGGGGGCGTGGCAGACGCTGAACGCGCCAATGGGCGGTTAACGCTGGTTCTCAAGTCGGGTGCCCGGGTGCCGGTGTCGAGGGCAAATATCAAATCAGTGAAAGACGCCGGTCTGGCTTAGGCGGCAGGATGACTGATCTGCTGGCGTGGGTCCAGATTGCCGAGCAACTGGCTTACAAATGCAATGTGATTGCGCAGCCGATACAGGTCATCAGTGTAGGATAAAGGCACATCAAGCCGTCCGACCTCTTCTTGCAGGGTCAACAATTGCTGGCGGACGAGATCCCTGTCTGCGGCGGTCTTTGCAGCACGTCCCCTCGCTTCGAGATCACGCAGATCGGAGTACCAGACGTAAATCTTTCGCCGCACACGCCAGCGGTATATCGGCGGTGCAACGCGAATGAGCGGGATCATGAGCGTAAGCAACGGGATCAGCAGGATCCATGCGCGCTCAAGAAAGTTGGCGACGCCAAAGGAAAAGTAGCTTCGAAGCGCAGATGGGCCGCGCTCGTAGTAGCGGCGGGCTTCTTTTGATAAAGGGAGATCGGTAAGATCGGCATCGGGAAACCGGCCGGCCCGAGACAACAGGCTTCCATCGGTATGGATGACCGTCGCGGCCTCCAGCAGAAGAGACTGAATTGCGGGATGCAGATCATCACGCACGGCAAGCTGAGCCACGGGCGCAATCAAGCGCACGTCCTGTACGGGAATGTCGCCTCCGATGTCGACGACCCCTCTTAACAGCGTAACCGGAGCGAGGGCGTCTGCGCGCCGTGAAAGTGCCGACGCCCGGTCGAATGGAAGCAAGTTAACGCTCGGATCGCGCAACAAGCCAGCGATATAGGCGGCATCGATCGACGCTGAGAAGGCAGCCGCGTCAACATCGCCAGCCCGAAGGGCATCAACAGCAGCTGAGCCACCCAGCGCCACGTCCCAGCCTTCCGGCCAGCTGCGTGCAAACTCTCTACTGACGTCCAGCGCGAGTTTGCGGGTGCCGGAGCCCTCGCCGCCAACCGCCACTTTGTAGTCTCGTAAGTCACCAAAGTCGGCGGCATCTACGCCGTTGCGCACAAAGACCCAGAATGGCTCGTAGAACAAACCGCCTAAGCTCCGGATCTGATCGCCATCCCCCGGGTTTGCAATGCCGCCTTGGAGGAGGGCGATCGAAGCGTCGCCATCCAGAAGCATGTTGAGGTTGTCGAGCGAACCACCGCTTTCAATGAGCTCCAGCGTTACTCCGTCTTCAGCGAGAATCGTCTGGTAGCGCTCTGCAAAGGCGTAATAGGCACCACCCGGC
>JBCBWQ010000042.1:0-8420 GCA_039817025.1 Pseudomonadota bacterium | reverse complement strand
AAGGGCCAGAGGCCAGTAGACTTTCAGGAAATCACGCATGCCTGCCCCATTCGGCCAATCCAGTCGTTTGGCCTAGCGGCCCTGATGCACGACTTCAAGCCGCACGATTGGGGCAGCTTCGCGGCGCTCTGGCCTTGGAATAGTCCAATGCAGGTCCCGCATGAACCTTATTCGATATTCAATCTCGTAAGAACAAAAGGGACAGCCATATTTCTGAAAGCGCAATCAGGCCCGCCGCAGAAGCGAGGCCGATAGAAGGACAGAACGACATGACCACAGCGACGCATATTGTTTCCCGAGGGGTATCTGTTGGCCTCCTTGCGCTCGTCGCAGCGCTCGCACTGAGCATGGCGTTTTCACCGGCCCCCTCACTCTACGCAGGCTAGTTGCTCAACACGTTCAGCGCGGGCTTTCCTCCCCCTCGTCCGCGCCCCCAACTGGCGGTTTCCTCCCAACGTTTCCGCCAGAACCCGAAGCCCTGTATGGCCAAGCCGTACAGGGCTTTTTTCAGGCTTTATGGTAAGGACTGCCAGAGAGGATCGACACTGCGCGGTAGAGCTGCTCAGCCAGCATCACACGCACGAGGCGGTGCGGCCACGTTGCTTGGCCAAACGCCATGGTCTGGGGGACCGCGTCTTCAATCGCGCGTCCGTAGCCGGACGCCCCACCAATTAAGAAAACCAGATCGCCTTCGCCAGCATCTTTCCATGTCGATAGGTGGTTTGCGAAAGCCTCGGACTTATACGCTCCGCCATACTCATCAAGCCGAATGGCGCGCGTGCCGGATGTCAGTTTCGCCAATAGTCGATGGGCTTCCGCGTCTAGACCCCCGCCGCTGGCGACCTCTGTTTCAGTCAACCCGCGAAAACCGATCTGGCGGCCCAATTGCCGGAAACGGCCGGCATAATCGTCGAACAACTCTCGTTCCGGTCCGCGCTTCATGCTGCCGACTGCAATGATGTGGATATTCAAGTCCTAGTGCTCTGAAACCGGATCGGCCCAGATGCGCTCGAGATTATAAAAGCTGCGGACTTCAGGCCTGAACAGGTGCACAACGATGTCACCGGTATCGATAAGGACCCAATCGGCATTCGGCAGGCCTTCGACACGAGCCCGCCCGGTCCCCATCTCTTTTAGACGCCTTACGACATGGTCAGCGAGCGCAGACACATGACGGGCTGATCTCCCGGATGCGATGATCATGTGGTCGGCGATGGATGATTTTCCCTCAAGATCGATTACCACGAGGTCCTCGGCCTTATCTTCTTCAAGGGAATTGAGCACGGCGTCGGCCATGGCCTGGACGCTGATGGACGCCTCGGTCATGGCGGCGTCCGGCCGTTCTGGCGATATCGACAGGGGTCTCTCGTCCTCTTCTGCTTCGGCTTGAAAGTCTTAACACGAGCCGTTGAGTCGCTCTACCCGTTTTGCAAGCGTAGCGCTGTCGATGATGCGGGATGAAGCGGCGCATTGATATACGTCCATGCCGGAGGCGAAAGGCTGGGCAGCAGTGTCGCCGCCTGAGCTGGCACGCGAGACCCTGAAAACCGCCGCGCAAAAGGCGAACTCAGTTTTGCTTTTCCCTGATCGGGCCGCGCAACGACGCAGATTGGAACAGCCGCAGCGATATCAGACCAGTCCTTCCAGCGGTGAAAATCACTCAGGCTGTCACTACCCATAATCCAGACGAAGCGAGCAGTCGGAGCGCGCTGTAGAACCAATCCCAGCGTATCGCGCGTAAAGCGAATCCCGGCGCGCTGCTCAATATCCGTCACGATCATCCTGGGGTGTTGGGCATGTGCTTGGGCAGACCGCAATCGTGTTTGAAAGTCGCCGTGCTCGGTTTTGAGTGGGTTTCCACGCGCCACGATCCACCAGACCCAGTCCAATTGGAGGGCTTTCAAAGCGGTCGTTGCAACGTGCCTGTGTCCACCATGGGCTGGATTGAATGAGCCGCCGAACAAGCCGATTCTCAAGCCGTTTGTTGGGCCGGGCAGAAGTCTCGCGGGCGCTGTCAGGGCCGTGTCTGCCCATTACCGCGGACGATATATTTGAAGGTGGTCAGCTGCTCCGCGCCGACGGGGCCACGCGCATGAATACGACCTGTCGCAATACCAATCTCAGCGCCCATACCGAACTCACCGCCGTCTGCAAATTGTGTCGATGCGTTATGCATCACGATTGCGCTGTCCACTTCGTTGAGGAATCTATCAGCTGTCGACCGATCTTCGGTGATAATTGTTTCGGTGTGGCCGGAGCCATATTCACAGATGTGATCCATCGCAGCCTGAAGACTTTCTACGACGCGGACAGAAAGGATTTGGTCGAGATACTCGGTGCGCCAGTCGGCCTCGGTGGCCTCCCGCATACCGCTTACGAGGTTGCGGGCGGCGACATCACCGCGCAGTTCGCAACCGGCAGCAATCAGGGGTTCCGAAATCACGGGCAATAGCTCTGCAGCGACATCTTTGTGAATCAGCAAGGTTTCGAGGGCCCCACAAATTCCAGTCCGCCTCATTTTCGCATTGAGGACAATGTCGATTGTTTTTGCCGGGTCTGCGGCTCTGTCGACGTAGGCATGGCACAGGCCTTCAAGATGCGCGAAAACAGGCACGCGCGCTTCTTCCTGAACTCTGGAAACCAGCGCCTTTCCACCGCGCGGGACGATCACGTCGACTGTGCCACCAAGGCCCTTGAGCATTTCGCCAACAGCACTGCGATCTGTCGTTGGGACAAGTTGAATCGCAGCCTCAGGTAATCCAAGCGCTTTCAAACCCTGTTGCAGGCAAACATGGATCGCTGTCGCAGACCGTATGGCGTCCGAACCGGAGCGAAGCACGCAAGCATTTCCGGAC
This sequence comes from Pseudomonadota bacterium, assembly GCA_039817025.1. Classification (GTDB taxonomy): domain Bacteria; phylum Pseudomonadota; class Alphaproteobacteria; order Caulobacterales; family Hyphomonadaceae; genus JANQQC01. The sequence goes on along the minus strand of JBCBWQ010000042.1, from coordinate 5,565 downwards.
TTCAGGGAGAGGGCACCCGCGTCAGCTGTGACATTGGGACGGCTCTCATAAATGATGCCGATCACACCAAGCGGCGTGCGAACGCGGGAAATCTTTAGCCCGTTTGGGCGGTCCCATTCGGCGAGGGTTGCGCCGATCGGATCGTCCATCGCGGCGATGGCTTCAAGGCTTGCCGCTATGCCTTCAATGCGCACCGGATCCAGGCGCAATCGATCGACAAATGCTGTAGCAATACCGGCCTCGGTGGCGGCCGAAACGTCATCGGCATTCGCGGCAAGCACAGCGTCCGTTCCGTCCCGCAGCGCGGCAGCCATGGCGTGAAGTGAATCTGTCTTTTGCTGGGCTGGTGCCTTGGAAAGAACCGAAGCGGCCGCGCGGGCTTGCGCGCCGATGTCCAGCATCAGATCGGAAAGGGCAGATGGGGAAATCGGGTCGTGAAGGGTCATGCCTTAAAGCTCCAGAATCAGGTCATTGCGGTGGATCACGGCAGGCCGTCCTCGATGACCCAAGATGGCTTCTACTTCGTCTGTATGCAAACCCGCGATTTGGTGAAGGTCGGCGGCGTCATAGGCAACGATGCCTTTCGCAATCAATCCACCAGTCGGGTCGCTTACCGCAACAGCTGCCCCACGTTCGAACTGACCCTTTATGCGCTGGACGCCAACCGGCAGAAGGCTGGCCCCCTTGCGGAGTGCCGCGGCTGCGCCGGCATCAATTTCAACCGTCCCTTCTGGTTTCAGGTGTCCTTTGAGCCATAGCGCGCGGGCGGCCTCAGATGTATGGGGCGGTACGATCCACGTTGCGCGCTCGCCTTGATCAATGGATACGAGGGGGGCGCGGCGATTGCCGAGTGTGATCACAGTCGCGCAGCCCGATGTAAACGCGATGCGCGCCGCCTGAATTTTGGTCGCCATGCCTCCAGATCCAACATGGGCTTCCCCGGCCATCGCGTCGTGCTCTGAACCAATCGCATCCAGTCGTGGGATGTGCTCGGCATGGGTGTCCTTGCGTGGGTCTGCCGTGTAAAGGCCATCCACATCGGAGAGAAGAACAAGCACATCTGCGCCGATCATTTGCGCAACCCGGGCTGCGAGCCGGTCATTGTCGCCATAGCGAATTTCGTCAGTCGCTACGGTGTCGTTTTCATTGATCACAGGCAGCGCGCCGGCCTCCAGCAGGGTCTCGAGTGTGGCTCTTGCATTCAACCAACGACGGCGGCGCTCGGTATCCTCAAGTGTTAAGAGCGCCTGCGCAGTCCTGATACCATGGGGAGAAAACGCCTCCGATAGCGCGGCCATAAGCAGGGGTTGCCCCAGAGCTGCGGCGGCCTGCTTCTCTTCAAGCGCTTTCAGGGGAGCGTCAGAGACAAGACCCCGGCCAAGCGAGATAGCACCGGAACTCACGAGTACGACGTCTTGTCCACGGGCGCGCATCTCGGCAACATCTTTGGCAAGCGCGCTCAACCAGTCTGTGCGGGGCTGACCCGCCTCTGCGACCAAGGCTGAGCCTACTTTTACGACGACGCGCTTGGCAGCTGACAAGGCCATTAAGGGGCCCAACCCTGCTCTTCGTCGTCATCATCCTCCGCGACCTCCGCAACCTCCGCAATGAGGTCCAGATGTCGACCAAGACCATGCAGCGCAGTGCGGACGCCGTCGCCTGAAACACCTGAAACATGAAGCGGTTTCTGTCCGCAAACGACTTCTAGAAGTGCGGACTGATGTTCCACGAGCTCGTCATTCAATGCGTCGATCTTGTTCAGCGCAACGATTTCAGGCTTGTCGGCGAGCCCACCGCCATAGTCTTCTAGCTCGCTGCGCACGGTGCGATAGGCGTCGCCGGGATCGTCCTGCGTGCCATCAACGAGGTGCAAGAGCACTTTGCAGCGCTCCACATGACCCAGGAAGCGATGTCCTAAGCCGGCACCATCGGCCGCCCCCTCGATGAGCCCCGGAATATCGGCAAGCACAAATCTCTGACCAACGCCGAGATCAACAACGCCAAGGCCGGGGGAGAGGGTTGTGAAAGGATAGTCCGCGATCTTCGGTTTTGCCGCGCTGACCGCCGCGAGAAACGTCGACTTGCCTGCATTGGGCAGACCGACCAATCCAGCATCCGCTATCAACTTCAGGCGAAGCCAAACCCAACGTTCATCGCCGGGGTCTCCGGGATTGGCGCGTCGCGGCGCGCGGTTCGTTGACGATTTGAAGCGAATGTTGCCCCAGCCACCATTTCCACCCTCGGCCAGCAGAGCCCGCTGTCCGACATCGGTAAGATCGGCGATCATCGTTTCTTGGTCTTCTTCAAAGATCTGAGTACCCACCGGGAGCTTAAGCGTGACGTCTTCGCCGCCGCGCCCGGTTTGCTGCTTGCCCATACCATGGATGCCGCGTTCAGCCTTGAAGTGTTGCTGGTAGCGGTAATCGATCAGCGTATTCAGACCTTCAACCGCTTCGGCCCAAACGTCGCCGCCCTTGCCGCCATCGCCGCCATCCGGCCCGCCAAATTCAACATAGGCTTCCCGCCGAAACGAGACGCACCCATTGCCACCATAGCCGGCTTTGACGAACACTTTGCACTGGTCGAGGAACTTCATGTGACTTCCTTAGGCGTTTCAGACGATCCGCGCCATGTCGATACAGTCGACCCATTCGTCCCGGCCAAGGCAATAATACCTCGACCGCCCGCAGCGTAGGAACCCGCACTTCGAGAGGACGCGGCCCGAAGCGGGATTATCCGTAAAGTGGCCGGCGGTGACGCCGCGCACGCCTTTCGCCCAAGCCAGCCAATCGACGTAAGCCCGAAACGCCTCCGTCGCGAAACCGCGTCCCCAGGAATCCGGCGCAATCCAATAGCCAACATCCATCGCGAGACCATCGTCGAGCGGTGAACCGCCTACGACGCCGACAAGATCGTCGACGTTCAGAATTCCGAATCCATAGTTGCGCCCCTCTGTCCAATTCTGAGCATTGCGCGCAATAAAGGCGCGGGTATCTTCGAGGGTCTGGTTCGAAGCGATCCGTCCGACATTCCTGTAGATACGCGGGTCGCGCACACACGCATTGATGCGTTCTGCATCGGCCTGCAGCAGCGGTCTTAGCCTTAGCCGCGCTGTCGAAACAACTTCTCCCATGGCGTCCTCGTGGAGCTGCGTCATCTGGGGAGATATTAAAAAAGGGGAGGCGCGGCCCGCCTCCCCAAACTTGATCTGTTTGATCCGGGCCGTGATCCCACGACCCAATCTGATCAGGTCGCTATTCTGCAGCGTTCGCGAGTGGGAGGACCGACACAAACTGGCGGTTTCCAGACTTCCGGCGAAACTCCACGCGGCCTTCAGTGAGGGCGTAAAGCGTGTGATCCTTGCCCATTCCGACGTTCTTGCCAGGGTAGGTTTTCGTGCCACGCTGGCGGATGATGATATTGCCGGGCTCAACATGCTCGCCGCCATATTTCTTGACGCCGAGGAACTTAGGATTTGAGTCGCGACCGTTCTTTGATGAGCCGCCTGATTTCTTGTGAGCCATAATGCGGCCCTCCTTGATCTCTTCGCCGATTTATACCGGATTTGCGCGGTTTAAGCGAGGTCCGTGGCCTGGGCGACCCACTCGTTCTTTTCGAACTTACCTTTGGCTCCGATTTTCTCTTCAAGCGCCTCAATGTCTGCATCAGACATCGCCGCAATCTGAGCGAAAGTGGTCACACCCTCGGCTTCTAGCTTTTCAGCCATGACCTTACCAAGACCCTTCATCTTCGTCAGGTCGTCGGTGCCTTCGGATTTCGCGGCCGGTGCAGGCTCGGGTGCTTTCGCCTCGACCGACGTCTCTGCGGCCTCTGGTGCGGCATCTGCTTTCTTAGGCGCGGCTTTCTTTTTAGCCGGAGCTTTTTGGCCGTCTGCAAGGATCGATGTGATCTTCACGACAGTTTCAAGCTGTCGGTGACCCTTCTTGCGGCGATAGGTGTTGCGCTGGCGCTTTTTGTAAATCAGCACCTTCTCGCCTTTGCGCTGTTCGGCGATTTCACCAATCACACTGGCACCCGAGACCGTTGGCTCGCCGACCTCCACGTCACCGCCGTCTCCAAGCATGAGCACGGTATCAAAGGTCACATCGGTGCCTGCTTCAGCGCCAATCTTTTCGACAACGATCTCATCGCCTTCAGCGACTTTATATTGTTTTCCACCAGTCTTGATGACCGCGAACATGGCGCGCCCCTTGGCATGCTAGAAATATCAGTAGCGCCGCGTGCCCGCAGGCAGCGACCGAAGCGGCGGATAAACATCATCACAGCGCCCATGTCAAACGCCGACTTCAGCATTCGCCCTCTTGCAAGGGCGAAAGCGCCGCCGTAAGAACGCCGGCCTGCGGAGAGGTGCCGGAGTGGTCGAACGGGGCGGTCTCGAAAACCGTTGTGCGCGCGAGCGTACCCAGGGTTCGAATCCCTGTCTCTCCGCCACCCTGTCTCCAGACTGTCGGATATTCTAGGCGCGCCCAAAATAGGTCCGACGGTGGTGTTAGAGCACTCGAGCTCAAGGTCCCTACACTGCCGACTTAGCTTGCGGAATTTACGCGCCCTCTTTCACGCGCTTGGTTCCCACTGACGATGTTAAGGCGAGTGTCAGTTGGAACCTGATCGAGCCAGTGTTCACTTCCAGGGGAGTAAGTTGACAGGGCGCAGAGCCCGTAACAGGTCACGCTGTTGCGATTGGACGATCAACTCATCGTAATCGCGGTTTGGAAGGCTGGGCGCGTGGTGACCCGTTCCACATACGCTTTCAAATGCACCATCTCATCGCTCACTGATCCGATACGGTTTGCCATGAAACATGCATGGCCAAGCATTATGTCAGCACCGGAAAAATCTCCGATTAGGTAGTCTTTCCCCTTAAGCTGTTGATTGACGGGTTCGAGCGCTTTCGTAAGCAGGCGCTGAGCCTGGCCGAGCACATTCGCGTCGCGGCGGTCCTCCGGCAGCAGAATCGTATGAACCACGACCGTGTTGACCGGCGGCATCACCATGCCTTCGCAATAATGGAACCATTGCAGGTAGGCTGGGAAACGATCGTCATCGACTGCTGGTTTGAGCCCGCCATTCCTGTGTCGTTCGAGGATGTAATCGACGATTGCGCCGGACTCGAAGATCGAAACATCGCCATCATCTAACACGGGAACCCGCCCAAGAGGGTGGCGGGCGCGGTGTGCGTCAGATTTCAAATCCTTTGGATGGAATGACATCTTGTTGATTTCGTAGGGCAGCCCGAGTTCTTCCAGCAGCCAGACGATCCGCCCGGCTCTCGAGTTTGGAGCAAAGTGGAGCGTAAGCATGGTCATAGTCCTGAGTTGATCATCATCGAAATGGGGTCGTACCCGCCGTCGCCATTCAGCGCCGGGGCACACCTGTTTTCTCCAGCCGCCAGCTTCGTCCTGTGCAGCGTGTTTCGAGTACCGTAGTCTATCGCTGACGCGCGCGGAAGGTCGGCGAGGGTCTAACAGTATTCGTATTTGTCGAGCGACACTGTCGGCGGTACCTGGCTCCCATCGAGTTCGTATTGAAAACTCAGCACCGCTG
>JBCBWQ010000041.1:0-15313 GCA_039817025.1 Pseudomonadota bacterium | reverse complement strand
GTACAAACACATGTCTGCGATGGGCCGAATCGTACCGGCCCCCGAAGACATGCTCTCCGACCCGCATGGACAGCATATCTTGAACACCAGCCGCTATGCTTATCAGCTCGCGCCATTCCTGGAGCACTGGCCGATAGACGACATCCTCGTCCTCGATTTTGATCACCTTGTGAATGATCCAGCGGCCGCACTGCAGACCGTCTATGACTTCTTCCAGATTCAAGCAGCTGAAAATGATCCTGTTTCGCTCCAGGCCAATACCTCGGAAGACCTCCAGAAATTACCGTCCTGGTGGGGAGCCTTTCGGCGGAGCAGTTTGGGTGAATTTATCCGCGCACGGGCACCTCGCACTGCAGTCGCTCGCGCTAAATCCATGGTCTCTACATCTGTGCCAAAGACGACAGAGCCTGCCTTCGCAGACGAGACGCTCGCCGATATTGCATCCGCGCTTAGAGCTGACGCGGATTCATTCCGGCAACTAACCGGGCAATCGTTTCCGCTATGGTCAGTCTAGTGCGTCAGATGTCGAGTTCATCGGCGAACTGAGCATTTTCCTGAATGAACTTGAACCGAGCTTCAGCGCGCTTGCCCATCAGGGCCTCGATAAGCGCTGCTGGTTTTTGTTCTGTCATCTCATCCATGCCATCAGGCAGTGTGACTCGCGCAAGTGTCCGTGTGGCGGGATCCATGGTGGTCTCTTTCAACTGGCCCGGATTCATTTCGCCCAGCCCCTTGAAGCGCCCGATTTCTACTTTCTGGTTGGCCTTGAACTCTGACTCCAGCAATGCCGTCTTCTGATCGTCATCCATGGCGTACACAGTCTTACCTTTGTGAGTGAGACGATAAAGCGGGGGCATAGCCATATACAGGCGACCGCTTTCAATGAGGCCCGGCGTCATCCGGTAAAAGAACGTGATCAGCAGCGCGGCGATATGAGCTCCGTCTACGTCAGCATCAGTCATGATGATGATGCGCTCGTAGCGAAGGTCTTCGACGCTGAAGCGGGACCCAAGTTTCGTCCCAAGGGCTAGCGAGAGATCAGAGAGTTCTTGATTTTTTGCGAGCTTGTCATCCGACGCAGATTCCACGTTCAGAATTTTTCCACGCAGCGGGAGGATCGCCTGGGTCTTGCGATTTCGAGCCTGCTTTGCTGAGCCGCCAGCAGAGTCGCCTTCAACAATGAAGAGTTCTGTATCTTCCGCGCCGCTGTTTGCGCAGTCGGCAAGTTTCCCGGGTAGCCTGAGCCGGCGCGTGGCGGATTGGCGAGAAACCTCCTTGGCCTTGCGTCGGCGGGCGCGGTCGTCTGCCCGTTCGATTGCCCAAGCCAAGAGTTTGTCAGCTTCTTTCGGGGAGGCGGTAAGCCAGTGGTCAAAGCGGTCCCGCACCGCGTTCTCGACGAGCCGGAAGGCCGCTGTTGTGGACAGCTTGTCCTTTGTTTGGCCGACAAATTCCGGGTTTCGGATGAAGACAGACAGAAGCAGTCCGGAGTGGCCCATGATATCATCAGCAGTGACCGATGTTCCTTTTTTCTGCCCCGTCAGTTCTGCATAGCTTCGTAGCCCCTTAGTTATTGCGGATCGAAAGCCCGCTTCGTGGGTGCCACCGTCCGGAGTTGGGATCGTGTTACAATATGACCGCGAGAAACCGTCGCTGTCGCCGAAGCCTGCAGCGGTCCAGGCGACAGCCCACTCGATCTTCCCGTCCTGTCCGGAATCGACAAGGCCCGTGAAAGCAGTGTCAGTAATCGTGGCTTTGCCTTTGAAGACTTCGCCGAGTTGGTCTGCGAGACCGTTAGGATAGCTGAGCACGGCCTCTGCTGGAATTTTTGAGTCTTCCGGCAGGAGCTCCGGATCGCACGACCAGCGCACCTCAACACCGCGGAACAAATACGCTTTTGAGCGTGCCATCTGGAAAATGCGGGCGGGTTTCCACCTGAGCTTTTCGCCAAAAATCTCGATATCCGGCCTGAAACGGACCGTCGTGCCGCGCCGATTGGGAGCAGATCCAATCTTTTGAACGGGCCCTGTGACATGCCCGCGCTCAAAGGATTGAGCATACACCGTTTTGTCCCGGGCCACTTCGACTTCAACGCGCTCAGAGAGAGCATTGACGACCGAAATGCCCACGCCGTGGAGTCCGCCGGCAGTCTCATACGCTTTGTTGGAAAACTTCCCCCCCGCATGGAGGGTCGTCATGATGACTTCCAGCGCCGACTTGCCTGGATACTTCGGATGGGGATCAATCGGAATACCGCGGCCATTATCGACGACGGTGAGGAAACCGTCTGCGGCCAAACTGACCTCAATTCGACTTGCATGTCCTGCCACAGCCTCGTCCATGGAGTTATCGAGGACTTCAGCAAACAAGTGGTGATAGGCGCGTTCATCCGTGCCACCAATGTACATGCCCGGGCGTTTTCGAACCGGCTCGAGTCCCTCAAGGACCTCGATATCCTTGGCTGAATAACCTGATGTGTCTGGGGTCATCTCTTCAAATAGCTTTGCTTGATTGGACGCGCCCATGGTTATCATCTCCTGATGAAGGCCGAATCGGCCCCGGAACCGAGACAGTACATGGCGGCTACGATTAATGCGTCCTTAACTCTGCCTTCTGGGCTTACCGTCAACAACCGGCTGATCAAAGCGGCAATGACGGAATGCCTCGCTGGACCGGACAATACCAGCAACATCAAGCATGCAACGCTTTACAGGCGATGGGCAGAGGGCGGAGTTGGTGCTCAAATCACCGGAAACATTCAGGTCGATCGACGGCACCTGGAGGATCCGCGGAATATCGTCTGTGATGCTTCTTCATCGAACGCGGAGATTTCCTGTCTCGCAGACATGGCGCAAGCGGGGCAGGCAAGTGGCTGCAGGATGATTGCTCAGCTCTCACACGCTGGGCGGCAGACCCCGAAAGTCGTGAACAGTCGACCACAAGCGCCAAGCGCAGTGTCCGTTAAATTACCGGGCGGCCAGTTTGCACAGCCGCGCGCCATGACAGACGCGGAAATACACGAAACGATCGCTGCCTTCGGCAACGCCACACGGGTCATGCAAGCGACTGGATTCGATGGAGTCCAGATCCATGCCGCGCACGGTTACCTGATCAGCCAGTTCCTTTCGCCCTTAGCGAACCGCCGCGAGGACCATTGGGGCGGTTCGCTGGAAGCAAGGTCGCGGCTGTTGATCGAGATCGTGCGCGCAGCCAAACGAGAGGCAAGAGGAACGTTTGCTGTTGGAGTCAAATTGAACTCGTCTGATTTCCAGAAGGGTGGATACAGCTTTGATGACTGTCTCCAGGTTGTGGACCTCCTGAACGCTGAGGGGCTCGATTTTCTGGAAGTCTCCGGTGGGAACTATGAGCAGCCGCGAATGGCGGGTATGGACGGATTGGAAGGTGGTGCTCAGGATAATGTGCGAGAGAGCACAAGGGCCCGGGAAGCTTACTTCTCTGTCTACGCCAAATTGGTGAAGGGCCGCGCCAGAATGCCGGTAATGGTCACCGGCGGATTTCGAACCAAAGCCGCCATGGATGGCGTACTTGAGGACGGCGAAGCTGATTTTATCGGCCTCGGACGACCGCTCTGCTCTAACCCAGACGCACCAAGACAGCTTTTGAGCAACGAAGCGCAGTCTATCGACGCAATTGAACAAAGTCTTCGGCTAGGGCCCTCACGCTGGCTCGGTCCGAATTCACCAATCGGTCTCATTCAATCCATCAATGGCTTTGGAATGATGGGGTGGTACGCCGCTCAAATCGATCGCCTTGCTGATGGAAAGGAGCCTGACACATCCATTGGCGTGTTCAGTGCGTTCCTTGCGTCACAGTCTAATCGCGCAAAAGCTGGAAAAGCCTATCTACGAAGGCTCTCTAGGTCCTGAGCTTCACGGTCTAGTGGCACGGACAGCGTGAGAACGTCGATCTGTGGCGGGATCAGAAATCTCATGGGCAGGCCAATCATTCCGGTGCCTGGCGTCACGTAGACGAGTCTCTGATTCGAACTCGAACCGACCGTGTGTAACCCCTTGTCGAAAGGGTGGATGGTCGGGATAACGAACTTGTAGACGAGGGGAAGGCGGATTTGGCCGCCATGGGTGTGGCCGGCGAGCATAAGATCGTAGTCAAAGCTTTCGGGAACGACGGCAGCCGTATCAGGATTGTGAACGAGCAGTAGCGTCGCTTTGTCCTCAGGTAGGTTGGTACTGAAGCCGAAATCATAGGCGCGCTGCCACAGGTCAGATGCCCCCGCCACAATAACTGTCGCCTCCCCAATTTGAGCTTGTACGGCTCGGTTCTCCACGGTCTGTACATTGAGCCGATTGAGTGCCCTCAGAACTGGAGCGGACAGATCGTGACCGCCAATACCTACGTCATGGTTGCCCATTACGGCGAAGACTGGGATGTCCAGATCCTGCAGCGGCTCAAAATGCTCATAGATCATGTCTGGGTCGGGGAAGTAGGTCAGGTCCCCAGCTATAAAGAGCGCCTGAGCCTTTTCTTCCCGAACGCGCTCCACGATGCGGTCCATCGGCATGGCGTTTCGAAAAATGCCGTAGTGAGGATCGCCGATCAGTGCAATGCGGATATCGGTTGTTTCGCTTGCTGCCGGTGCCAAGTCCAGACGTCGCTCTTCGACCAGCAGGATGCGGGGTTCCACGAACCGAGCGTAGGCTAAAACCGACAATCCGAGCATTATGCAGGTGATTGCGATGCGCGCACGCAGACCAGAAGATGCGCGAAGCAGCACCACGCCCGCTACCATCGCAGGAAAGTAGAGCCAGCTTCCCCAGAAAATCAGTGATTGGAGCATCGTTGCCGATTAGCCGAAAAACTATGTCGCAAACATGAAAACGCCGGGGAAATCCCCGGCGCTTCCTACTCTACGCATCTGTTCAGGCAGCTATGCCCTGATCAGACCTTGTAATACATGTCGAACTCAACCGGGTGAGGGTGAAGTTCGAGACGCATAACTTCTTCCATCTTCAGCTCGATATACGCATCGATCTGGTCGTCGTCAAAGACTCCGCCTTTTTTGAGGAATTCACGGTCCCCATCCAAGGCATCAAGCGCATCGCGGAGCGAGCCACAAACTTGAGGGATGGACGCTGCTTCTTCCGGTGGAAGGTCGTACAGGTCTTTGTCCATGGCTTCGCCCGGATCGATCTTGTTTTCAATGCCGTCGAGACCGGCCATGAGGAGACCGGCGAAAGCCAGATACGGGTTCGCAGTCGGATCCGGGAAGCGAGTCTCGATCCGCTTCGCCTTGGGGCTTGATCCGAATGGAATACGAATAGATGCGGAGCGGTTGCGCGCTGAGTAAGCCAGCATAACCGGCGCTTCGAAACCTGGGACAAGTCGCTTGTATGAGTTCGTCGATGCGTTCGTAAGCGCGTTCAGCGCGCGCGCATGTTTGATGATCCCACCGATGTAATGCAGGCAAGTGTCTGACAGCCCAGCATAGCGATCACCCGCAAAGAGCGGCGAATCGCCGTTCCAGATCGACTGGTGGACGTGCATTCCGGACCCATTGTCGTTGAAGTAGGGCTTCGGCATGAACGTCGCTGTTTTGCCGTATGATGCGGCGACGTTGTGGATGACGTACTTATAGAGCTGCAGATTGTCCGCCATTTTCGTGAGCGTCGCGAACATCATACCGAGTTCATGCTGGGCAGGAGCCACTTCGTGGTGGTGCTTTTCTGGCTTGAGGCCAAGCTCACCCATGACCGTCAGCATTTCGGAACGCATATCTTGTTCGGAATCGACGGGCGGGACCGGAAAATAACCGCCCTTGGGGCCAGGGCGGTGCCCCATATTGCCGACCTCATACTCACGATCGGTGTTGGCAGGCAGTTCGGTTGAATCGAAGCTGTAGCCAGTCTTGTGTGGCTCGGACGACCAACGCACATCATCGAACACGAAGAATTCAGCTTCGGGACCGAAAAATGCGGTTGTTCCCACGCCTGACGATTGCAGATATGCTTCCGCCTTTTTGGCCGTCATGCGTGGGTCGCGATTGTAAGCTTGGCCCGTGATCGGATCGAGAATATCGCAGAAAATCGCCAGCGTAGTTTGCTGAAAAAATGGGTCGATGGCAGCTGTGGCAACGTCGGGTGCCAAGTTCATGTCTGACTCATTGATGGCTTTCCAGCCCGCAACGGACGATCCATCGAACATCTGGCCATCGGCGAAAAAGTCTTCGTCAATCATGCCTTTGTCGAAGGTGACGTGCTGCATTTTACCGCGCGGGTCGGTGAAGCGTAAGTCGACAAACTCGACGTCGCGTTCTTTCATCATTTTCAGAATGTCGTCTGACATTACATCCTCCAAATTAGTTCTGGCTTCTGCGTTACTGAGTTACTGGCGGACTAGAGCGCGGATTCACCACGTTCGCCAGTCCGAATGCGAACGGTTTCTGCGATGTCAGAGATAAAGATCTTTCCATCACCAATTTTGCCCGTATGTGCCGCTTTGGTGATCGCTTCGATGGCACTATCCACGGCGCTGTCGGCTGCGACGATTTCGATTTTCAGTTTTGGCAGAAAGTCAACGACGTACTCAGCGCCGCGATACAGCTCTGTGTGACCACGCTGTCTTCCAAACCCCTTGGCCTCCAACACCGTCATCCCCTGAAGGCCTACTTCGTGCAGAGCCTCCTTAACGTCGTCGAGCTTGAACGGTTTAACGATCGCCTCGATCTTTTTCATCCGCCTCTCCTCAAGGTCTTGAGATATGGATGGCTGCTTAAGCGGCGCGCACTCTCCTTGCGAGCATTGCCGTGCGCCTGCGATGCAAGCGATGATGAATGCACAATAAAATTGCTAAAGCGCTCACAAATTAGGCAGCGTGAAACGGTGACGCGGGCGTCATTGTTTTGAAGGCATCCCGATGGTACTGTTGGGACTTGGAGGACCAGCGCATGGCGACGTATCTGGATTTCAGTGACCCGGCGATTTTAGATCCCGAACGTCCAAAGCCGCGTTATCGGCCGCTGGAAGCAATGCGACGCATGAAGCGATTGATCGCTAACAAGGAAGATACTGAACAGGTCTTTCACATCATTCGCGCGTTGAATGGCGACCATCTGCTCTGCGAACTTGATCGTTTTGCTCAATCGGATTCGGGTGCGCGGCGCATTCGCGAACGCCGGAGCCTTCCTGCAATCCTTGATGATCACGGCGGACTTGGGGACCTGCCCCAAAATAGCGTTGGTGCGGCTTACATTCGCTTCATGAAACAGGAAGGGCTGACAGCGCAGGGGCTTGTGGATGAGTCCAACACCGTGTTCCCTGATACGTCAGACGATCTTGTCGGATGGTATGGAAATCGTAAGCGAGACACGCACGATATGTTCCATGTTCTGAGCGGGTATGGCCGGGATGCGTTGGGTGAAGCGGCTTTGCTTGGCTTTACACACGCTCAGGCCGGTGGCGGCTTTGGTGTACTGTTCATCGGATACATGGGGACGCGGCAAATTCGAAAGTCCATGCCACGTAATCTCGATGTGATGGCCTGTTTCCATGAAGGACGACGCAACGGCGAAGCTGCGAAAAACATTATCGAGCAGGACATTTTGGAATTGCTCCCGCGTCCACTCGAAGACGTCAGAAAAGACCTGGGTATCAGACCGCCTGAGACATACCTGCGAGTCCTCGCTGAGATCGATCGAATGGGCAACGCTGCAGAATTACTGGCCGCTGCGTGATCTATCTAATTCGCCACGGTGAAGCGGCCGCGGGCTGGGGGGATCATCCTGATCCCGGCTTAAGCGAAGCGGGGAAAAAGCAAGCGACGGCTGCGGCTGTTCGATTGGTTGAGCTGGGAGCCTCATCGATCGTTACAAGCCCAATGGCTCGATGCAGAGAAACAGCGTCCGCGCTTGAGTTGTCTGCCAGCCTGACAGCGCGCGTAGAGGCTAGGGTGTCCGAAGTCGAAACGCCAGAAGGCGTTCCAGACCGTGTCGCTTGGTTGAAAGGCATAATGGCGGGCAACTGGCAGGATGGCGGCTCTGAGCTCCTGGCCTGGCGTGCAAAAACGCTTGAGGCAATCCGTGAGATGCCGAGCGGAGCCGCCGTGTTTACCCATTTTGTGGCGATAAACGCCATCGTAAGTGCGCTTGACGATGACGACCGAGCCGTCGTGTTCCGACCCGGTCACTGCTCTATCACTATTCTTGAAGGGGAGGGCAGTGAATTGCGCGTGTCTGAACGCGGCGGTGAGGGCATCACACGCGTCCTTTGACCAGCTGAGCGGCATTCATTGACGCTGACCACCGCTCTTTCTATAGCGACCGTCAACCTGCGGATGTGGCGAAATTGGTAGACGCACCAGATTTAGGTTCTGGCGCCGAGAGGCGTGGGGGTTCGAGTCCCTCCATCCGCACCAGGCTCAGCAGTGATTGCCCGCGTGGACAGGGCGATTTTGCTGTGACATAAGCCGCGCCTTCAGAGGAATTCAATGAGATAGGGCCGCTGCGGCAAATGCGGAGCCCTCAAGGAAGCTGGACATGGAAGTCACCCAAACACAGGCCGAAGGCCTAAGCCGGACGTTCGCGGTAAAGGTCTCCGCCTCCGAGCTCCAAAAGAAACTGGATGCGCGGATCGAAGAAATCCGCCCTCAGATGAACTTGAAAGGCTTTCGCCCCGGTAAAGTACCTGCGAGCCACGTCAAAAGGATGTTCGGCAAGTCACTGATGGGTGAGCTCATCGAAGGTATCGTCAAAGACACCAACGAAAAAGCGATTGAGGACGCGGAAGTCCGTCCAGCATCTGAACCCGATGTTCAGCTCGACGGCGCAATGGATGAAGTCCTCGATGGCAAGGCTGATCTGTCCTACAGCCTTCACGTCGATGTCATGCCGGAGTTCGAGCCGGTCGACATCAAGAGCCTGAAAGTAGACCGGCCTGTTGCTGAGATCACAGACGAAGAGATGGATGAACGGCTGAAAGCCATCGCTGAGTCCAACATCCAATATGAGCCGCGCGGGAAGACCGCGAAGGCGCGGAACGATGATGCCGTCGTCATGGACTTTGTCGGTCGGATCGATGGAGAAGCTTTCGAAGGCGGATCTGCCGAACAGCAAACACTGGTACTCGGCTCAGGACGGTTCATCCCGGGTTTCGAGGAACAGCTGGTCGGCGTGAAGACTGGCGAAGAAAAAGACGTGACTGTCACGTTCCCTGAAGACTATCAGGCCGCCGATCTTGCGGGCAAAGAAGCTGTCTTCGAAGTGAAAGTGCACGAAGTTCGCGCCCCAAAAACACCAGACATCGACGATGACTTTGCAAAAGGCCTCGGCGTCGAAGATCTCGATGCACTCAAAGCCATCGTCAAGACGCAGATTGAAACGGAGTACGGTCAAGCCTCGCGCGCAAAAGCTAAACGATCGCTGCTTGATGCACTCGATGAGGCCCATGACTTCGACCTGCCGCCGAAGATGGTCGACCAGGAATTTGCACAGATCTGGCAACAACTCGAGCAGGAAAAGCAAGCCGGACGCCTTAGCGAAGAAGACGCTGCGAAATCCGAGGAAGACCTAACGGATGATTACCGGAAAATCGCGGCGCGGCGTGTTCGCCTCGGCCTTGTCCTTGCCGAAATTGGCCGACTAAACAACGTCCAGATCACAGAGCAGGAAGTGCAGAACGCTCTCGTTCAGCAAGCGCGCCAATTCCCGGGGCAGGAACGTGAGGTCATAGAGTTTTTCCAGAAAAACCCACAGGCGCAGGCGCAGGTGCGGGCTCCGATCTACGAGGAAAAGGTCGTCGATCACATACTGGGCGAAGCCGATGTTTCGGAAACAACGGTTTCCAAGGACGAATTGTTCGCCGAAGACGAAGAGTAGGCGACGCCCTACTCAGACAAAGAAAAGCCCCGCTCACCGGCGGGGCTTTTTTGTTTTCGTTTTGATCCTGGTGTTCAGCCGCTGAAGCCTTCACCAACAGCGAAGTCGCGGCGCGCAGACACAATCGTCACGACAACACCTGCGAGCACATCGAGCAGCGTGATGATCGTCAACATGAAGAACACCGACGTCGCGAAATTTGGGAACAGTAAAAACTCAATCAAACAGACGATGAAGAGGATCATGGAAACAGCATGGTTCATAATCGTTGCGGTGCCTGTGCTGGTGGACTTCAGGACCTCTAAGAAAAGCAAACTGATTGCGAGCACCATAAGCACGTCACCGGCGCTCAGTTTCCAGACAACACCTGAAATCATCGGAAGCGACAGCATGGTTGCATTCAGTCGATCCAGCAGGGGCGCTGTCGCGGTTATCGGCTCGGCACCTTCCAATCCTGTTGGCGGGGCAACGTCGCCGCCCACCGTCAAAGCGATGATGTTGTAAATAGCGACTGGGATGACCAGCAGCGGAAAGACACTGAATAGAGCGCGCATTAAACCCCCTCTAGGATTGTCGGGACCGCTTCCTGCGGACCGGTTTCGCCGTTTTTCTTCCATCCTCGCGGCCGCAGCGGCCGTGAACACGTGTTTCGTCGACATGGTTTAGCGGTCTCAGCCTGCTTCGTTAAGCAATAGCTTTACTTCATTGCTCTGCCGCTGACGAGCGTTCTCATGTGTTGCAGAAAAGGGACGCAGATGACACTCAATAGACAAATCGTGCTCACGGGACCGCCAGGATCCGGAAAATCGACTGTTTCAGATCTACTGAAGAAGTCGAGGACAGTCGTACCGGAGGCGGCTCGACGCGTGCTGGCGCGCCAGCGGGCCTCTGGCGGCCGAGGGACTGGAGAGCAGGATCCAGCTCTCTTCGTCTCCCTTATGCTGGACCTTGCATGCCGCGACTACGACGAAACCAAAAACACAGATCAGACGGTTATTTTCGATAGAAGTGTTCCCGATCTCATCGGATTTGCGGCACACTACGATCTGGACGACAGCGCCACTTTACAAGCGTGTTCGACCCGCCCGCTTACATTCGTCTTCTGGTTTCCGCATTGGCCGGAGATCTACACGCAAGACGCAGAACGCCGCGCGACGTCGGACGAAGCGACTGCGTTTGGGAACCAAGTTCGTAACGGATATGAGTCTCTTGGATACGACCTTATTCATGTTCCACAAATTGCGCCTTCGGCGCGTGCAGAATTCATCATGAGCCGAGTTGGGCATTAGAACTCGTCGTGGCCTGCGGGGTTTCTGCGCCTCCCAATCAGCCACATAACGCCGCGCAGATCTGAGAGCGCAGCCCATAGCCGGCCAAAGTTTGTATACTTCGATGCTCCAGCGCCCCGTTCGCGGTGATTCACATCCCTGAATTCGACGCGATAACCCTCCGCTCCCATCAGCGCTGGCATATAGCGATGCATGTGGTCGAAATAGGGGAGCCGGACGAAGGCATCCCGACGCATTACCTTGATGCCACAGCCGGAGTCATCGCAATCGTCTTTAAGGAGCTGTTTGCGAACGCCATTTCCCAACCGGCTGCCAAACCGTTTCCATGCTGTATCCTTTCGGCTCGCACGCCGTCCCATCACCATGGCGAGGTCATGGGGCGCGTCAGTTCGCGTCAAAGCGCGGTACAGGTCCGGCAGATCGGCTGGGTCGTTCTGTCCATCCCCGTCAAGCGTACCGACAACGGGACTATGGGCAGCAAGAATGCCGGTGCGGATCGCTCGAGACTGTCCGGCATTCGAGCGATGACTGAGGACGCGCAATGCCGGAAAAGCATCCTTCAGCGCAACCATCGCTGCTCGCGTGTCGTCCGTTGAGGCATCATCCACGAAAATCATTTCGTAAGCGCGCCCGTCCAGGGCAGCAGCGATTTCACGAATGAGCGACTCAACGTTGCCTGACTCATTGTGGACCGGCACTACGACAGAAAATTCCAGTGATTCGGACACAGACAGACCTTTCGAACGGAGCGGAAGCGCGCTTCTCTTAGCGTTGGCGACGCCGAAAAGCGAGGCTTGCTAACACCTTGCCGCGTAGCGAGGCGCTAAATCGGGGAGACGGATCGCACTCGACCGTTTAAGAGCGTCACGATGACCGCGCTTGATCGCCTCTCTTCCGGCTGGAAGGCCTGGATAATTCTCTTCCTGCTAACGTTCACGTCAGCGGCACCAGGCGTTTTCTCATTGCCGGCCCTGGACCGCGATGAAAGCCGCTTCGCACAAGCATCGAAGCAGATGCTTGAAACCGGCGACTACATCCGAATTCGTTATCAGGACGAGCTGAGAAATAAGAAGCCGGCCGGCATTCATTGGCTGCAAGCGGGCGCGACGGCCGCTTTCTCAGACGCAGAAGATCTGCAGATCTGGAGCTATCGCGTGCCAAGCTGGATCGGCGCATCACTCGCGACGTTGGCTGCGTTCTGGTGCGGCCTCGTGCTGATTGGTCGCCGCGCTGCTTTTCTAGGCGCGGCGATGTTTGGCGCAACGCTACTGCTCACGTCCGAAGCCCATATCTCAAAAACCGATGGAGTCCTCGTTTTCTTGACCACGCTCGGGATGGGTGCTCTCGCGCGGCTTTACATTCGACAGGACAATGACAAGCGGCTCGCGCTGCTGTTCTGGCTGGCTATGGGTTTGGGCTTTCTTATCAAGGGTCCGGTCACGCCGATGGTCGCCGCGTTTGCGATGGCGGTGCTCTACGTTTGGGATGGCCGAAAACACGACTGGATGCGCAGCCTTCTCTGGTGGCCGGGTCCAGCTCTCTTCGTCATTTTAGTCCTGCCATGGTTCATCTGGATTCAACTCGCGACCGATGGGCAATACGTTCAAGGCGCAGTTGGAAAGGACCTCAAAGACAAGCTCGTAAGCGCCTCCGAGGGGCATGGCGGATTGCCGGGCTACCACTTACTTCACATTCCGGCGTGGTTTTTCCCGGGTAGCCTCCTGTTTGCGCCAATGATTGTTCTGACGTGGCAGGCGATCAGAACAAAGGCCGCAGACCTGCGAGCGGGACTCGCGCCGCTCGATGGAATTGCCAATGCGCCCCATGTTCAGGCCGGACGCGATGAAGCCTACGCAGGCCTTAAATATCTCGTGGCGTGGGCTGTGCCGACCTGGATATTCTTTGAATTGCTCCTGACCAAGCTTAGCCACTACATCCTTCCTGCCTATCCGGCGTTTGCTTTGCTTTGCGGATTCGCCGCCGTCGAACTGATGTCGGGAGCACGCGCCAAGGTCAGCCGGTTTGCATCGGCGATTTTGTTTGCGCTGGGCGGCGGCGCACTGATTGCTGTGTCGCACCCAGCGGTTGCCAAACTGGTCATGACCGAGGCGGCTGGAGACTTCAAAACAATTAGTTCAGAGCAAGTCATGAATGCGTGGTCACCATATCTGGCCATGCCGAGCTATTGGCTTTGGGGAATAGGTGCAGCAGCGTTGGTCGCAGCTGTTGCGCTGTTTCTCGTGAACCGCGTGACAGCGTCGATTGGCGCAGGGATCCTCGCAAGCATCTTTATCTGCTGGCATGCCCGCGCGGTGTTCCTGCCAAGCCAGGTCTGGGTTCAACCAACTGTGACGGCGCAAATCGCCTTGTCGGATGTCTGTGGTCTACCTTCGAAGACTTGCGACGATGGCCGGGTGAGCCCGAATCGCGTTGTGGCAGTTGGATATGCGGAGCCCAGCTACGTTATGACCGTCGGCACGCAAAACCTACATCCGCCTGAGTCCGTTGTGGCGATCCCGGAGACCAAAGACGGGTTTCCAGCAGTGTTCCTGATCAATCTAGAAGACCCTGCTGGTCCCCCAGCCCTTCAGAAGCTCCGAACGGATGCGTTGGCCGCCGAACGGCAAGTCAGCGAAAGCAGCCAGTACTACGCGCTGAACTACTCCAATGGCGATCCCGTCGCCTTTATTGCGATGCGGATCGACTAGCTGGATAGAACGGCTCGCACGGAACCGATGTCGTCTTCCATAGTCGCCCAGCTACAAACAAAGCGGTGACTCCCACCCGGCCATGGGTAGAATTTAGCACCTGCATCCCGAAGCCTACCGACCACGGTTTTGGGAAGGTGAACAAAGACTTCGTTGCCATCGACGGGGTAGGCGAGTGTGGCGCCGCCGGCAGCGCATAGGGTTTCAGCGAGCTGCTGTGCGAAGCAATTCGCCTGAGCTGCCAGTTCGAGCCAGAGATCATCCTGAAACAGGGCAATTCCTTGCGCCGCGAGATATCGCAATTTGGGCGGCATGTGACCGGCACGCTTCGCGCGCGCTCTCAAGTCTCCAAATCGAGATCGCTGAGCGCCGAACAGAACTATGAGTTCACAGCCCATTGCACCTGTTTTTGTCAGTCCCAACGTCAAGACGTCTACACCCGCTCGCCATGTCATGTCCGCGAGCGTCGCTCGTTGCGATACGAGCGCGTTCGCCAACCTCGCCCCGTCGAGATGAACCGTCAGGCCATTCTCGTGGGCGAGGTCGGCATATTCGCCAATTCGATCGGTACTATATGCGGTGCCGCATTCGGTCAGATTCGTGAGTGAGAGAACCGTAGGCGGCGTTTCATGCACGAAGCTGCGGTCGATGGCACCCAGTGCTCGCCTCAACTGTTCCCTATCAATCTGACCGTTTTGTCCCGGCAATAGGGCCAGCTTTGCCCCACCGGAAAAGAACTCCGGAGCACCGCGCTCGTCGCGCTCTATATGCGCCTCTTCGTGGCATAGAATGGACGCCGTGGGAGGGCATATTGCCGCCAGTGCGAGGGCGTTGGCAGCAGTTCCTGAAGCAGTGAGCCAGACGTCGAAGTCTTCTGTTCCAAGCTTATTCGCAAGCAATGCTGTCAGCGTTTCGGTCGAACTGTCCGCACCATAGCTTGGAGCATAGCCATGATTGACCCCGGCGATTGCTTGCAAGACCGCCGGATGCGCAGGGGCGGAGGTATCTGAGGAGAAATCCATAAGCCTAGACCGGCACGTCCGGCGTCTGCCACATCAAGTGCTGACCTCCGTCGCTGGCGATCATCTGTCCAGTAACCGCCTCAGAGGAAATCAAGAATCGAAGTGCTTTCACGATCTCGTCCGGGTTGGAGCCCGATTGGGTCAGCGTGTTTCGCTGTTCGTCCGCGAAATCCCCTGCTGTCTGGTGGATACTCGCGAGCGTCGGACCCGGCCCGATACCAGCCACGCGCACATTTGGCGCTAGGGCTTGTGCGAGGGTCTTCGTTGCTGTCAACAAGGCGGCCTTGGAAAGTGTGTAAGTGAAAAACTGCGGATTTAACTTCCACACCCGTTGGTCGATGAGGTTCACCACCAGTGCTTTCTCGTCGTCGGGCAGTGCGTTAGCAAGGTTACGAGCAAGCGTTACGGGGGCGCGGAGATTGGCGTCGAAGTGAAAATCCCAACTGTCGC
>JBCBWQ010000040.1:0-16055 GCA_039817025.1 Pseudomonadota bacterium | reverse complement strand
CATCCAGACCGATCTGTTCGATCTCGGCGCGGACCTTGCGACGCCCGATCGCGGTCAAAAAATGGAGTGGGAGCCCTTGCGCATCATCCCGGCGCAGGTTGAGCGGCTGGAGCAGGAAATTGACGCAATGAATGCGGATATTCCGCCGCTGGACAGTTTCATCCTGCCCGGCGGGACACCGCTTGCGACGCAGCTGCATGTTGCGCGCACGCTGTGCAGGCGGGCCGAACGGGGGGTCGCGGAACTGGCTGCTATGGACGGCGAAACCGTGAGCGCCCCTGCCCTGGCCTACATCAACCGCTTGTCTGACTGGATGTTCGTGGCGGGGCGAGCCGCAAATGGGAATGGCGAAAAAGACGTGAAATGGGTTCCCGGGGCCAATCGATCGTGACCCAATTCGCGGGACAGATTGACGCTAACGTCAAGGGAAAGCTTGATTCCAATGAATCCGCCCGATAGCAACGCAGAAACGGTAGGCGATTGCGCATCTGCGCGTTACGCTTGCGCCCGAGGAAACACCAAACCTGGAGCCAGCCGATGAAGGTGCTCGTCCCCGTCAAGCGGGTCATTGATTACAACGTCAAAGTGCGCGTGAAGCCGGATCAGACCGGCGTCGATCTCGCTAACGTGAAAATGTCCATGAACCCCTTCGACGAGATTTCCGTCGAAGAGGCCGTGCGCATGAAAGAGGCCGGAACGGCGACGGAAGTCGTTGCTGTCTCGATCGGGCCGCAGCAAGCCCAGGAAACGCTGCGCACCGCGCTCGCCATGGGCGCTGACCGCGGCATCCTGGTCAAGACGGACGAGACTGTAGAACCGTTGGCGGTTGCGAAAATTCTCGCCAAGATCGTTGAGGAAGAAAGCCCTGATCTCGTCGTGCTTGGCAAGCAGGCCATTGACGACGACAGCAACCAGACCGGACAGATGCTTGCAGCGCTGCTCGGCTGGCCGCAGGGCACATTTGCGTCGGAAGTGAAATCCGAAGGCGGCAAGGTGCATGTCACACGCGAAGTGGATGGCGGTCTGCAAACCGTTGCCCTCGAAGGCCCGGCGGTTGTCACCACGGACCTTCGTCTCAACGAACCGCGTTACGCTTCGCTGCCGAACATCATGAAGGCAAAGAAGAAGCCGATCGATGAAAAGGCGCCAGGTGACTACGGCGTCGACATCGCGCCGCGCCTCTCCGTCGTCAAAGTGACCGAGCCGCCCGTCCGCGAGGCTGGCGAAAAGGTCGAAGACGTCGCAACGCTCGTTTCCAAACTCAAAGCCGCAGGAGCCGTTTAATGGCCGTTCTGGTTCTCGCAGATCATGACAATGCGTCGCTGTCGGACGCAACCAACAAAACCGTAACCGCAGCGCTGAAATTCGGCGGCGATGTCGATGTGCTCGTCGCCGGCAATGGCGCTGGTGATGTGGCCGCTGAAGCCGCAAAAATCGAAGGGGTGCGTAAAGTCGTGCACGCCGATGGCGCGCCTTACGAGAAGCAGCTTGCTGAAGCGATGGAAGCGCTGATCGTGCCGATGATGGGCGACTATGACGCCCTCTTCGCGCCCGCAACGACAATGGGCAAGAACGTAACGCCGCGCATCGCCGCAAAACTCGACGTTATGCAGCTGTCCGACATTACCGATGTCATCGATCCCAATACGTTCGAACGCCCAATCTATGCCGGTAACGCGATCATGACGGTGACGTCGTCCGATGCGAAGAAGGTCGTGACCGTACGTGGAACGGCCTTCGAAGCAGCCGGTGTAGGCGGCTCTGCGTCGGTTGAAACGGCAGACGCGCCAACCGGTCCTTTCAAATCCGAGTTCGTATCTGAGGAAATCGTCGAGAGCGATCGTCCCGAGCTGACCGCCGCAACGCGCGTGGTCTCCGGTGGCCGCGCGCTTGGCTCAGAGGAAGAGTTCAACAAGTACATCATCCCGCTGGCCGACAAGCTTGGCGCGGCCGTGGGCGCATCGCGCGCTGCCGTCGATGCGGGCTATGCGCCGAACGACTACCAGGTCGGGCAAACCGGCAAGATCGTCGCGCCCGAGCTGTATGTGGCCGTCGGCATCTCTGGCGCGATCCAGCACCTTGCGGGTATGAAGGATTCCAAAATCATTGTCGCGATCAACAAGGATGAAGAAGCGCCGATCTTCCAGGTCGCGGACTATGGCCTTGTCGCCGACCTCTTCGCGGCTGTGCCGGAACTCACGGACGCCCTCTAGGGCCGGCAAGCTTGAGTTTGTTCAGCGGGCGCGATCCTCAGGGTCGCGCCCGTTTTCCATTTCAGGTGCCATGCGTTGACAGGAAGCCGCCAGAGCGAACACGCTCTGCTTCAACGAAGGCATTGAGGACGACGGCATGCTGAGACAGGCGATCAGTGCAGCGGTAGACCACGACCCGCACTTTCACTGGCGCGGCGACTCGGTCACGCGGATCGAAAACCTGTCGGACATCGTTTTCGCGCTCGCGCTTGGCATGATGGTGTCTGCTTCGACGCCGCCGGAGACGTTCACGGCGCTGCAGGGGCACATGATCAACATCATCCCAGTGGCCGGGGCATTCGCGCTTCTCCTGTCGATCTGGAATTCGCATTTCACCTTTTTCCGCCGGTACGGACTGGCCGACGCCACAATAATCGGGCTGAACGCGGCTTTGCTTTTGTTCATCCTGTTTATCGCCTATCCGTTGCGGTTCATTTTCGACAGCTTGTTCGCCTTCATTCTTGGCCAGATGGGCGACTGGAGCCGTATGGAGGCGATGGGCGTCAGCACACACCGGCAAGCCGGTATCATCATGGGCTGGTACTTTGCCGGATACGTCATCATCCGCACGCTGATGACGATTATGTACGCTCACGCCCTGTCAAAAGCCGACGTGTTGTCTTTAACGCCGAGCGAGAAGGTCATCACGAGGCGTTCGATCTGGTTTGGCGTCTGCGCTGTGTTGGTCAGTTCGATTGCTGGCGCAGCATCGGCTTTTTCAGAGGCCGGTCCGTGGGCAGGATTCCTGCTCACGCTGCTTTTGTTCACGGGCGCGCTCATCGATCGCCTGAAGCCGCTCCCATCGCCAGAGCCCGACAGCAGCCTGTGACGCTTTCGCGACACGGGCGCACGGTTTGCGCCTTTGAGTGACAGCAGGGGTTGATCTTTTCGGCACTGCACAATCATCCTGCAGGTTCGTTTTCGTCCCTGGCCGCGGAGTTTTCCCAATGGCTAATATCAAGACCGTAGGCGTTGTCGGAGCCGGACAGATGGGCAATGGGATCGCCCATGTGGCCGCGCTTGCCGGTTATGACGTCGTCATCAGTGACTTGTCTGCCGATGCGCTCGACAAGGCGCTAAAGACTATTGACCGGAATATGGGCCGACAGGTCGCCCGCGACATGATTACGCCAGAAGACATGACGACTGGCATCGGCCGCATCACGACGTCCACCGACCTGAAAGCCTTTGAAACCGCAGACCTTGTGATCGAGGCTGCAACGGAGAACCGCGAAGTCAAAGAGAAGATTTTCTCCGGCGTGTGCGAGGTCGTCTCCGATAAGGCGTTCCTGGCAACAAACACCTCATCCATCTCGATCACGCGCCTGGCTGCGGCGACGGACCGGCCAGAGAAGTTCATCGGTCTTCACTTCATGAATCCGGTGCCGCTGATGAAGCTGATGGAGGTGATCCGCGGCCTCGCAACCGACGACGAAACCTACACAATGGCTAAGGATTTCGCCGATCGGCTGGGCAAAACCACCACCAATGCCGAAGACTATCCGGCCTTCATCGTGAATCGGATCCTCGTGCCGATGATCAATGAAGCGGTCTACACGCTGTACGAAGGCGTCGGCTCTGTTGAGGCCATCGACACGGCGATGCGTCTTGGTGCGAACCATCCGATGGGGCCGCTGACGCTGGCCGATTTCATTGGGCTCGATACCTGCCTGTCGATCATGCAAGTGCTGCATGACGGCCTCGCGGACACCAAGTACCGACCCTGTCCCCTGCTGGTAAAATATGTCGAAGCCGGATGGCTCGGCCGAAAGGTGGGCCGGGGTTTCTACGATTATTCGGGCGATGCCCCGGTCCCGACGCGATAGGCTTGGCTTAGCGGCCTATTGGCTGGCCGCCATGGCCAAAGCGTCATCAATGAAGGCAATAGCTTCGTAATTGGCCCAGTCGGCTTCGCCGGCGAGGCGGGCAATTTCGCTTCCATCTGGGCCATAGAGGATCGTGGTCGGAAAGCCGCGCACGCCCGCGCCGTAGACAGGCTTGTAGTCCGGGGCGTGGAAGAAGCTGAGCGTGCCCCCGGTCAATTCTGCAAGGCGTTCCCTCGCATAATCGGCATCGGCCTCGCCATCGACACTTACGGCGATAACCTCGAACCCATCGCTTCCGCGAGCGGTCTGTAGCGCGCCAAGCGAAGGCAGTTCGCGCTCGCACGGCCCGCACCACGTCGCCCAGAAATTGACAAGGATTGTCTTGCCCTCGAACGCGGAGAAGGCGGTCGCCTCCCCTTCCGGATCCAGAAAGGCGTCTTCGGGCGCTGAATTGCCTGCCGTTTCGAAATCAAGGCCGGACAATTCGCCTGTTTGGTGCTTCGCGAGCGCAATTCCGGACTGAACCCCGCCCGCTGCGGCGCTCCACGCGTAGACAATGGCGATCAAACCGACCAGAAACAGGCCGGCATAGATGTAGCGGGTCATGGACGACGGCATCATACACTCCAGTCAGGCAGGATGCGGATATGGGCGAGCGTGAGGGCAAAGGCCAGTCGATGTGGGGCGGACGCTTCGCCGCGCGTCCGAGCAACATCATGGAAGCCATCAATGCCTCAATCGATGTCGACAAGCGAATGGCCGAGGAAGACGTCGCCGGCAGCCGCGCCCATGCCGACATGCTTGCGGAAATGGAGATCATCAGCCAGGCCGACAATGAGGCGATCCAGTCCGGTCTGGACCAGGTGATTGCCGAGATCCGCACCGGAGCGTTCGAGTTCCGGCGCGATCTTGAAGACATTCATATGAATATTGAAGCCCGGCTTAAGGCTATTGTGGGGGAACCAGCGGGCCGGTTGCACACGGCGCGCTCGCGCAACGACCAGGTCGTCACTGATTTCAGACTTTGGACGCGCCGGGCGCTGGACGAAGCTGGAGCTGGACTGGCTGAATTGCAGGCCGCGTTGCTTGTGCGCGCTGATGAGCATGCGGGCAGCGTAATGCCCGGCTTTACCCATTTGCAGACCGCCCAGCCGGTCACGCTCGGCCATCACTTGCTCGCCTATGTGGAGATGGTTTCACGGGATCGCTCGAGACTGTCCGACTGCGCAGTGCGGCTGAATGAGAGCCCGCTTGGCGCAGCGGCACTGGCCGGCACAGGATTTCCCGTTGACCGGGACATGACGGCAGAGGCGCTCGGTTTTGCCCGGCCCATGGCAAACTCTCTGGATGCCGTTTCCGCGCGGGACTTCGCACTGGAGGCGCTGTCTGCGCTGGCAATCGCGGCAACCCACCTGTCCAGGCTGGCCGAAGAGATCGTGCTATGGACCAGCGCCCAGTTCGGCTTTGCAACGCTCTCTGACGCCTGGTCGACGGGGTCGTCGATCATGCCGCAAAAGCGCAATCCCGACGCGGCCGAACTTGCGCGCGCCAAGGCCGCCCTGATCGCAGGCAGCTTTGCAAGCGTTCAGGGCGCTGTGAAAGCGCTCCCGCTAGCCTATGCCAAGGATTTGCAGGACGATAAGCGGCTGACGTTCGAAGCGTTCGATACATTCGACCTTTGCGTGCGAGCGATGACGGGCATGGTGGAAACCATGACGTTCCACGAAACATCGATGCGCGCGGCAGCGGCCCATGGCTTTTCCACGGCGACCGACCTTGCCGACTGGCTGGTGCGCGAGCTTGGCCTGCCGTTCCGGGATGCGCACCACGTCACCGGCGCGCTGGTCGCCGAAGCCGAGCGGCGCGGTGTCGACCTGCCCGACCTGCCATTGGAGGCGATGCAGACGGTTGAGCCCCGCCTCACTGACGCCGTATATTCAGTGCTGACTGTTGAGGCGTCGGTCGAGAGCCGAACGAGTTATGGTGGGACCAGCCCCGCTCGCGTGCGCGAACAGGTCGCGCTATGGAAACAGAGATTGAAGCCGGAGACCTGACCCATGAAACGCACCCTTGCGATCCCTGCGACGCTGTTGGCCTTTGCGGCGCTTTCAGCCTGTGGCTTGCGCGGCCCGTTGGAGCGGCCGGATCCGCTTTTCGGCGAGCCCCGCGTTGAGGACCTTGAGCCCGCCGCACCGATTGAGAACAACACAACCAACAGCGCGGCCCAGGAAGCGCTGAACGATGCCGATGACGAGCTGCTCGGCGGCCCGGATGGCGACGAGTAGGAGACCGGCCATGAAACGAACGCGCCTCTTTCTGTTTGCGGGCACGGCCAGCCTGGCCAGTGCATGCGCGACGCCAGGTGTAACGGCCACGCCAGGCGGGCCGACAGCTTCGGTTCCGGTTGACGCTTTCGTCGAGGTTGCCGGACGCGGAGATGGCCCGCAGCTGAATGCGCTGGGCGGCGAGATTCCGCGCTCTGCCCCGACGGCGCAGGTGGGCGAAGGCGGCCTGTCGGACGCAGAACCGAGCTGAGCCGACCTTGCACCATTTTGCCTACAAGTCTGGACGCCTCCATTGCGAGGACGTTGCGCTTGACGCCATCGCTGATGAGATCGGCACCCCTTGCTATGTGTATTCCACGGCAACGCTTCTGCGCCATGCGCGGGTCATCGCCGAAGCTTTTGACGGGCTGAATGCGCTCATCGCCTATTCGGTGAAGGCGAATGGGAATCTTGGCGTTCTGGCGACGCTGGCAAAAGCAGGGTGCGGCGCGGATGTCGTCAGTGCTGGGGAGATGCAGCGCGCGCTCGTTGCGGGGATTCCAGCGAGAAAGATCGTTTTCTCGGGCGTGGGAAAGACCCGAAGCGAAATGTCCGCCGCGCTGACGGCTGGCATTCACCAGTTCAACGTAGAGAGCGGCGCCGAGCTTGAAGCGCTGTCTTCTGTCGCCGCGGAGATGGGAAAGACCGCTCCAGTGGCCCTGCGCGTCAATCCGGATGTGGCTGCAGGCGGGCATCCCAACATCTCCACGGGCAAGGCGGGCGATAAGTTCGGCGTGCCATGGGCAGATGCGCCGGGTCTTTATGAGCGTGCGCGCGGCCTTCCTGGCATCGAGATGGTGGGCGTCGACGTTCATATCGGCTCGCAGATCGGGGACCTTGCGCCGATGCAGGCCGCCTTCCGCAAGACGCTGGACCTGGCACTATCCCTGCGCGCCGATGGCCACGGAATTCGGCGGATTGATCTTGGGGGCGGTCTCGGCATTCCTTACCAAAGCGGCGACGCACCGGCCTCTCCTGCTGATTATGCGGGGATGATCCGCGAGGTCGCCGAAGGCCATGATATTGAGCTCATCCTCGAACCGGGCCGCGTTGTGGCAGGGAATGCCGGCGTGCTCCTGACCGAGGCGCTTTATCTGAAACCGGCACCGGATCGGACGTTCCTGATTGTCGATGCCGGCATGAACGATCTGATGCGGCCAGCGCTCTATTCTGCACACCACGACGTCTTGCCGCTCAGTGAGCCTACACAGGATGCTGCTTTCGAATGCTATGACATTGTCGGCCCGATTTGCGAGTCGACCGACAAGTTTGCAGCGCAGCGTGACATGCCGCAAGTGACCTCGGGCGACCGACTGGCCTTCATGTCGGCGGGGGCATATGGCGCTGTCCTGTCATCACAGTACAATGCGCGGCCGCTTGTGCCGGAGGTATTGGTGGATGGGTCGTCATATGCATGCGTGCGCCGACGCCCTACATTTGAAGAGATGACTGCACTGGAGCGCCTGCCCGATTGGCTGAGCTGAGCGACATTCCCGGCCTTGAGCCCCGTATCGCGGCAACCGGCAGGCGGCTGACGGCGCTTGCGCTCGCGAAAGCGTTCTGGCCCCTCGCAATATTCCTTGTCGTATACCTTGGGTTCGCCCTGCTTGGCGGACTGGAGCGGCTGGGCTCGTCTTCTGCAGCGGCCATTACACTTCTGGCGTTCGCGCTTGGTGCGGTATTGGCCGTGCGGGGATGGCGCAGCTTTGAGAGGCCAGGCAAAGCCGCAGCCGTGGCAGCAATGGACGCTCAGTCTGATTTGCGCCCGATCAACAGCCTGTCTGACCGGCCAGCACGGCCGACGGCGGACGCGCAAACCCTGTGGAGCGCCCATGGCGATCGACTGCGACAGGCAGCAGCAGCGCTTCGCCCTCCAGCGCTGCTTTCGGAGTGGACGGCGCTCGACCCCTACCGCGCTCGCTACGCCCTGCCCGCGCTCCTACTCGCCGCCCTCGTGTTTGCAGGCGGTGATGCACGCGAACGCCTCGGCACGGCCTTATCGCCGGATATTGGCGCATTGCTGGGCGGCGAGCGGGTGCGGATCGAGGCTTGGATCAGCCCCCCTGCCCATACGGGCCGGGCACCCATTTTTCTCAGCCGGGACACGGCAGACGTGCGCGCGCCTGCGGGATCAACGCTGACGATCCGTGCTCAATCGCGATCCGCCCCAACGCTTGTCCTGTCCGGGGACGACCGGTTGCGGACCCGGTTCCAGGCTACGCCCGATGGCGCTTTTGAGGTTAAAGCGACGATTGAAGCGGACGCGACTGCATCGGTGCGTTGGTGGGGCGAGCGCCAGGCGTGGCGCTTGCTGGCCTCGCCCGACAGCGTTCCCACAGCGCGCTTCGTGGAGACGCCAACGGTCACAACTCAGGACAAGACCGAGTTTGAATATGAGGTTTCAGACGATTATGGCGTCGACCGGCTAGACCTTGTGATCACGCTGGCCAATCCGAACCCGGCCGCCCCTGATGCGGAAGAACGCACGCCCGTCCCATTGCCCGGCGCTGCCCCTAAGACAGCAAGCGAGACCGCGACGCTGGACCTGACGCGCCACCGCTGGGCTGGACTGGAGGTTGTTGCGCAACTCGTTGCGACCGACGGGGCAGGACAACAAGGAGCGAGCGAACCGTACACCTTCACGCTGCCCGAAAAGCTGTTCCTGCAACCGCTTGCAAAGGCCGCTCAGGAAGCGCGGGTCACGATCCTGAGAGAGCCTCGGACCTATGACACTGTGCCCGAAAATCTCGGTGCTGTACGGGACGATGCCATCAATGTGGCCGCGGCAAACAGGCTGGATGCCGCGCCGCCAGATATCCAGCTGGCAGCTGAAATGCTCTCGGCACTGACCTTCCGGCCGAGCGACTATTTCGAGGATTATGCAGTTTATCTCGGCCTGCGCACAGCGCTGGGGCTTGTGCAGTCTGCCGGTGACAAGGCTGAAGCAGACAGCGTTGATCCAATTCTCTGGGCCGTTGCCTTGAAGGCGGAATATGGCAGCGCGGCCGATGCCCTGCGTGCCCTGCAGGCGGCGCGGCGGGCTCTGGAACAGGCCCTGCGCGATGGTGCGTCAGAAGATGAAATCCGCAGACTCATGCAAGCCTTCAAGGAAGCGGCTGAGAATTACGTTGCGGCCAAGCTCGCAGAGGCGATGGCCAATGGCGTTCCGAGCCAACAGGCCATGCCCGATGGCGAAGCGATGGGTGGCGGTCCATCTTTTGGCGGGCAGGATTTCGCCGACATGTTGGAAGCCCTGGAAGATCTGACCGAGACTGGTGCAAGCGATCAGGCGCGCCAGCTCTTGTCCGACATTTCAAACCTGTTGGAGAACCTGCAGTTCCAGCAGGGAGGCGGGTCCGGCGGCGAGGGG
Source organism: Pseudomonadota bacterium (assembly GCA_039817025.1). Lineage (GTDB taxonomy): Bacteria > Pseudomonadota > Alphaproteobacteria > Caulobacterales > Hyphomonadaceae > JANQQC01. The sequence continues at coordinate 6,283 of JBCBWQ010000040.1, read as the reverse complement.
GGATGGCCGGGCATGCCAGGGCAAGGCGGTGAGGGCGGGGAAGGCTCGCAAGCAGAGCAAGAGCTTTCGGACACGCTTCAACGCTTGTCTGATCTGCTGCGAGAACAGCGCGAACTGAATGACGACACGCTGGCAGAGGGGCGCGGCGAAGGCGGCCCCGGCGAGCAGTCTCCGAATGGCTTGTTCGGCCCACCCGGAGCACAAGGCGACACTGGCGAAGACAGTCAGGGCAACGGGGCAAGCGGCCTCGCGGACCGGCAGGACGAACTCGGCGACCAGCTGAGCGATCTCGACGGCCGTCTCGGCCAGGCCCTGGGCGAAGACGATGGAGACGGCCTTGGCCCCGGCGGTGAAGAAGAGCTGCTTGGCGCAATCGAAGATGCCCAGCGCCGGGCTGCGGAAGCCCTGCGCCGCGGCGATCAGCGCCTCGCTGAGCGCAATCAGGAACGTGCGACGCGGCTGCTGCGGGACTTGTCTGGAACGGTTGCGGAGGCACTCGACGCTGAACGGGGCGGCGAGGAGGCAAGGCAGGTCGAGACTGATCCTTTCGGGCGGGCAGTCGGTGGCGCGGCGCAGGATGGATCCGTGCGCGTTCCCGATGAAGCCGACCGCCAGCGCGCGAAGGACATTCTCGAAGAACTTCGGTCACGATTCGGAGACGCCGAGGACGAAGACGAGCGCGACTACCTCGAACGCCTGCTGGACCGCTTCTAGTCGAGCTTCAACGCCGCCTCGACACTCGCCCAATCCACGAGCTTGAAGTTCTGGTCGACTTCGCTGGTCGGGTTGGCGTCATCCTGAACCACAAGCAAGCCGCGGGGAAACCCGGGAAGCGGGTCAGAGACGATATCAAGCCCATCTGTGTGCGAGACAGCATCGACCTCACCGGATCCCGTCACCGTGAAAACACCGCGCGGCGCATATGGCGCAGTCCGGTCGTAAACGACGAACCGGTCGCGTCCTTGTGCGGAGGCAACAAGGAAGCCGCTGCCTGGAGCCGCATTGTCTTCCCAAATGGCCAGACCCTCTACGTCTTCGATGAGTCCGTTGCCGGCTGCAATCGTATCGACGGCCTGGGGGGACGACGTGTCGTCAGCAAGATTGAGCGACCAGATGCCCACCGCCTCTTCACCTATAAACAGCGTTTCGTTTGCGGCATCGAACACGCAGCCCTCCAGCTTTGAACCGAGCTTGAGCGTGCGCCGGAGAGATGCACCGGTGAGACCGTTCGCGCCCATTTCCGGCGCCCAAAGCTGGACCGTGCCATCCTTGTAGGTCACACCGGCCAGAAGCGCGCCGCCCGGCCCCTTGCGGCCCAGGCAAAAACCATAAGGTTCGGCTTTTCCGACAGGCGTGTTGAGCAGATGCGACACGGCACCAGTGGCTGGCTCAATACCGAACCAGGAAATACCCTCGACCTCGTCATTGGAGCCAGCAGCCAGGGGGCCATGCACGTCCACATTGTTGAGCCGCCCCACCGGAAGCCTGTTCAACTCTGAGCCATCGAGGGCGTAAATATAGAGCCCCTCTTCCTTGTTCGTCCCGAGGATCCGGCTTCGCTCGGCCTGCGTTACGTGAACCCAGATGGCTGGATCATCGGCCCGGTCCCCCCGGCCCACCATAGGCGCGGTTTCTCCGGCTGCGGGCACGGGAAGGACAGGAACCCCTACTGCCGGGTCGACACTGACGCAAGCGGCGAGGATAAATCCGGAAACGGTGACATGAAGAATGGAACGCACGACCATTGGGGTCTATGTCCTTTGTGCTTCGGTGACTGCCGCTGCAAACAATTTTTCAGCGAGGGATTGCACGATCCCGTTCGCATTAAAGCCCGATTGGGGTTACACGTTTGGATGACGGGCGTGTTTCAGTTTAGCGGCACATTTATGACGCCACACGCCCATGCAAGGCCACTTGTTCTCCTTACGGTATTTTTATTCTGTATACTGATTTAATCGTTGGGCCCTTTAAAGAAGTCCGCGTAAAGCGCAGCGGCGTCTTCTTCCATCAAGCCGATATCGACTTGGATACCTGCTGCCCTGAGTGCCTCCAATCCGCCGCTGCCAAGGGGGTGCGGATCTGAAATTGCGCACACCACGCGCTTAGCCCCCGATTGAACAAGCCGCGCAGAGCAAGATGCCGTACCGGTCGAGCGTTCCCGGCAAGGCTCCAAGGTGACGTAGACGGTTGCACCGGGAGCCCGGCCGCCCAGACTCTCCAGGGCCAGTTCTTCTGCATGGGGACGGCCACCGTCAGCGGTCGCTCCATCGGCGAGTCGGTGCCCAAGGCTCGAGATGATTGTGCAGCCAACGGCGGGATTATCGCCCGTTCGTCCGCGCTGGGCCTTCGCCATTGCCAGCGCCCGGCGCATATGGCGGCGATCGTCTTCAGACCAGTCCGTCATTCGAACACCACTGTTCGCGCGCCATTCAGGAAGACGCGGCCTTCGGCATGGTCGGTGACAGCGCGCACGAGGACCCGGGCCTCAATGTCGCGCCCAAGCGCAACGAAGTCCTGCGGTGTCATCCGATGATCAACGGGAGCAACATCCTGGGCGATGATCGGCCCTTCATCGAGGTCTGAAGTGACATAATGCGCCGTTGCGCCAATGAGTTTGACGCCCCGTTTGTGAGCCTGGTGATAAGGCTTTGCACCCTTGAAGCTCGGCAGGAAGGAGTGGTGGATGTTGATGCATCGCCCCGAGAGGGCGTCTGTGAGCTCTGGCGACAGGATCTGCATGTAGCGTGCAAGCACAACGAACTCCGCGTCAGCCGCCTCCAGAATATCAAGCAGTCTTTGTTCAGCGGCCGGCTTGGTCTCTGGCGTCACCGGCACGTGGTCAAAGGCGACGCCATGGCGCTCGGCCAGCCAGCGGGCGTCGTCATGGTTTGAGACGATGGCGACGATGTCTGCGCCGAGCCGGTCGCGTCGGTGGCGATAGAGGAGGTCATTGAGGCAATGGTCGGCTTTCGAGACCATCACAAGCACGCGTGGCTTTTCGGCTGCGCGGCGCAGGGTCCATGACATACAGAAGTCCTGAGCCACGGATTCAAATGCGGCGTCGAAGTCAGAGCGCTGGAACCCGGTCGGTGCCTCAAAGGCGGCACGGATGAAGAATACGCCGCTTTCCGGATCGCCGAAATCGTGGCTTTCGACCACATTCAGTTCCTGCGCGGCGAGCACGCCCATCACGCCCGCCAGAATGCCAATGCGGTCCGCAGCCACACAGCGAAGGATGTATCGCTCCGGCATGGCGCGCCCTAGGCACCCGGCAAGGATGGCAAGGCTTTCGCCCGGTCGGCGTCGAGATAGGCAGCCGACACGGGAACAAGATTGGCATCAAGCTCAATCAAGAGCGGATTTCCGGTCGGGATCTCAATGCCCGTGATGTCGTCATCCGCAACCGAGAACAGGTGCTTCACGAGAGCCCGCAGGGAGTTTCCATGGGCCGCGATGATGGTGTCACCGCCCATCTGAATGGCGGGTGCCAGCGTCGCGGTCCAATAGGGAAGCACGCGCTCCAGTGTCAGTTTCAGGCTTTCGGTATTGGGCACGTCCACCCCCGCATAGCGCGGGTCGGATGTCAGGTCATGAGCGCTGCCGGCCTCCAAGGGCGGAGGCGGGATGTCATAGCTACGCCGCCAGACGTGGACCTGTTCGTCGCCATGCTTAGCCGCTGTTTCGGCCTTATCGAGGCCTGTGAGGCCACCATAATGGCGCTCGTTCAGTCGCCAGTGTTTCGTGGTTGGCAGCCAGGCTCTCTCAAGGCTGGTCAGGGTGAGCCAAAGGGTGCGGATCGCGCGAGTCTGGACGCTCGAGAAGGCTTGCCGGAAATCGGCGTCTGTCGCCTTGAGCAATTCGCCGGCGCGGGCGGCCTCCGCTTCGCCCTTTTCGGTCAGGTCCGGGTCCTGCCATCCGGTAAAGCGATTTTCGAGATTCCACTGGCTTTGGCCATGGCGAATTAGGGCGAGTTTGGTCATCGGGCGCGGGTTCCTGATAAAGTCGGTCTCTTCCTTCGGGCGGGAACCATCCAGAATCAAGCCTTGGGCGGCGCGAAATTCGGTTGCCGCGCCCCCTGATGAACGGTTAGTTGACGCCCGTGTCTGATCGTCTGTTTTTCCCGCTCGCCGCGCTGCTGGCCCTCGGCCTTGTGGCGCTTGGCCTGCAACCGGCGCTGGGGGCCCTGCCGTCGGGATCGGTGAGTGGCGGCGGAACAGACTACTCCGAAGTGATCCTTGAAGGGGCCGACCTCAACCGGATTATCGGCGGCGGGGAGTCTGATATCGACCTGATCGCACGCGGCGAGGACGATTATGTCCTGCGCATTGAAACCGGCATCGACAATATGGACCAGCTGGTGGAGGAGGGTCCGCATTTCAGATTGGCGGCAGACCTTGAGAACGTGTTCCAGGGCCGCACACTCGAAGTGACCGTGCGCGCGCGCCCGGCAGACGAAGCTGGCGCGCGGGCTTTTGTGGTCAACTACTATGCCGGGCAGGTCGGCGAGAGCGGTTGGCAACGCTTCTTGCTGACACCGGACTTCGAGGACCATACCTTTGCGCTTGAGGTACCCTTGCGCATCGGCCCCCAAGGTGTTGATTTTCTTGGCGTGCGCCCCTCAACACTCGATAAGCCGCGCGCCATCCTGATCGAACGCGTCACCCTGCGCCCGCTCACGCCCATGGTAGACGGGGCATGAGCAAGCCTGGCCACGTATGTAACTCCGAACTCATCGAGGCCTGACACTATGATTGAAGCACTTACCGTTGCCCGGCCGAATGGACCTGCGCCACAATCGAGCACCGCGCTTACGCTTGCGTCAACGCTCCATTCACACCTACCGAGAGCGAAAGCCGCCTCAGCCAGACTATTGGCTAAGACTATGGGCGAGGAAAAATACGCATTCAAATGTGCCCGCGGGTTCTGGATGGTCGGCTCGAAACACAATCTGGATATGATGGCTTTTCTGAAGTCCACCGGCGGATGGAATGATCGCATCATCGACAACTGCTTAGCGTGTCTGAGCGACGGAGAAACCTTCTTCGATATCGGAGCAAACTCTGGTTATGTTACAACAGCAGTCGCGGCGGCCCGACCCAGCAGCCCGGTTTTCGCCTTCGAGCCGCTTCCCGATCTGTCGGGCAACATCGCGGCTACTGCTGCGAAAAACGACTTCAAAACTGTTACCGTTTACGAGCTGGCCCTCAGCAATTCGACCGGACACGCCGACTTCTACCTGCCAGGACACAGCATCCACGCTTCCTTTGTCTCTCGAAGTAGAAACGCGCGAAAAATTGTAGTGCCGACATTCCGGATGGATGAGTTAATCCAAAGCAATGCCATCCCGGTTCCCAAGGTGATCAAGACTGATGTTGAGGGCGCAGAGCTTCAAGTATTCGAAGGCGCACTTCAAACTCTGAAGGACTACAAGCCAACCGTACTTTTTGAATCGGATGTGAATTGCGAACGCTTCGGTTACCGCCCATCCGACCTTGTCGCAATTCTTAAAGGGGTCGGCTATTCAGAAATTTACTTCGTCGACGACGCATCGGGGGAACGCCTTCCCATCGAACAGGTCACAATCGACTCATACGGCGACTACCTGGCTACCGGCTAGGCGCTAAGTGTTCGTCGATAGATAAGCATTCACAGAAATGGTTTGGAGGAAACTCAATGATTCGTGCCCTTGTTTCATCTGGTCTGGTGGTCATATGCGCGGCGTGTTCGACGCTGCAGGAAGATCCTATGACTGAAACCGCGAGCCTGACCGATAGCGCGCCAGACTCCTTCAAGGGCCCCGGCGAACACCATATCTGGCTAGAAGATGTTGAGGGCGACGCGGCGCTCGACTGGGTGCGCACGCAGAATGCACGGTCGCTTGCGAGCCTTGAGGGAAAGCCAGTTTACGCGGAGAACCTTGCCGATGCGCTGGATGCACTGACCTCGAATGAACGTATCCCATATGGCTCGGTGCGCGACGGGATGGTCTACAATTTCTGGCAGGACGACAAGAATGTCCGCGGGCTCTGGCGGCGAACGCCCCTTGAAAGCTATTCCAGCGATGCGCCGGCTTGGGAAACCTTACTTGACTTTGATGCCCTTGCTGAAGCCGAAGGGGCCAACTGGGTGTTCAAGGGCGCAAACTGTGCAAAACCGGGCGGGAGTGAGCGCTGGCTCTGCATGATTTCACTGTCCGATGGCGGCAAGGATGCTGTTATCCAGAGGGAATTCGATATCGAAGCGAAAGCCTTCGTAGAAGGCGGCTTCGAAACACCTGAAGCCA
>JBCBWQ010000003.1:52404-52646 GCA_039817025.1 Pseudomonadota bacterium | reverse complement strand
ATGCCACCACCAACAGCCATCTGAGGATCTTCCTTGAACTCGTCCAAAAAGAAGTGGTGCGCTTTCAAAATTCCAAGAAGCACTTCGTCGCGTTCTGCGACTTCTGCCTCGGTCGTAACTGATGAAACCGACAAGTGCCGTACATGTGTGCTGACAGGCTCCCATTCAAATTCATCTTCGATTTTACCAGTGCGAATAGCGGCATTCATAAGAGTCTTGTCCAATTTCTCGTCAGAAATTCG
>JBCBWQ010000003.1:0-52394 GCA_039817025.1 Pseudomonadota bacterium | reverse complement strand
GCCTCTTCGCTCTGTGCGACCACCGCTTCAAAGACTCTGAATGAAGACTTCGATTCCAGATTGAAGCGCTCGCTTTCGATGACCCACCACTTCAAGTTGCCATCGAGTGACGGCATAGCATTTGATCGTCGGCCGAACCCAAACATGCAGTAATCTCCCATTTGCGGTGCCCTCGCCTGATAACAGACATTTGTCCGGCTTGCAGCACTGGTCACTCTGGGCTCTTCGGTAGCATTAGCTGCGGGCGACACGAACGTCTGCAATGCGCACGGGGTTCATTCAACCAACCAGTACAGAAAAAGGGGAACCGTGATCCCACGGCTCCCCTTTCGGTTCAGATCGTCTAATCTCACGCGTTGATCACGCGACCAGCGAGAGCCCCGTGCCTGCGTCCTGCGGCTGCTCACCGCTGTCGATGAACGGGATGATCGAGAAGGTCTGCCCGCCGCGCTGCTCTTCGTTCTGCACGGCGTTGACGCGCAGGTCCCCATCAGGCGTGTTGATCAGCAGCGACAAGTAGTCATTGCCAGTGCGGCTGCTCTTGGCCATCCAGGCCGAGCCGACGCGGATCGGCGTGCCCCGGGGCGAGCTGACCTCGATCCGGTAGTCGGGGTGGGTCTCCTCGGTCTTGTAGCTGTTCTCGATCAGGATGAACTCCAGATCGAACATCATGTTGGCGATGTAGCCGGTGAAGGCGTTGTCGGCGTCCATGGCGGTGAGCTCGCCCGAGATCGAGCCGGATTTCATCAGGCCGTTCGAGACCAGCGGGATGATCTCGAATTCGCCGCTCTGGGCCGCGCGCGCCTCTTTCGTCTGCACCGCGTTGACCCGGAACGGGCCGAGGCCGACATCGATCTGCATCGAGATGTAGGGGTTGCCGCTGGTATTCCCGGTCTCGTTCCAGGCCGTGCCGATACGCACCTTGCGGCCTGATTTGTTGACTGCCGTCACGTCGTAATCCGGGCTGCGAGCGGACATCTTGGCCCGTGCCTCGAGCTGGATGGCGATGTCAAAGCGCGTCGAATGGATCATGCCGGTGTACTCGGCGGCTGCGGTCTCGACATTGCGGGTGAGGGTTCCTGCGAACATGGGATGGTTCCTTTTGGATTGGCCGGTGCCTGACGTTTTTGCCAACGCATCCGGGATTGCTTTCTCGACCCCTTGAGGGATCACAAATCAGAAAGCCTGCTTTCCTTTCAGCCCCGCCCATGGGTCAAAGCTGCCGTCCGAGTGGGAATGCCCCCGCGCCTCCGGGTGCTACGCCCCTCCCCTGCCCGTCTGGTCTTGATTGGTTGCCCGGATTTTCTGCGGCGTCCTTCGATTGCGCGACGAAGAACTCCGTTTCTTTTCCGTTCAACCGGTGCCCGCCCCGGTCGGTCAGACCGATGCAGCTACCATTCGACACATAGGTGATGAGGTACTGACCGAGCCGGTCCTTGTGGACGACGTAGCCGGTATTGGCCCAATGCACGGTCTGGCCGGCATCAACGGCCGCCTTGATTTCATCGAGTGTCATGCGAACCTCCTCAAGAAGAATGGTGGGGAAACGACGCAAGAAGCCCGGTCGTTCAACCGGGCTTCCATGCAGCATTTGTTTGGCAAACGGCCGAGAGCTGTCAGGCGCTTTGCGTGGCTTGCGTCGCGGGCGCCGCCATCCAATCTTTCAGGCCAAGAACCGTTCTTCCGGCGGCGACCTCGGAGGCCCAGGCAACCCTTGGGTCGCCGCAGGGCTCATCGCCGGAATGCCGGTCGATGTGGCCATTGGCCATCCATGGCTCGGGCTGGATCCGTCGCAGCCAGTCCGCCATACTCGGGATACGGCCCTGGCAGTCTTCGCGGACATGCTGTTCGCCGATCCAGCGCACGGGGATTTCTCGACCAGCGCTATTGGTCAGGGTCAAGCCGAAGGCGCGTTCAGCCTCGAACAGGCCTTGGGCATGGTGGCGAAGCGCCCTGTGCGTGAACAGCGCGAGATGCTCTTTCGAGGCGTCAAACCAATCGTGGACGGCCTGATAGTCAGACGGCACCCCGCCGAACTTCCGGGCAGAGCTTTCGGCATGATGAAGCGGATGGGCCATCTCAAAGCCCCTCGTCATAGCTGTGCGAGCATTCGACGTAGCGGTCCGCATGATCGAGGGTGATGCTGTCTGCTGCAATGTCCCAGGTCAGCGTGCCATGGCCGCCCTCGTTGTTCTCGAACCCCGGGTGATGGTGATAGGCGAGCGACCAGGCGAAATCGCCCACGGCGGTGACAAGCGGATCCGGCAGTTGGACCTCTGCAGGCTGCACGATCACATCCTCGACATTGCCGGAGTCGCCATAGCCTTCGTATTCAGCGGTCACCTCGCTGATGCCAAGCGCGCGCAATTGCGCGAGCAGTTCCGCTCGGGATGCCTTCAGGGTGGTTTCGCGCTCCGCGCGCCACTGAGCCGCCATCGCGGCGTAATCGATCTGGGGGTTGGTCATGGGTCTGTCCTCTTATCTTCTATTGGGGGGGGCGGGCAGCGCATGGGCATGCCCGCGCCCGGGAAGCGCAGACCGGCCAAGTGCTGATCCGCGACGCCCAACCGAAAGCCCGCTTTGACTTTTCAGGCGGCTTGTTCTGACGTCATGACGGCTTCCTGCCCCACGATCCGGGCCAGAATGTTTCCCGTGTCGACCCCGTCCCCATGCGGCAGGAATACCCGTAGCTGGAAGGCGATGATCTCGGTGAAGCAGCCGAGGGCCTTGAGGCCGTCGATCATGCCCCGATCCGCACCAGAGAGCTCGAGGCGCATCTCGCCTGCAACCCGGCGACGGGTCAGCGTGAGACCCTGGCCCAGATCGACCGGCGCGGTGGTGCCGAGAGCGGCAGTCAGCATCTCTTGCGGCGTTTGCGGGTTGGAGACAAGGAAGCGGGCGCGGAGCGCGGCCGCCCCTTCTTCGCTCAACGTGCGCCCGATCATGGCCGTCGCCCCGTCAGGCGTGACCCTGTAGATGCGTTCATTCGTGGTCGGGATGTCCTTCCAGATCGGCAGCAAGAGCCCGGTCAGCAGGTAGAGCTTGGTCGTGGTGGTTTTCGGCAGGGACGCAGCCTCGGCATCCCAAAGCCGTACGAACTCGGGCTTGCCGATCTCTTCCCAGGCCGAGGACTCGAACCGCGTCTCCTCCAGATAGCTCGACCCGTTGGGCCGCACCGCCTTGCGCATCAGCGTGACGATATCCTCGTCATACATCTGCATGGGCCGCGCCGAGATGAGCGCCGCGCGGCCGGAGGCGCGATTGACCATGGGTAGCTTGTCGGGGTTGCGCGACATGGCCTCTTCGGCGCCCAGGACATGGACCGGGTCCGTCACCTCAAGCCCGATGATCCGCGTCACGGCGCCGGATTTCGGGCAGGTCCAGAGATCCTCTGTGGAGACCTGCTCGATCTTTTCGCCACGCAGGGTTTCCACGCCGAGATCGAGCGTGCCCGCCGCGCGCGCGCGTTCGGTCTGATCGGATATTCTCGCCATGAACTCGGTAAAGAGCGCGTTCTGCATGTGGATGGGAAGGGCAAGCACTCGGTTCAGAAACCGCTGGATCGGGGGAAGCTCTTCGAGCAGCACCCCGTCCTTGTCGATCAGCCGCAGGGCGGTCCAGTCGGTGAAGCGCTCGTAGCTCATCGCCTCGGCGCGCCCGGCGGCAAGATCGGCGAAATACCCGCGCAGGGCCGCCCGTGCGATCGGGCTTTCGAGATTGTCCTCCTCGCGGAACATGCCTTGCGAGCCTGTTTCGCGCTGGCCCTTGGTCAGGGCGCCCAGTTGATCGAGGCGCTTGGCGATCGTCGAGGTAAAGCGCTTCTCGCCATGCACATCGGAGGTGCAGACCCGGAAGAAGGGCGCTGACACTTGAGCCGATCGATGCGTGCGGCCGAGCCCCTGGATGGCCGCATCGGCACGCCAGCCGGGCTCCAGCAGATAGTGCCGCCGCCGCTTCTGGTTCTTCGCCGTCTGCGCCGCGTGATAGGACCGGCCTGTCCCGCCCGCGTCCGAGAAAATCAGGATATTCTTCTCACCGTCCATGAAGGCTTGGGTTTCGGAGGAATTTCTGCTGGGGCTGCGCTTCTCAATGAAGAGATGACCATCCTCGGCCTTTAGGGGTCGGATCGAGCGTCCAGTGACTTCTGCGACGGCCTCATCGCCAAAGGCCCAGAGGATCTGGTCGAGCGCCGAAGGGATCGGGGCCAGCGTCATCAACTCCATCATCGCCGTATCGCGCAGGGCGAGCGCCTCGCGCGAGACAACCAGTGCGCCATTAGCATCGCGCAGAGGCTCGGCCACCATATTGCCGTCGATCTCCACGAGCTTTTGCGCATGGATCGGAAAGGCTTGTTCGAGATAGCCCAGAACATAGTCGCGCGGCGTCAGCGCACCCTCGACGAGTTCATCCTCGGGGTCCATCGTCTCAAGCCGGCGTTTCAGCAGACTCTCGCCCGTCGAGACCACCTGGATGACGCAAGCCTCGCCCGCCGCCAGATCTTTCTCGATGGCGCGGATGATGGTCGGGGCTTTCATGCCCATCAGGAGATGGTTGAAGAAGCGCTGCTTCGTGCTCTCGAAGCGTGACTTGGCAGACGCGCGCGCGGCCGAGGCATTGGCCTCCCCCGTGGCGTCGTTGACGCCAGTCGCGGTTAATGCCGCTTCGAGGTTGTGGTGGATCGTCCGAAACGCGCCCGCATAGGCGTCATAGATCTCGATCTGGGCCGAGGTGAGCGCGTGTTCGAGCACGTCATACTCCACCCCATCAAAGCTGAGGGCGCGGGCCGTGTAGAGGCCGAGCGTCTTGAGATCGCGGGCAACCACCTCCATGGCGGCAACGCCGCCGGCTTCCATCGCCGAGACGAAACTCTCGCGGCTCGGGAAGGGGTATTCGGGCCCCTGCCCCCAGAGCCCCAGTCGCGCAGCATAGGCCAGGTTGTGCACGCTCGTGGCCCCCGTGGCCGAGATGTAGAAGACGCGAGCGCGGGGTGCTGCCAGTTGCAGCCGCAGGCCCGCAAGGCCCTGCTGGGAGGGTTTGACCCCCCTGCCCTGCTCGGACCCGGCCGCGTTCTGCATGGCATGGGCTTCATCAAAAGCCAGCACGCCCTCAAAGTCTTCGCCCATCCAGTCGAGGATCTGGCTCAGCCGCGTGGTGCCGCATTTGCCCGCCGAGCGCAGCGTGGCGTAGGTGACAAAGAGGATGCCGTCACCCATAGGGACGGGCTGGTCCGGTTTCCATTTGGAGAGCGGCTGGATGTCGGCTGGCGAGCCGCCAAGATCGGTCCAGTCGCGGATTGCGTCCTCGATAAGCGTGGCGGATTTGGAAACCCAGATCGCCTTCCTGCGCCCGGCCAGCCAGTTCACTAGGATGAGCCCCGCGCATTCGCGGCCCTTGCCGCAACCGGTGCCGTCCCCGAGGAAATAGCCGAGGCGATAGGCCCGTGCGTCAGGGTCATCATCGGCACGCGTCAGCTTCGTCTGGTCGTCATCGATGGTAAATCGCCCCGGCAAGTCGCGCCCATGGGCATCATGCGCCATGATGATGGTCTCGAGCTGCGCCTCGGAGAGATGTCCCTCCTCGACCAACCGTGCGGGCAAGCGCAATTCCGAACTGGCGGCACCCGAAGGCACGGGTGGCGCCACGGAAGCCATGGCGATGCTCTCGACCAACGGCGTGGGATGTTCCTGCGCGCCTGCAATCTCGATTCGTTGCGGGCGGTAGCGCGCATAGATGTCCGAGACGGGTGTGTTGTCGCGCGCGGCCTCAAGGCTTGTGAAAGTGAGCGGGACAACCGCATTGGCCTGGGGCTTGGAAGCGGTGGCGGCAACGGTGGGGCGTTTGCGCGTGACAGCTGCTGGAACGGCCCTCGGCGCGAAAGAACGCGTGGCCACCGCCGAAGCCGGACGCGCCTCGGGCCGGGAAGTGGCTACGCCTTGGACAAAAGGAAGGGCTTCATCCAGATCCTGAACCGCGGCGCGGATGAACGCGCCATCCTCCTGCACCTTGTCGAAGACCATGAGCTGGGTTTCGACAGATGTGCCGAGCTTGCGGTAGACCTGCCCCGGCATCGTCAACGCCAAGCGCGGCGTCAGGAGACCGCAGGCGCGTGACCAATGCGCGGCATCGCGCTCAGACGTGAATCCCGGCGGCATGATCGCCACAAGCCGCCCGCCGGGTGCCACGCGCTTTGCAGCCGCGATGAGATGCTTTGCAGCGATGTGCTTGTCTCGGGACCGATCTACCGAGGAAGCGAAGGGCGGATTCATCACCACGACGTCGGGCAGAACCGGCGACTGCAACAGATCGTCGATATGCTCACCGTCATGGCCCGTCACATCGCAGCCAAAGACCGAGCGCAATAGGCTCTGGCGAAAGGGATCGATCTCGTTGAGCAGAAGTGTGGCACCAGCCCGTGCCGCAAACGCAGCGAGAGCGCCGGTGCCCGCCGAAGGCTCCAGCACGGTCTCGCCCTTGCGGATCGCTGCAGCCCGCACCGTCAGGGCCGCGAATGCCAGCGGCGTGGAAAACTGCTGCAGCCGGATCTGCTGCTCGGACCGGCGGGTTTCTGTCAGCAGCCGAGAGGCAAGGAGCTTTGCAGTGGCGATGTCACCTGAAGCACCTTCTCCACGCAGCAGCACCTGAACAGCCGCGGCCTGCATCAGGTCATATGCCATGCGCCAGTCCCAGGCACCGCCGGCATCGCTGCCATGGAACGTATCGCGCATGATACGCGCGAGCGCTGAACTGCGCAGAGGTATTTGGTCGATCTCCGCGCCGATTTGCGCGAGGACAGAGGCGAGATCAGCGTCGGAGATTGAGAGAGTCGGATTGGCCGGTCTAGGCTTGGACATGGGGACTTTCCTTTGGATCAGGGTCTGAGTTCCAAAGGACAAAAAGCCCGCTTTCGCTTTTCAGGGTGAAGGAGGTCAGACCGCGCTGACCTCCAAGGCTTGGTCAGGACTTGGGTTCGACCTCCCGTTTCGCATCAATCAATGCCTGTGCGGCCTGCATCACCTGAACTTGAGATGTTCCCGTGCATTCCTCCTCCAGCGCGGCCTGCACCTTCGCGCGAAACCACGCGTCATACGAATTGACATCAGCCGCCACGGAAATGCTCCTCGAGCCCGATATCCAGCAGCTTGCCGAGGTCATCGGGCATGTCTGCAACGTGCACAGCAATTGGGAAACGGTGCCCCGTCAGGTCAGGCGCGCATTGCTCCTCTAGCCCGAGGTGCTGCCTATCCTTTTCCGCCTCAATCATTGTGCTTTCTCCGACCGTATTATCAGCCTAACTACATCTTCCAGCGGGGCGTCGTAAACGATAATGCCAAAGGGTCACAGCAAGCTGGCCCACTTACCGATCGGGCGCCGCTTCAAGAGACGTCTCAAACCGCTTGTCCGCCGCCGCAGCTTCTTTCAAGAGCGCGTCGAAATTGTCAGGTGGGTTGCCATCTTCCAGCATCCCTTTGAATGTCGCATAGGCATCCGTCTTGCTGCCATAGGCGCGCAGGGTCTTGTCGTCGTTCACCCAAGCCACCACGATGACCTTCGCATCGCTGTTGAACCGGTAGAACAACCGATACTGCTGGAAGAATTTCGCCCGGAACCAGTGCTTGCGGTGATCCCCGAGCGTGCCGCCCTGCCGGAAGGCGGCGGCACGCGGATCTGCCGGTATGGCCTCGGTGACCAGCTTGAAGATGGCGGCTAGCCGTTTCGTGGAGTTTTTCTTGCGCCAGGTCTTGGGATCGCGTGCCTTACGCGCTTCAACTTCCTCGATCAGCCCTTCGAGCTGGTCCAGAAAGAGCGGATGCGCATAAATCGACCATCCGTTTACGACAAGGGGCGCCCCTGCGGGCACGCTATCGCCGCTCATTCATCCTCGAGCGATAGCGGCGCATCGAGATCGACGTCAACGTCTCCGACCAGTGCTGCAAGACGGTCATGCAAAGCCCCATCGAACGCCCGAATGCGGTCCGGATGCGCCTTGATATCGGCCTCGACAAAATCGAGAAAGGCGCCGAGCACAGGATCTTCCTCGTCGCTGCGCACGGGCTCGATATAGACCCTGCCACTCGGCTCGGTGCAGTAGCGAATCTGGTCGCCCTTGCCCAGCTTTAGCTGTTTGCGCACACCCGCCGGCACGGTTGTCTGATACCGGTCCGTGAGTTTCGAGACGTCTTGTGCGAGCGCTGTCATGGCAGTCTCCTGAAAGAAAAGGGTCTTTGCTGCCCACGCTAGGTAATGCATTTGCATTGTCCTGTCAAGATAAGCCGCAAGATCTGCTGTCGCCGGGCAGGTCGATGAGCTGTCCGGCGCAGCACCTATTCTCGCCCCGCGAGATACTCCGCCAGCACCGGGCTAGCAGCACCTTTCGCGGAGCTGAGCAGCTCCGAGCCCGCAAGCGAGGCCTTCGACAGGCGTGCGAGCCCACCGGTTTCCTCGATGCGGTAGCAGCGGCGCTTTTGCCGGCCCCGCCTGTAGTGGGTCGCGGTGACGATCTGGCAGGTGCTGCCGTCGGCGAGCGTCACAGGCGATGCGAGCTTGATCTTGTCGCCTTCCTCGTAGTTCGGGATCGCAGCCCAGTCCCGGCAACGCTGACGCCAGTCCTGGGCGTAGCTGTCTGGGTCTTTCAGCTCGGACAGCAGGGCCAACAGGCTCAGTGGTGCGCGAGATTCGACTGGTCCTGCGCTTTCCTCCATGTCTTTGTATCCCCAACAGCCGTCGTCATATCGGGTGAGGAAGACAGCTCCGAAGGTGATCGAGCCATCAGAATCTGTGACATAGGTCGTGTCCTCGACAGGGGTGCCGTCAAGATTGGTGACCTTTGCCGCCGCATACCAGGTGGAGCCGACCTTGCAGGCTTTCACCAGTTCGGTTTTGCGCCTGTCGCCCTCGAAAGTGCAAAGCCGGGCAATCTCCGCTTTCTCATCCGCGTAGGTTTTGACGCGGCGGTCGGTGTAGAAGAGCCATCCCATCAGGCCGCCCTCCGATCATCGAGTTCCATCAGCGCATCGAGCGGCACGCGGTAGGGCTGCATGGCGTCGAAATCCTCGCAATTGCCGCAGTTCTGCACGATCGCGAAGGTGTCGCAGGCGTCCTTGAGGATGACTCGGAAGGTGCCGCCGAGGCCTGAGGGCACTTCGTAGGTCCCGCCGATCAAATAGTCCGAGGCCCGGCGCACGAAGACGCGGATACTGTGGCCATCGGTGGCGAGCCGGATCGCCCCCCGCCCCCGGTCGATGAGCACCTGCACATCGTCAAGAATGTCAGTGTAGAATTGCCCGGTCAGATCGCGAAACGCCATGCGGCGCTGCGCCATCCAGTCGGTATCCCGAAACGGGTTCATGCCATTGGCGAAGGCGAAGGAGGGATCGGCCTGCTCGGTCGTGACGATGCGAGTGGTCGTGCCATCGATGCCGTTTGAGCGCAGATGCACACCATTGCCGACGATGAGGATCAGGGCCGGCCTGTCCACGGGACCGTTCCAGTTGGGCAGGAAGGTTTTGCAGGCGCGCGCATGGGCGATCTGCGCCGCGACAGCGGACGCAGAGAACTTGAGAATAGCCATGGGGATGTCTTTCGGTTGAGTGTGGGAGGGTCGACCCGCGCAGGCATTGCACCTCGCGCGGGTCGCGTGATGGCTCAGGCCGCTTGCGCGATGTCGCCGTCAGGCTCCGGGGTTTTCGTGATCGGCTCCGCCTCATCACAGGCGACACCGGCGGTCTGCATCATGGGCGGGCACCAGGCGGCCACGGCAGCGCGCTGCGCGTCCGTGAGTGTGGCGAAGGGTTCGGCGAAGAGCTTGTCACAAAAGGCGACGATCTCCTTCTTGCTCGACGAAGCGAGCGTGACCGCCTCCTGGGCGAGACCCAGATCCTCGCCGAGGATCTTCAGGAGCCAAGCCTTCTTGAAGCGGTTGAAGAGCGCCGCGTTCGGCGTCCAATGCGCGCGAATATCGGGCATGATCTCGATCTCGAAGTCATGCATCAGGCTGTCACGCTGCCGGTCCCGCGCGAAACAGGACTGCGTCGTGCTGGCGGTCGCATAGGCCACGATCTTGGCCTTCTCCCCTGCATCGAGCGCGCGAAACGCCGCGAACTGATCTGCGGGCGCGCGGGCGTCATCGAGCCACGATAGGTCCAACGCATCATGCGCCGCCGCCACCTGTTCGAGCGAGGTCTCGTCGATCTCGTCCATCTTGGCGTGGCTGCGGTATTCCTTGCGGGCATCGATCTTGATCGCCTGTGTGACACTCATGCCGCTGCACAGGACGTCGCTCACCATCTTGAAGAGCGTCAGATCGAGAGTGGCCTCCGGATGCAGCGCCATCGCGGCCCCAAGCGCCATGGCCCGCTCGGTCTTGAGGTCCTCAGCAAGCGAGGCTGGATAGGTGATTTCGCCCGGGTCCGGGGCCTCCTCCCCGGTCGGGCTAGCCGAGGAGCCGCGCGCACCCTCCTCTTTGATGGTGTCTTCCGGACGGACGAGACCAACATGGAGCGTGATCTGCCCACCCTGCCACGAGGCGATCACCCCAGACCGTGCGAGGTCCTCAGCGCTGTAGGCCTCCTGCAGATCGCGCGCTTCCTCTTCCAGAGCGTCGACGCGGTCGTAAAGGGCATTGTAGGCACCGTCCTCGAGCCCCTCATCCTCCATCTCGAGCTGCAATTTCTCAAGCTCGGCGGTGATCTCATCGATGCGCTTCTGGGCAGCCTCATCCGGCTCGATCGGGCCGGGATAGACGCGGCCGTAGTCGGCCATGGTCGCGTAGTCATAGCGCACCATCGCATCCGCCCAGGCAAAGCCCAGTTTTGCGCGGGCCTCTTCGGCAGCGGCACCGAGCTTCTCGAGCAGGATACTCTCGACCAGCGCGGCATCTTCCAGCACCGAATGCTCGTCCAGTAGATCAGCTGCGACGGCTCCGCCACCCGCCTCGTAGTCCTCGCGGACGAAAGCTCCGATATCGTCGCTGACCTGCACCCCACGGGATTTGAGCGCCTGACGGACGGTGTAGGCCTGCAGGTAGCTGTCTTCCTTGGTTAGCGACTCATAGACCTCGCGCTGCACCTCCTGGCTGGGATGCTCGGCAAAGGCCTTCATCGTATCGAGCGTGATCACCTTGCCCCGGGCCGCGGCGCGGATGTCGGGGTGGATCAGCCCGTAGCGCAACCGGCCTTTCACGGCCGCCACCGTGGTGCCAAAGGTCTTTGCGATGGTCTCGGGCGTCTGGCCGTCGACTTCCATCATCCGCGCGAAGGCCTCGAACTCGTCGATGGCGTTCATCGGCGCCTGGGTGATGTTCTCGGAAAGCGACAGGGCCGTGGTGACGTCGCAGTCGTCCGGCACAAGGCGGCAGTCGACCTTGGTTTTCGCCGTGAAACCCTTGGCGGCCTTGTCGGCGACCAGCTCCTTCAGCGCGGCATGGCGCCGGCCTCCGGCGAGGACAGCGTATTTGCCGTCAAGCTTCTGGACCAAGAGCGGCTGGAGCAGGCCCAGCACAGCAATGCTGGCCTTCAGATGCGCGATGTTCTCGGGGTCATAGGTTTCCGGCGAGTTGCTGCGCACATTGGCGGGATGGGCAGTCAGATCGCCGATGGTGACGGAGATCGGTTTGAAGCTTGCGGTCATGGGATGTCCTCCTCGGTAGGTGAGATGCGGCCCGCGCGCTTGCGCGTGACCAATCCCCGGCTTCGGGGATCACGAAGACAGAAGGCCCGCTTTGCCTTTTTGGGGCAGCGGGCCTTCATCGTCTGGGATGTCAGTGGGTGGGGTCGCCTGCCCTTCTACCAGTCGCGCGCTAACATGATCGTCAGCACGCGCATGGTGGTAGCAGGATTGTCCGGGCTCTCAGCCCCGTAGCGGAAATCCGAATCTGCCTCATAGAGATCGATTTTCCAGAACACGGTTTCGCCGCGGATCTCGACCGCCCCGAAATCATGCCATCCTTCGGGATCATTCTCGGGCTCGAAGGTCTCAAACACCCCGGTCGCCTTCACCGCTTCGGCCATGAAGCCGTCACCGGCCTCCATAAGCGAGCGGGTGACGTGCATGCGGCCCTGGATCCGCTGCGCGGGCGGCACTCCAAGGCACGCGAGCTTGCGAAACGCGTCGTTCTGCGCTGCAATCACGGTCGGATCAGGGCGGTCTGTCTGGGGTTGTGCGGTGATGGTCATCGGACATTCCTTTGAGAAGTTGAAACACCCTTCCCAAAGCCCGCTTTTCCTTTTCCGCCTGGCGGCAGGACCGAAGGAGAAGGTGCCCTACCCGAACAGCCCCTTGGATCTGTAATTCGGGTTGGGGATGGTTTCGATCCAGCCGCCTTGGTGCTTGATGCTCTCGAGCGCTGCCGAGAGGGGATAAGCGCCCTCGGACGGGCTCCACCAATAAGCTCCGCGTTTGAAGGTGATGATCTTGCGGCGGCCGTCGCTGAAGCAGGCCACCCGCAGCGTCTTGGGTTCCTTGCGTGACATGCGAGTCTTCGTTCTCCGTGTGGTCAGGCGGCCTCGGCGCGGCCCCCTGCCCTGCCCGTCTCCGACCGTGCGATCAGGTAGTCGCAGGCGCGCTGCGCGTCAGCGGCGTGCTTGAAGATGGCGCCCTTGTCCGAGCGCAGAACGCGCAGCCAATTGTAGAGATATGCCGCGTTCATCTCGAGCGTATGGGCCGTAAAGCCGAGCGTCTGGCCAAGGAAAACCGAGGTCAATTCCGCGACGATCTCCTCGCGCGCGTAAGAGGTGTTGCCGAACTTCGAGAACCCGAAATCGCGGTTCAGTCGATGCGGGGCTTTCGTGGCATGGGCCAGCTCATGGGCCCAGACCCCGTAGAAATTCCGCGGGTTCTCGAACCTGGAAATGGATGGCATGAACACCTTGTCTACAGGCGGCAGATAGTAGGCTTCCGTGCCCGTGAAGACGGTCGTGATGTCGATGGCATCAAAAAATGCCTGCATATGCGGGATGGGCTCGGACGGCGGATGTTCGGGTGCCGGCTCCGGATCTGGGAAGAAACTGTCGGGCAGGCCCTCGATCTGGCAGGCATTGAACACGCGGTAGGATTTCTGGAAGCGGAAGATGCGGGCCTCCTCGGACCGATCATCGCTCTCCCCCTGATCATCCTCGCCGACGGCGTCTTTCCGGCTTTGGCCGTAGTAGACAACGACAGAGGACTTCTCGCCTTTGCGCACCTTCGCGTCCAACGCATTGGCCTGAGGCAGCGTCATCCAAAAGGGTGAGCTATGGCCCGCCATCACCGTTCGCATGGTGAGCAGGAAGTTGTTGACCCCTTGGTAAGGCTCTCCTCCAACGCGCAAGGGTCGAGAGCTGCCGCCCGCGGTCCAGGGCTTGCGCCATGGCAGGACGCCGCGCTCGATGATGCGGATGATTTCGTTCGTGATAACCTCGGAGGCATCGAATTTGGGCGTGCGGGATCGGGCCATGGCTGGCGTCCTTTCGTGTGTTGGTGAGGGGGAATGGGGATCAGATTGACCGACGGGGCCGCGGATCGTTGGCGATCCTGGCACCAAGTGCTTCGACCATGTCGATGTAGGTGGTCAGCGAGACGGACCTGCCAGGACCGCAAGGGTCAGGGTCGGTCGATCCGTCCCGCGCCACCCGCGGCAGGTTCGCGAAGACGATGACATCGGTGACGGGTCGGATATCGATGAACGGCGTCCCACGTGCGACCGCAAGAGCGGCCAAGGGAAAGCGCTCGATCGGCGCGAAGGTCGACACGGTGGTCCAACCGAGATGGAGGAATGTCCCACCCTCCCCGCAGATCACATGCGCGTTTGGCAATGTCGCCGCCTGCTTCAAATAGCCGAGATCACGCAGGACAGTCTCGCGCTCGAGCCGTTGTGCCTGCCCCGTCTGGCCGGTTCGGCGTAGTTCCTTGTGTCGCCACCACGAGGCAGCGGTCGCGCGCAACAGGCGCAAGACACCTATTTGCATGGGAATGCCCTTCGTCAGGAACGGCAGACCGGAACCCGGCCCGGACCCATCTGAGGGACCCCAAAGGCCCTCATCCGTCAGTCACAAAACCCGAAGAACACTTTTACTTTTCGTGGACCGAACCCATGAAACACCCAACCTCCACCGAACTGTACTGGCACGACGGGATCAGAACTTCCACAGGGCCTATCGGCTAGACCTGTGGCGGTTTCTTCTTCACGAGATAGCCCAGACCGCTCAATCGGCCCGCAACTGCCAACTTCTTCGTAAAGCGTGCTGATCCTTTGGCTTCCCGTCGATGTAGCGTATCGGCATCCTGGAAAGGGAAGCCATTTCGATGAAGGCTAGGCTATTATGGGCATGATTTCTCATCGCGAATACCAAAAACGCGATAACCTATTGTTATTAAATCGTTTTCCGACATCGGACGGATCAGATCATTCCGCAGCCAACATCAAAGCACTCTTTTGAAGAATTCGGGTGTCATGAAATCAAGAGATTGAGTTGCAACCGCTGTTCTGCGATGTCCTCGTCGTCCACTACGACCAAATCAGCGGAACGCGGGACCGCTGGCAACCAGCTGCTGCGCTTGAGGAGCCGATTGCCTCGCTGGCC
The DNA here is from genome assembly GCA_039817025.1 of Pseudomonadota bacterium. Lineage (GTDB taxonomy): Bacteria > Pseudomonadota > Alphaproteobacteria > Caulobacterales > Hyphomonadaceae > JANQQC01. The sequence goes on along the minus strand of JBCBWQ010000003.1, from coordinate 37,839 downwards.
ATGTCGCCATTATCGAAGTGACTGAGAAGTTACGGGGTCCCCTTCCCCGCGCGCGGGAATTCGAGGATCGAGCCCTTGGTCAAACGGCTTTGGCAACCATCGATTGTCTGCTCCTTGTGCGCTACGGCCCGTAGCCACGATATCATGCAACAGACATCCACAACCTACCTCTCAGGCATTAGCACCGATGAAGGCCAAGCGAATATCCGAGGCCAGGACCCAAATCGCCGTCAGCAGGCGCCGGATAGCGTAGAGCCAGTTGTTGAGGGTATTCATCATCAGATCTCAGACATCGAAAAGGGCAGGGGCCGCGGAGGCGCGCAACTGCTAGGTTGGCTGCAGCGCAACGCTCTGTATGTTCTTCGCTAGCCGCCTTGGCGCTACTAGCAGCGATGGTCACCAGCTGAGGTTTCACCATGGTGATCGGGATGCCCTCGTCATCAGATCTTCGCCGCGACGAAGGCGAAAGCCACTTTCACGATCTCAAATACCGCCATACCTCAACCCCCTAACTTTTCTCTCTCAGACACCGTTTGTGTGCCGAGAGCTTACTTAACAGCTGTTAAGTTATGCCATGCCAACCGCACGCGATCGGAGTTTAACAGCTGTTAAGCCGCGTTCCGCCGGCCAATCAATGCCATGACCATTGGGCCACAGGAAAACTCGCCTGCCGCAGCTTTGGTAGTCAGAGCTCGCAAGTATCCACCAGGCGATCTTATGTCGGCGAAGCGTTCCAGCATCGCGGCAACGACGATCGACGCTTGCTCCGGACCCATGAACCGCTGTGCTTCTTCCCATGCAGACGCACTGATCCCCATGGCTGGCCGCACATGGCACGCCGCATCGAAAAGCTGATGCCAATGCCGGATCTCACCTTGGTAGAAGGTCTTCAGCGAGGGACATGCCGCTATCACTAGGTGGAGCGGGATCTTTGGCAGATGTCTTGTGTCCTGTTCATCAACGTCAGCCACCGGCTCATTCGTATCCACATCTGGCACATCCGCCGCCGCCCCGCTTTTTTCTAAAGCAGGTTCAAAATCTATAGATTCTTTATTTGAATTATGATGGTGACGCTCAGATTGGGCATCATTGGTGTTCATTTCTTCTGTTTCAGGGCCATCAATGATGTTGCGTGCCTGGTCAAGGAGAGCTTCAAGATCGGCTCGATAGGCCGCGAGGTCCTCAATTGAAAGCTTGCGGCGAAGCGCGCGGGCGGTGAGGGCAGCCTTGTCGCGAAGCTGATCCCAGAAGCCTAGGCCTGGCTGCATCTCGTCTCCGAACTCGGCGAGGGCCGCGAGATCGCGTCGCATGAGGCTTACGACCTCTCTCAGGCGCCTGACGCGCTCCTCAGCCTCACGTACGGCCTCTGCGGCCCGTGCTATCTCCTCAGACTGGCAGTAGAGCGGGGAAAGATCGAAGCCAAAGGCGACGCGGTCTTCGCCGTGCTTGCGGACGTAGCGCTTCCCATTGGGGCTATCGCGCCGCTGGAGCAAGCCAGCCTCGACGAGACGCGCGAGGTGACGACGCATCGTTGAGCACGGCATGCCATTCAGGCGCTCGCAGATTGCCTTGTTCGAGGGGAAGACGACCATCTCGGCGTTCCCGCCAAGCGCATCGTCCGGAAAGAAGCTGAGGAGCCCCTGCAAAACAGTCAGATCACGTTCCGAGACCCCAAAGGCCGCTTGCGCCTTGGAGAGCTCGCGCAGGAGTTCCCACTTGTTAACGGGTCTGGCCGGAACAGATGCCTCGGGTCGCTCGATGACGCGCAAATGAGCGTGCGAAATCGGCCGCATAAACGGCGAAATTGGTGTGTACTCCATGAAAATGTTCACGAAGACAAAAATTCTAGGGCCCGCGAATCGCTTTGCGCTTGCGGGGTAGGGGCCAGAACGCTACATTCAGAAGTGCGAAAACTGAGATTTTGTAGCGGGCTGATCCCGGTGCGAAACCTTACAAAGGTCTCGTGAAGCTAGCTTCTCGGGGCCTTTTTCTTTTTGCCTGTATCGTGCCTCCTTCTTGTTGGTTGCTCTTCCTCAGTCTTCTGAACGCTTCCAGCGCTCATGAAGCTCGGTAATCAGCTTTGGGGCATTGCCCTCCAACCAGCTGATAAAATCAGGTTCATCCGTAGTCAGATCGAGTTTAAGCTGCTTGCCTTGGCGGCCGGTCTTGACCGTCGCAGCTCCGACACCGGGGATCGCCAAAGCAGGCACACCCTTTCTAGACGGGCTTGCTTTCTTCTCTGCGCTCTTCGCAGCTGCCAGAACTGCGAGAAACGCACGCTCAGAAACCTCATCGACCGAGCCGGAACTGTCGGACTTGGCTGCATGAGCTACGGCTTGCAGTTGGTCTCGATCACCGTCGTAGGCACCCAAAGCCTTTTTGAGCTCTTCCCACCTCGGGCGACCAATCCCAGGAGCTGCACCAATTGCCTGGATGAGATCCTCACCGACCGTCCGAACGACACTCAAGAGCTGTGAAACCCCAGCTTCGTGGAGGTTAAGGACTTCGGCGACACCTCGATTGGTGCGCTCAGCCCCTTCCAAATGATCACCGTCCAGAAGTGCCGTCGCAACGAGCGCACGCTCAATAAAGCTCAGATCACGACGCTCTTGGTTCTCGAGAAGCTGATCTCGAAGCGCTTGATCACTCTCAACCTCTGTGACGATGGCTCGAACCTTGATACCGAGTTCGCGACATGCTTCTAAGCGTCTGCGGCCATAGATCAGGTTGTAGCGATCGCCTTCCAGTGGGCGGACCAAGACAGGCACACGCTGACCGTTCTTGGAAATAGAGTTCTTCAGGCCCTCAACTTCAATCTGAAGCCTGTCATCCAACCGTCCTTCGGTAACAATCTGCGCCGGATCGATCTCAAAAACACCGCCACGCAGTCGGCGCCCTTCAAGAGCGTCAGGAGCGTTGCGAAGGGTCTGCAGAGGCAGGCCAAGTTTAGGCTTTCTTGCCATTCCGCCCCCATGTGTTCTGGATGATTTCAGCGATCTCATCGTTCACTGCGTTCATAGATTCGATCGCACGATCAAACGTCTGACGCGTGAAGTCCCTCTTGTCAGCTTCGTAGAGCGTTTGCTTGGTCAAGCCGGCATCAGAAATTGCGGTCGATTCAACCATGTGATTGGTCAGGACCGACCTCCCAAACAGCCCGCGAATGAAGGCGATGACTTCGGTTTGTGGCGCGTCGCCGACTTTGTATCGCGTTGGCAAGAAGCGCAGCCAATCGAAGCGCAAATTTGCGCCTGCATCCCTGATTACTCCCAGGAGATCCGCCGTCATTCGCAGGAATTGGGACATCGACATAAGGTCAAGCATCTGCGGGTGAACCGTCACGAGGACGCCCGAGGACGCGGAAAGTGCTGACATCGTCAAGAAACCAAGCTGCGGCGGGCAGTCGATCACAACAACGTCGTAGTTCGCTTCAACACTATCGAGTGCGTCATGAACTCTCGCGAAGAACGCCTTCGCTCCGCCTCGCTGGATAGCAGCAGGCGTCTCGTGCTCGAACTCCATGAGTTCAAGGTTGCCTGGGATGAGATCAAGGCCGCGAATGTAAGTCTTGCGGATCACTTCGGAGATCGGAACCGGATCGTCGTAGCGAACGGCATCATAGAGGGTTCCGCCCTCCATGAGGTCGAGTTCTGGCTGGATTCCGTGAAGAGCCGAAAGAGATGCTTGGGGGTCGAGATCGATCGCAAGAACTCTGTACCCCTTGAGCGCCAAGCGCTGAGCGAGGTGAGCAGACGTCGTCGTTTTGCCGCTTCCGCCCTTGAAGTTCACCACTGAAATGACTTGAAGCTCGTCACCGTCGCGACGCCCAGGCACGTAAGTTCCAGACTTTTTTGCGTTTCCTTCAAGCGTCTGCCGGATTTCCCAGATATCATCGAGCGTATAGCGGCGATGACTTCCAGCCGTCGTCTCGACGTCAACGATCTTTCCTTCTCGATGAAGCTTCCGAAGATAGGTATGGTCGACGCCAAGGAGCTCAGCAGCTTCGCCGCTGGTCAAAGTGCGCATCACCTTCTTTGCATCTGGTGGGAAGTGTGCAGCGCGCTGAGCATGCAGGTTCGACGCGAGAAGTTCCGCGTAGTGCCCGATGGCGATATCTAGATCCTGTTCTGCTTCGCTCATGTCTGCCCCGATCCGTGGGCGCGTTTTTTATGTGACCGCGCGTTATTTTTCGAGACTATTGCCCGAGCAGCCAGATTCGTGCAAGCACTTTCTAGATTTAGTGGCAATCCGTTAGACCAACACAAGTGTCGTGTTCAGAGGAGCCCCAACTTTTCCGCACGCTCAAGCAGCATTTTGACCGAAGACGGCTGCCAGCTAGTGCGCCCTCGAGGGGTGCGCTCACGCATCGATTCCAGCCGGTCGCAGATCGCCTGCAGTGTTATTTCGGGGTCCGAGCCTTTGATGGCAGCCACGATAGCCGGCAGGCGGTCATCGGTTTCGCGGCGTCCGGCGCGGCCAAGCACTGCATCTGGTAGAAACCCGTCTCTGACATAGGCTTTCACACCACGGAGTAGGCGGCTTTGGGTCCAGTGCCGGTCGTGGGGCAGGGGGCCATTGATGATCCGCAGGACGTCCTCCCAAGCCATATCGGGGCGCAAACGGCGCACATGGGGCACCCAATCCTGCGCAGTTTCGTTCAGGCGCTCCATGTAGCCGTCCTGTCGCGCCAGCCGCACCTTGCGCAGCGCGGCGGGGTCTTTGGTGCGAAGCCCAGGATTGCCACCAATGCGCCCTTTGGCGCGCGCAGAGGCAAGCCCGGCCTTTGTGCGCTCACGTATCAGAGCGCGCTCAAACTCGGCCGCGGCGCCCAGAACCTGCAATGTGAATTTTCCTTGAGGGGAGGCGGTGTCGATTGGATCCTGCAGCGAGCGGAAGAAAGCTCCCTTGGCCTCCAGACGTTCGATCACCTCCAGCAAGTGCGACAGAGACCGCGCAAGCCGGTCGATCCGCACGACGACCAGCGTATCGCCGCTCTGGACACGTTCGAGCACGCGCGCAAGCACAGGACGCGCGCGATTGCCGCCTGAGGCGTGCTCTTCGAATATCTCGACGCAACCCGCAGTTTGCAGGGCCTCAGACTGGGGCAGGGGGGTCTGATCCTCTGTGGAAACACGGGCGTAGCCTATCAGGGGCATGAAAACGGGCCGTTTGCAATTTAAGGTATCTCTAATAAACGACCGTTTGTAAACGAATGCAAGTGAGTGTTCTCTCGTCGTGCTGGCGTACAATGCCTTGGTTTCCTTGCGCTGAGCGCGATCTGAGAGGTTCCGCCGGCAGACGTGCGCGCGTACTATATCAAGGGCATAAGCAACGGCCATCAAAACGCTTGGGTAATGTGCAAAAGATCAGTATTTTGCACATATGAAATCACAAACGTCTACTTTGACTGATGATTACGACAACCCCCTCATCACCATCGAAGAGGATGAAGAGGCTCACAAAGACGATCTCTGGTTTCTACCTGAGTCACTAGAAGAAGAACCGGATGATTTGCCTCCAGGGCCACGGGCGGAACCGCCCGACACTGCTGTCATCGAAGACTGGGTAAAGGCAGAAGGCGTTCACGCTGCGCGACTGGCAAGAGTGGCTGGACGCCTGGGGGCTCTGGATGACCGGCTGCTGCGTGGCCCGGAAGGCTGGCGGCATCGTCTCGCTCTTATCGAGGCAGCGGACCTCAGCTGGTTCGCAGGGGATCGGGTGAGTTCTGATCGTCTTGCGCTCTGGGTTTCGATGCGGCTCTCGGGCGCGCAGGATGACCCAAATGCCCTGGCAAGAGTTGGATGGGCTGTTCGGCGCCTGACAGGCGGTCCCGGACCAAAGGGTGACTTGGCCGCCTTCCTAGATCGCCGCGATCCCGAGAACATTGAAGACAGCACTGAGCGTTTCGAAGATCGCGCGGGCGGATGGCTGGACGTAATGGCAGCTGCATGTGATTTCCACCCAATCACGCGGGCTTGCATGGGCTTTCATCTCTGGAGCCTGGCGGGCCTCGGACAGCACGGCGACCGTATGGAAGCCGCAGTCACCGCGTCCAGGATCGCGGCCAGCGACGGAAGCGGCGCCATCTTCGCACCGCTCGCTATGGGCGGGGCAGGGGGGCTGCGTGTCTCGGGCTCGCCAACCGAACGCTTGGCCCGCTGGTTGGATGGGATGAACAACGGGATTTTAACGGCGATGCGAACACTTGATGGTATTGAAGCGTGGACCGGGCGAGCAGAAAGCGTCATGGCGCAATTGTCTGGCCGCACGCCGGTCGCCTTGCGAAAAACTTTCTCTGAGTGGCCCTTGGTGTCCGCCCCAATGGCTGAGGCCATGACCGGAGCTAGTCGCGCCGCGGTTCAGCGCAATCTGACGCGGATGGAAGAAAGCGGTTTGATCCGTGAGATGACGGGGCAGGCGCGGTTTAAGATGTGGAAAGCTGATGGCGTATAGACTGTCCAGTGATGGATGGTCGCGATTAGCGCTGCTTTTCAGAGGTTTACGTGACAGCGTGTGCAGTGATGTTCATGTTTCGATCGCGCAGTTTCGTGTCCCGTCGCACTTGTCGCAACCCGCCCTCATGAGCGGAGTCACGTACGATCATTTAGCCCGCAGGCGAATAAAATGACCTCGCTTGGGCGCTGACCTCTCAGGCATCGGCGCGCCCGAAAAGAAGCAGGGTTAATGAGGCCGAGGCGCATCATTCTCGTTCTCGCGACGGTCTGGCTAAGCGGCGGCGCGACGGGCGCTTCTGACTGATATCGGCACAGGGCGTGTCCGCCCGCCGTCGAGTACAGCTGGGAGTTCCAGATGCGGGCTGCCGAGGAACCTACTTTGATGCCAGAGGAGTCGGCGGCTGTGGAGATGCTGAGCGACTACATCGTGATGCGGGAACAGGTGCGGGCGTACCCCAGACCATGAAACCATGTGCCGGGCATCAATGATGGTCGATCCGAGGAGGTGTCAGGCAGCCTCATAGCGGGCGAACACCTCTGTCGTACCGTCGCGCTGGATCAGGAACACGTCGTAGGCTTCGCGCGCGCTCTCCGGCCCCATCCCCGGCGAGCCATAAGGCATGCCCGGGACGGCCAGACCGACCGCATTGGGCCGCTCTGCCAGGAGACGCCGAATATCCGTGGCAGGGACGTGCCCCTCGATCATGTAGCCATCGATCCGGGCCGTGTGGCAGGACACCATCTCTTGCGGGATCCCGTTGTCGGACTTGTACCGCATCAGCAGCGTTCCGAAGCTGTTCTCGGTGGTAACCTCGAAGCCGTGGCTTTCCAGGATCTCGATCCAGGCGGAACAGCAGCCGCAGTTCGGATCCTTCAGAACATGTACCGCCGGTCCGGCGGATTGGGCCAGCGATACCTGTGGGGCTGCTGCAAGGAGCGCCGCGCCGCCGACCAGCACTTCGCGACGGGTAGGTCTTTCGTGGTTCATGCCGTTCTCCTTTACCAAATGGAAACTGATATAGGGCTGTCGGTCTCAAAGGTCGATCCGCCTGAGGCGCAGCGCGTTGGTGATGACAGATACCGACGACAGACTCATAGCGGCGGCGGCGATCATCGGCGACAGCAACAGGCCGACAAACGGATACAGAACCCCGGCGGCGATGGGCACGCCCGCGGCGTTGTAGACGAAGGCGAAGAACAGGTTCTGCTTGATGTTCCTCAGTGTCGCCACCGCCAGCTTCCGCGCCCGGACAAGCCCCACGAGGTCGCCGCGCATGAGCGTGATCCCCGCGCTTTCCACCGCCACATCGGCCCCGGTGCTCATGGCGATACCGACGTCGGCCGCAGCCAGCGCTGGGGCGTCGTTCACGCCGTCGCCGGCCATCGCAACGGAGGCGCCCGTCGCGCGCAGCTCTTCGACGAGTTTCTGCTTGTCCTCCGGCAGGACGCCCGCGCGCACCTCGTCGATGCCGAGCTTGCCAGCAACCGCCTGTGCGGTGCTTTCGTTGTCGCCGGTGGCCATGATGATCTTGAGGCCGAGAGCGTGAAGGTCGCGGATCGCGGCCGCCGTCGTCTCCTTGATCGGGTCGGCCACGGCGACGATCCCGGCCAGAGCGCCATCGACGGCGACGAACATCGCGGTCTTGCCATCGGCGCGGAGCGTATCGGCGTCCGCCTCGGCCTCGTCCGTCGCAAGACCGAGATCCGACATCATGGCGGCATTGCCGAGCGCGACTTTGCGCCCCCCGACCGTGCCGTGCACGCCCTTGCCGGTCACGGCCTCGAAATCCTCGGCTGTACCGAGCGACAGGTCGCGGTCCTTGGCGCCGGCCACGATCGCCTCGGCGAGCGGATGCTCGGAGCCACGCTCGAGCGCTGCGGCGAGGGCCAGTACCTCCGCCTCGTCGCCCTGAAGCGCCACCACGTCGGTCAGACGCGGCTTGCCTTCGGTCAACGTTCCGGTTTTGTCGACGATCACGGTATCGACCCGAGCCATGCGCTCCAACGCCTCGGCGTCCTTGATGAGGACCCCGGCCTGCGCGCCGCGCCCGGCGGCGGTGGTGATCGAGATCGGCGTGGCAAGCCCCAGAGCACAGGGACAGGCGATGATCAGGACCGACACGGCCGAGGCGATGGCGAAGGCCAGCGCCGGTTCGGGCCCGGCCCAGAGCCAGACGACGAAGGCGACGATGGCCACCAGAACCACGGTCGGCACGAAAATCGAGGACACCTTATCTGCCAGACCCTGGATCGGTGCCCGCGAGCGCCGCGCCCCTGCAACCATCTCGACGATCTGCGAGAGGACCGTTTCGGCACCGACTTTGGTCGCGCGAACAGCAAGCGTCCCGTTCTTGTTGATCGTACCGCCGGTGACGCGGTCGCCTTCGACCTTCTCAACCGGTATCGACTCGCCCGTGATCATGCTCTCGTCGACCGAGGAGCGGCCTTCGACTACGTCGCCGTCCACCGGCACGCTGTCGCCCGGTCGGACCCGCAAGAGGTCGCCTTCCACGATGTTCTCGAGCGGTGCGTCATATTCCGAGCCGTCCGGTAGGATGCGCCGTGCGGTCTTCGGCGCCAGATCCAGAAGTGCGCGGATCGCATCGCCCGTCCGCTCCCGCGCGCGCAATTCGAGCACCTGACCCAAGAAGATCAGCGCGACGATCACGACGGCGGCCTCGTAGTATGTGCCAACGCCATGGCCCATTCGGTACGCGTCGGGGAACATACCTGGCGCAAAGGTCGCGACCAGCGAGTAGAGATAGGCAGCACCCACGCCAAGTGCGATCAGCGTCCACATGTTCGGAGAGGCATTGCGGAAGGAGTCGATGCCGCGCCGGAAAAACGGCAGCGCCGCCCAGAGGACGATGGGCGTCGCCAACACGAACTCCACGTAGCTCGCCGTCTGGTGTCCGATCCAGTCGCGCACCGGCAGCGCCACCATTTCGCCCATGGTGAGCACGATAAGCGGCACCGCCGCCGTCGCCGAGATCCACATGCGGCGGGTGAAGTCGACAAGTTCGTGGCTCGGCTCGTCCGACGGCACCATCGGCTCCAGCGCCATGCCGCAGATCGGGCAACTGCCCGGCGCGTCGCGGACGATCTCGGGGTGCATCGGGCAGGTGTATTGCGTCCCCGGCAGCGCCCGCTGCCCTGTCTTCTTGGCGTTTCCGGAGGCGTAGAAATGCGGGTCTGCACCGAACTTTTCCTGGCAACCGGCCGAGCAGAAGTAAAACGTCTCGCCGCCATGGACGCGGCTGCGGGTGCCCTCCTTGATCTCGACGGTCATTCCGCAGACCGGATCTGTCGCGGTTTCGGCGCCCGGAGCGATGTCGGGCGCGGCATGATGACGATCGTGCTCCATGTTCCGTCTGCCTTTTGTAATTCGTTTCAGCTTGCGGCCTCCAGCTGTTGGAAGCTCAAGTCCCTTCTCGATGTTGATCGCGAGCGCCTGCTTCAGGCGTTCTCCGCATGGCGGCCCAAAGCAGCGGAAGGCCTGTCACGAGCCCGAGGCCGAGCACTGCCCAGGTCGCTCGGCCAAGGTCTCCGCTGACCGCCTCGCCTCCGAAATGCGCGAGCAGGAAGCTTGCCGGAATGATGCCGGCCAGCGTGGCGAGGGCGAACCGCCAGACGTGCAGGCGGCTGAGGCCCGCAGCGTAGCTGATCATGTCGAAAGACACGAACGGCATCAGGCGGCTGGCGAAAACCGTCGCGGTCAACGCGGTCTGCGAGCCGAGCAGCCCGGCATCGACGCGGTCACCAAAGATCCGCCGCAGGACATCATGCCCCAGAACCCGTGCGAGACCGAAGGCGATCAGTGCCCCGAGTTCCGCGCCGATGACGACCTGCACGGTTCCCCAGAGATGTCCGTAGGCCGCTCCGGCCGCCAGTGCGATCGGCGCGCTCGGGATCGGGCTGGCCACGACCGCAAGGGTCATGAGCGTGACGATCAGGACCGGCCCCCAGAGACCCGCGCGCGCCACCAGCATCTCGAGGCGCTCTGGCTCCAGAAGGTCGCGTGCCTCGCTGAACACCGAAGGCGCGAAGTGCCAGACACCGAGCAGTCCGATCCCGAGAATCGCAAGGCCCGTGAGAATGGAGGCGCGCAGGCTCATCTCAGATTGCCGCGACGGCCTTGGTCAGAAGGTCTCGCACATCGCCCGCGACGGCCGTCAGCTCGGCGTTCTCGATCGCCTGCATCGAAGCCACCGGATCGATGGCGCTGACTTCCACTCCGCCCCCCACCTCGCGCAGGATGACGTTGCAGGGCAGCATCGCACCCACACGCGGCTCGATCCCAATGGCCTGATAGGCCATCTTCGGGTTGCAGGCGCCTAGGATGCGATAGGCCGGCATCTCGACATCGAGCTTCTTCTTCATCGTCGCCTTGACGTCGATTTCGGTCAGAACGCCGAAACCCTGATCCGCCAGCGCCTTGCGCGCGCGAGAGTCAATGTCGTCGATACCTGCGCCGGAGATCACGCGATTGATCGTGTAGGTCATTGCGAAGTCCTTTTTCCTATTTCCGAAGATATTTGATCAGCGCCGCTATGGCCAAAACCACCAGCACAAGGATCAACAGGCCGAACAGCCAGCCAAACCCCATTCCGAAACCCATTCCGAAGCCCATGTCGTTCCAATTCATCTTCTCGTCCTCCTAGGTTGCACCCCTAAGGGTCGCCTAATAAACAGGCCTCACTACTGCATGCGCAGTATAGCATAGGATCGGTGTCTGGACGGCGGGGCGCCCTTTCCGGCTTCCGCCTATTGTCGAAGAAGTTTGATCGGTGCCTCTATGGCCAAGATCACCAGTACGAGGATCAGCAGGGCGCAGAGCCAGCCAAGGCCCATACCGGTTCCCGTGTCGTTCCAATTCGTGTTCCCTTCCTTGCGGGCAGTTGCTGCACGTTGCGCTGCGTCGTCGGCTGTTGCAGCAACATTGGGCAGCAAAGCATCTCAGAACTGATCGGCGTCGAAATCGACGATGGACAGTAAGGGTACATGAACGAGGTCGCGCAGCGCATCGGCTAAGTATTTTCGTCACCTCATTCGCAATATGAGCCAAATCAGAAGCGAGATGCCGAGTATCGCCGAGAGCGCCGATCCGCCGAGAATACCCAACTTTGCCGCATTCAGGACGGAACTGTCGAATGCGAGGCCTGCGATGAACAACGACATCGTGAAACCGATCCCCGTCAGAAAAGAGCCGGCCAGAATGAAGGGCCACGACAAGGCCGGCGCGAGTAGCGCCAGGCCGGATCGTACGGCAAACCAGCTGAACCCGAGGACGCCGATCGGTTTTCCCAACACGAGGCCAACAATGATCGCCAGCGAGACCGGTTGTACGAAATCGACACCCTGAATCGTGATGCCGGCATTTGCCAGTGCGAAGATCGGCATGATTGCAAAGCCGACCCAGGGGTGCAGCATCATCTCGAGCCGTTCGACTGGTGAGAGCGACTCCGTGACCGCTCTGCCGGCTTGACGCAGGTCGCGGTGGCTTGCGGCATCTCCTTGTCGACGATCGCCGGCCGGAACGGCGAGTACTCGCCCAAGGATCTCACGCAGGCGGGCATCGCTCACCCATATGCGCGTTGGTGTCATCAGGCCCAGAATGACGCCTGCAATAGTCGCGTGGACGCCGGAAGCGTCGAAGCATAACCAGACTGCCGCTCCCAGAAGGAAATAGACCGGTACGCTTCTTATCCCGAGTCGCGAGGCGCCTGCGACGATACCAATCCCCAGAAAGCCCAATCCGAGAGCCGACCAGTTTAACGCCTCACCGTAACCGAAGGCGACCACGAGGATTGCACCGACGTCATCAAAGATGGCCAGAGACAGCAGGAACAATCGCAAGGTGGGCGGGATCCGGCCTCCGAAGAGCGCCAGGCACCCGATCACGAAGGCCGTATCGGTTGCCATCACGGTTCCCCAGCCATGTATGCCGGGCTGGCCGGACATCAGCGCAAGATACAGAGAGACCGGCACGACCATGCCACCCAAGGCGCCTGCGAACGGCAGGGCGGCCTGTCGAGGGTTCCGCAATTCGCCCAGCACCAACTCGCGCTTGAGTTCCAGAGAAAGCACGAAGAAGAAAAGGGTCATCAGACCGTCGTTGATCCAGTGCCGCAGAGAGCGGGTGAAATCCAACGAGCCGAATGTGAGACCGATGGGGGTTTCCCAGAAGCTCAGAAAGCCTTCTTGCCAAGGTGAGTTGGCCAGCCCCAAAGCCAGCAGAACAGCCAGGAGCAGGAGTCCACCAGCTGCCGCTTCGATCTTCAGGAAGCGTGCGAAGGGTTTCGTTATGCTGTCTGCTGCCTCGTGGGGCAGGCCTTGATGAGTATCGATCACGGGAGAAGCATACCTTTTGGGGTCGACAGAGTCTTTGTCATCGCAAAGCGGATGCGTTGACCGCGAGAAGCAGTTGCCGGCGCCTCAGCCGCGTCGCGTACGGCTCAGGCGGCAAGCGTCCGGGCCTCCGCGAATGAAAGAAATCTCCAGTGCTTCTCGTCTCAGAGGTGCAGCCTTGCGCAGCGGAAGCTCTGCCAAAGTGTTATGCGCGTCGTGTCCCGCCGCCATCAGGCTCCGTATTCAGTGATAGCCAATCATTTGGCCCTCTACCTATTTCCTCTTGTGCTCGCCTAGATTGGTCAAGGTTTTGCCCTTCGTGAAGTCGGCTGTTGCAACGACCTTTTCCTTCACCTTCTTAGGCTTCTTCGCTTCACGGTTGCCACGTCGTTTGTCACCTTTGGTCATTTGAGTTTCTCCTAGTTCTGGATTTGCTTAACGAATTGATCCGTGTTCAAGTCCTTCAAGAATTTGGTTTCGCGTCCTGAGGCTCGTGACCAAGGGACGCAGATCTTCACATCATTCCGCCCATTCCACCCATATCGGACATTTCGTTACCGGCGCCGCCCTCCTTGGGTTTTTGCGCGACCATCGCCTCGGTCGTGATCAATAGCCCGGCAATGGACGCGGCGTTTTCGAGTGCGATCCGAACGACTTTCGTCGGGTCGATAACGCCGGCCTTCAGCATGTCGACGTACTCCTCGGCTTGCGCGTCGAAACCGAAGCTCCGGCTGTCGTTCTCGATGACCTTGCCAACAACGACCGATCCGTCGACCCCGGCATTTTCGGCAATCTGGCGCAGCGGTGCCTGGATCGCGCGCCGGACGATCTTGATGCCGGCATCCTGATCGCCGTTCTCGCCCTTCAGCGATGCCAGAACCTTGCCGGCATGAACCAGGGCCACGCCGCCGCCGGGCACGACACCTTCCTGAACTGCGGCACGGGTGGCATTGAGCGCATCGTCGATGCGGTCCTTGCGCTCCTTCACCTCGATCTCGGTTGCCCCGCCGACCCGGATAACGGCGATGCCGCCGGCAAGCTTGGCCAGCCGTTCCTGCAGCTTCTCCTTGTCGTAGTCCGAGGTGGTGTTCTCGATCTGCGCCCGGATCTGCGTCACGCGCGCCGCGATCGCGCCTTTGTCGCCGGCACCGTCAATGATGGTCGTGTCATCCTTGGTGATCGTGACTTTTCTGGCGGACCCGAGCATGTCCATGGTGACATTCTCCAGCTTGGTGCCCATTTCCACGGAAATCACCTGACCGCCCGTCAGCACGGCGATGTCTTCCATCATCGCCTTGCGGCGATCCCCGAAGCCTGGTGCTTTGACGGCCGCCACCTTCAATCCGCCGCGCAGCTTGTTGACGACCAGCGTCGCCAGCGCCTCGTCCTCGATATCCTCGGCCACGATCAGCAGTTGCTTCTCGGCCTGAATCACAGCCTCCAGCAACGGCACCATGGATATGAGAGAGGTCAGCTTCTTCTCGTGAAGCAGGACGACGCAGTCATCCAGCTCGACGACCATTTTCTGAGCATTCGTGACGAAATAAGGGCTCAGATAGCCGCGGTCGAACTGCATGCCCTCGACCACTTCGGTTTCAGTCTCCAACCCCTTGTTTTCCTCGACGGTGATCACGCCTTCCTTGCCGACCTTGGCCATCGCGTCGGCAATCTGCCGACCGATCTCGGCTTCACCATTGGCCGAGATGGCCCCGACCTTGGCGATCTCTTCGCTGTCGCCGACCGGTCTGGACATGGTCTTGATCTCGGCCACGACCGCAGCGACGGCTTTGTCGATCCCGCGCTTGAGATCCATCGGGTTCATGCCGGCCGCAACCGACTTCATGCCTTCCCGGACAATCGCATGGGCGAGTACGGTTGCCGTGGTGGTTCCGTCGCCAGCCTCGTCGTTCGTGCGCTGCGCGACCTCTTTGACCATCTGGGCGCCCATATTCTCGAAATGGTCCGACAGCTCGATCTCCTTGGCGACGGTCACACCGTCCTTGGTGATGCGCGGCGCACCCCAGGATTTATCGAGAATGACGTTTCGGCCCTTGGGGCCGAGGGTGATCTTTACGGCGTTGGCCAACGTGTCGATGCCTTTAAGCATGCGATCGCGGGCGTCGGTACTGAATCGAACTTCCTTTGCGGGCATGATGTGAATTCCTGAGACTGAGGTTGATGTGAGAGGTTTCGGACTCAGGCGATCACGCCGAGAATGTCGCTCTCCTTCATGATCAGAAGGTCTTCGCCATCGAGTTTGATCTCTAAGCCGGACCATTTTCCGAACAGGATCCGGTCGCCGGCTTTGACGTCCATCGGGATACGCTCGTCGTCCTCGCGCCTTCCCCCCGCACCAACGGAGACAACTTCGCCTTCTTGAGGCTTCTCCTTGGCAGTATCGGGAATGATGAGGCCGCCCTTGGTCGTCTCGTCGCCTTCAATGCGGCGAACGAGCACCCGGTCGTGGAGGGGAGTGAATGACATCGACGTGCTCCTTGTCGAGGATTGTCGGGCGTAAGTACCTTGTTCGAATGCCCGGCTTGGATGCGCGCAAGGCGGCGACAACCTGGTGGGGCTATTCTTCGAGATTGCGGATCAAGACCGCCGCGGTATTGCATCACGAGCGTCGAACCGAGTTTCCGCCAGCGATGATCGCGTTGATCAATTCGGCGACGGCCCGGTGGCTTTCTATTTCGAGTTCGGTGCCAACGGCATTCTCATGGGTCGCCGCGGCGTCGCGAAGAACCCCCACAATCTCGTGCTCCGACAGCAATCCGAGATCGTTCATGGCAAGCAGGAGCGCTTCGCAGATTGACAGGGCGGCCCGACCTGCATGTTCGCTCGCGGTGGACATCCGGGTTTCCTTCCTTGATATCGTGAACCCTCGGGAATGTGAGGTTCAAATACATCCGTACTTCTCGCAGGAAGTGCTCTATGCTGGACTGATCCAGAGCAGTGTCCGAGTCGATTTCCGCTCTTGGGTCGCGACACGCCAGGAGCCTCCATGGCATCAGCAGAACACAGCCCTTTGACCCGCAAGCTCTCGGCCTTCGTCGCTCTGTCGGAGGTCGAACTGGCCGTGCTTGAGCGACTGCACCAGCGTCGCCGCTCCTTCGTCGCGGGACGTGATATGGTGCATCAGGGCCAATCGGCCCAGGCCGCATACATTCTGTCGTCGGGTTGGGTCTGCTCCTACAAGCTGCAGGCCGACGGGACCCGGCAGATCGTCGATTTCCAGGTGCCGGGGGATTTTCTGGGACTGCGCAGCGTCCTGTTGCGCACGTCGGATCACAGCTTCGCACCTATCGTGGACATCGAGGCCGCCGAAGTGCTGGCGAGCGATCTTCTCGGTACCTTCGCACGGACGCCGCGTCTTGCGACGGCCATCCTCTGGGCGGCGTCGCGTGACGAGGCGATGGTCGTGGAGCATCTCGTCGGGATCGGTCGACGTGATGCGGACGCCCGCATGGCGCATTTCTTGCTGGAACT
Source organism: Pseudomonadota bacterium (assembly GCA_039817025.1). GTDB lineage: Bacteria > Pseudomonadota > Alphaproteobacteria > Caulobacterales > Hyphomonadaceae > JANQQC01. The sequence goes on along the minus strand of JBCBWQ010000003.1, from coordinate 21,547 downwards.
GAAATCGAGGCTTGCGCTGGTCGGCATAGGCAGCAAGGAAGGGTTCGATTGCCCGCTCACGCAGTATCACCTCGCCGATACGCTGGGGTTGAGCGCGGTCCATGTGAACCGCGTCCTACGGCAGCTTCGCGAGAGTGGTTTGGTGACCTTTCGGGACGGCCGCGTGACGTTTCACGACTATGGCGGGCTGGTGGAACTTGCCGAGTTCGATCCGGCATATCTGGATCAGACCGCCGGGCCGCTCCTGAAATGAGAGGGCCGCCCTCTCTTGCTCGGCAGGCGGCCCCGGTGATCACATCAGACGCCGGAGGTTAAGCGAGGGCGTGTTTCGCCGCATCGAGTTCCTTGTTGGTCTCGGCGTCGTTTTTCGCCGTGTGGGCCTTCTCGGCTGCCTGGTAGTGCTTCAGCGCCGCGTCTTTCTTCGGGCCGGAGGGCGCCTTGTCCCACGCGGCCTTCACGGACTTCATCTTCTCGGCAGTCTTGTTCTGTTCGGGAGTCATTGGAATTGTCCTTTCCTGGACGCTCCGAGAATAAGAAGCGTGTCGACATGCCGTCCTTTGGAGATCGACACGCCCACACGCTTCTCGGGTACTCGGAAAAATGCACCACCGAATGTTCGGCGGCACGTCTCACCTAAACGGAGTCGGCGCCCCGCCGCACTGACGCAGGTTAGCCCCGACGCCTGCGGCAGGTCGGTTGCCCATGCGCTTCTCAATTCACTGCAGTTTGCTGGTGGGAAATCCGCAGCCATCTGTCGTCATCGTTGAGGTAGGTTGAGGCACAGAGGGCCTTGTAGATCGGCACATCGGGTTTCTCTGCCGAGACGCGATAGGTGAGAATTGCGATATCACGACACCGCGTGACGCGCCGTTCGGCCATGACAACGGTGCGCCAGCCTGTCCTTTCCCGAAGATGGGTCCAGATCTGGTCGCCCTGGAGGATGCCGGGCGGATAGGGGAACACCATGACGGCGTTGGTCGCTGTCGTTGCCCGCGCGTTCTCGGCGCCACTGGTCCAGAAGTGCTCCTCCATGTCCCAGAGTATGCCCTGTTCGTGTGGAGAAAGCGTACCAGACTTGTGCGCAGCATGTGCCGGTCTCCTCTCGGTCGCGGTTGATACGGTCATTCGCCTGACCCCGACCCGCCAACCATGAACGTCTGAAATAGCACAAAGATGATCGCGAGCACCGCCCAGATCGCTCCGCTTGTTCCCGGGCGGCCATCGGCCACCGTCGAGGCAGCGCGCTGCAGGGCACCTGATGTCGGTCCTTCGGGAAGCAGCTGGCTCAGGTCTCGTGCGATCCTGCCGTAATCGCTGGCGAGCGCAGGAACGTCCCGAAATCCGGAAAGCAGCGTTCCCAATCGTGCCCGCGCGCCGTCGCGCCCCAGCATGACCAGTTCAGCGGTTTCTTTCCATGGATCGAGGCCAAGCCGCGCGAGCGTGGAGAGGACCGTCACGATATATCCGTTTCGGTCCTCGCCGACCGATGCATAGAGAAATCGCTCGAACTCGGGTGGGTGCGGGTTGAGTACATTGGGGTCGGCCATTGTATTTCCATTCCTTGGTTGCAGGAACGCAGATCGCCCCTGTTTGCCAAAGGATACGCGCGGGTCGGTCTCCCCGCCCTTACACAGGTCAGTGCGCGCGACTGCACCCCGGGAAGGTCGCAGCAGGTTCGGTGCCAGGGACTAACATGCGTCAGCGCCAGTCGGACGATCCCGATGTACAAGACACTAAAGCGTTCGACTGGTCAGGCCGGGTCTCCAAGGTGCCCTCGACAGTGATGAGCGACGAATCTGCCAACATCGCGGAGATCAGAGATGACCATGCGGTCGACCAAATCGACGGTGACGTTTTCGAACCCTTTCACCTTGCCGGGATACCCGGGCGATTTGCCTGCGGGCGACTACGAAATTCTTGTCGAAGAAGAGCTTCTCCAGGGGCTCAGCTTTGAGGCGTATCGCCGGACGGCGACCTACCTGACGGTGCGCGGAAGGGGCGGTCATGCGGGACGTACAGAATTACGGGCGATTTCCGACAGCGACCTGAAAGCGGCGCTGAGCCGGGATGCAACCACAAGCGAAACGAACAATCACAGCGAGGCGGCGCTTTTCCCGCAGGAGGACTTGAAATGAATACTCCCGAATGGCTCAAACCTGGCATCTATGGTGCCGTGATCGGTGCTGTCTTTGTCGGCGTCGTCGGATTTACATGGGGTGGCTGGGTGACCGGCGGCACTTCGAATGACCGGGCGGTGGCGATGTCCCGTAACGATGTCGTCGCCTCAATGGTACCGGTCTGCCTCGACATGGCGCGGTCAGACCCGGCTCGGGTGGACAAGCTTGCAACGATCCGGGCAGCCTCAACCTACCAGAGGCGCGACGCTCTCATGACAGCCGGCTGGGCGACGATGCCAGGAACCGATGCCCCAGACCGAGACATTGCGCAAGCCTGCCTGAAGGAACTGGAACTCTGAGGTCATGCTGTTCAGAGCCGACGATGTGATGGCGCAAAACGGTTCGCACCGTCAAACGCGCGAGCCAGGCATCGCCCCGAGTGCCAAAACTGAGATAGGAGCTTGCGATGCCATCTGATGACAATGGACCGGAACATCGCGGACCTTGGAAAAACAAGCAGACCCGCGTTCCCCCTGAGGTTGACGCAATTCTCAGGAGGGGCCGGGATCGGCTGCACGGCATCCTGCCGGACGGTCTGCCACCGGTGAAGCGTCTTGCAATCGGGGCCGCCATTGCGCTTGCGGCGTTTGGGGCGTGGTCCTCATATTACACTGTGCCGAGCGACTCTGTTGCGATTGTCCAACGGTTCGGGAAGTACGCGGCCGAGGTCCCTCCGGGGCTGCACTTCAAGATCCCGTTCGGGATCGACGTGACCACGTTGGTCCCGGTCAAGCGCCAGTTGAAACAAGAGTTCGGGTTCACGACTCCGGGTGCCTCCGATCCCTATCAGAGCCCGACGGACGGTCGCCGCGAGACCGAGATGGTGACTGGCGATCTCAACGCCGCGCTCGTGGAGTGGGTGGTGCAGTACCGGATTTCCGAACCCCGGAAGTTCTTGTTTGAAGTGCGCGAGCCAAGCGCGACCCTGCGTTACGTCTCGGAGTCCGTCATGCGCGAAGTCGTGGGAGACCGCACAGTCGACGAGGTGATCACCGTCGGACGCCAGGAAATCGAAAGCGAAGCCCTGCTGAAGATGCAGGCTCTCGCGACCAAATACGCGATGGGCATCAGCATCGATCAGGTACAGCTGAAGAACATCAATCCGCCCCAGCCGGTTCAAGCCTCGTTCAACGAGGTCAACCAGGCACAACAAGAGAAGGAGCGGATCATCAACGAGGCCCGCCGCGAATACAACCGCGTCATTCCGCTGGCCGAGGGCGAAAAAGACCAGCGCATCCGCGAAGCCGATGGCTATCGCCTGAGGCGGATCAACGAAGCCGAGGGCGATGCGGCCCGATTCGCGGCCCTCCTGACGGAATACCGTCTGGCGCCCGAAGTGACCCGGCGCCGGATCTACATCGAAACCCTGCAGGATGTTCTGCCGGGAATTGGTTCCAAAATCATTGTCGACGGGTCCACTGCAAGCATCCTCCCGCTTTTGAACCTTGATCGACAGACAGGAGAGCAACGATGAAGACCCTTTCGCTTATTGCCTCGGGGATCGCGGTTGCCGGGGTCGTCGCTGCGTCATCCGCCGTCTACACGGTCGGCGAGGTCGAACAGGCCATCATCACCCAGTTCGGCAAGCCGGTCGGCGCGCCGATCACCGAGGCTGGTCTCAAGTTGAAACTCCCCTTCATTCAGGAGGTTAACCGGATCGACAGCCGGGTTCTGGAGTGGGACGGCTCACCATCTGACATGCCCACCAAGGACAAGCTCTATATCTCGGTCGATCTCTTCGCGCGCTGGAAGATCACCGATCCTCTGCAGTACTTTTTGCGCCTGCGCGACGAACGCAGCGCCCAGTCGCGCCTCGATGATATCCTCGGTAGCGAGACGCGGAACGCCGTCGCCAAGCACGAACTTATCGAGATTGTGCGCACGACCAGGGGCCGGACACCGCTTCGGGACACGCTTCTGACGGACCAGGAGCTTGCGCAGGACATTGGCGCTCTCGTTCCCATCACGAAGGGGCGGGCGCTGGTCGAGCAGCAGATCTTCGAGGCGGCGGCAGAGAAGGTGCGCGTCTTCGGGATCGAGCTTCTCGACATTCGTTTCAAGCGCATAAACTACAACGAAAGCGTGCGACCCAAGATCTATGACCGCATGATCTCGGAGCGCCGGCAGATCGCCGAACGCTTCCTGTCTGAAGGCAACGGCGAAGCGGCCCGTATTCAAGGCAACAGGGTGCGGGATCTGAACAAGATACAGTCCGAAGCCTATCGCGCCGTCGAGGAAATCCGCGGTGCCGCCGATGCCGCAGCAGCAGCAATCTATGCGGGCGCCTACAATGTCGATGCCGTTTCGGTGGAATTCTACGATTTCACCCGAACAATGCAGGCCTACGGCGACATGATCTCCGACGACACGACGCTTGTCCTGACGACGGACAGCGATCTGTTCCAGTTCCTGCGCGGTATGCAGGGCGAGGCAGACCCAATCCGCGACCCCGGTAGCGACCCGGGCGACGGTGGCGTGGCGTCAAACGGCAGGGACTGACCAGCGCAAGACCTTGCGACGCCGATCGTGACACGCTCAGATGTCGGCGTGGGCCGATAGTTTCGTGGCCAAAGGCCGCAATCATGAATAGAGTGCATCAAGCGGAAGCGGCAGCGGCCAACAGGGCGGTGCCCCCACAGGAAGACGACGGTGCAGGGCGCGGCGAAAGGCTGTTTGCCCTGGGCTTGGTCCATTTCATCGAGCGTCTGTTGCTGGTTGTGATCGTGGCCATGACGCTCCTCGCCGTCGCCTTTGAAATCGTGGCTATCTTTCGCCTTGGCACAATCCTGCTGGCCGATATTCTGCTGATGTTTCTCTACCTTGAAGTGATCGGAATGGTTGCGGTGTATTAAGCCAAACGCAATTCCGTGTTCGTGTATCCAAAATTCATTGCGATCACTGCGATCGGACGGCTGGTCGTCCTGCAGAGTAAGGAAATGGCGCCGGAAAACATACTGATCGAGGCAGCGGCAATTCTGCTGTTATCGATTTCCGCGCTCGTAATTATCTGGGCAATCGGTCAGCAGGCTGCACGGTTGCACCCAAGCTAACCTGCGTCAGCACAATCGATCCGCTCCGATGGTAGGAAGATGCGAAGATAGGCATCTCGACGAACCGATGATGCCTGCATGTTCGCACGCGAGCGCGGGTCGCTCCAGGGGCAATCCAACAACTTAAAGGGTAGAGCCATGGCACCAGCCGGTAGTCTTTCAAAGATTAAACCACAAGCGACCGATCTCGAACGTCGAGTGCTGGCGCATGAACGGGTCCTGCAGGCCCTGATCGCCTACATGGCCCGCACCGAGCCACGTTTCATCGATCATTTGAGAGCACGGTTCGTCGAACCGATGCGCATGGCCCGGCACGAACACGACCACCGCGAAACCGACGACTACGCGGAAGAATTCATTCGCGCCGTGATGCTCCTCGGAGAAGTGCGCGCGCCCAACGCGAAGGAGCAGGATGTGTCCGACAAGCAGCCCGAGCCGCCAAGACGCAAAGGAGCACAGGAGTCTTCCATGAACCGGCCAAAGCAGCGAGGCGGGGTTCAGGTACACGAAAGAAACGGCATCTGGGAGGTGCAGGTAGATGGCAAGTTCCGCGGCGACTACCACCAGAAGGAACATGCTCTTGCCGCTGCGGCCTTGCACAAGTTGTCGCCCCGATGACCGGTAGCACTCATCCGACAGTTCCGCAGGACTTCTCGATCCAGGTGGCTGAGAACGAAGGCATGCCATCGAGACTAGGTTCCAAGGGTTGTTTGCCGCCGGACGTGCGCACGCGACGGCTGACCGGAACGCTCACGCTCGGACTATTGAAGATAGGCGCGGCAACCGACGGGCCCCGTTCCGCTAGGAAAGAGCCAATGAGACACCGAAAGGAACCAAAGAGGCACCCGCTGGCAAAGTTCTTCGCAAGGTTGGCGGTCGTGGCGGGTTTGATCGCGTCCATGGCCTTCCCCGTCGTTGCGCAGGATGGCACTCGTCCCATCCCCGCGAATGCGCAGCCCAAAAGCTATGGCGAGGGATGGGAATGTGATCGTGGGTATCGACGTGACGAAGATAAATGTCTTTCCGTCATCGTTCCGGAGAACGCCTATGCGACGAACCGAACCTATGGCGCAGGCTGGGAGTGTCTGCACGGATTTCAGGAGGTCGATGGCGCGACTTGTCTAGAGGTCGTCGTGCCCGAAGGCGGCTATCTCGACCCTTCAGGACAAAGATGGAGGTGCTTGCGCGGCTACATTAAGGTCGACGACATTTGCCTCGAAGTCGTTGTGCCGGACAATGCGTATCTGTCGGCCGACTCCTATGGCGCCGCTTGGCTTTGCAACCGTGGCTACCAGGTCGAAGGTGAGACATGTGCCGCTATCGCGGTTCCCGACAATGCCTTTCTGAACGCGTCGTCCTATGGCCAGCCCTGGACATGTGAGCGGGGCTATTTCGAACGCGATGACACTTGTGAGGCTGTTGTCGTTCCGGAGAACGCCTATTTCGACGAAGCAAGTTACGGCCCGGGTTGGCAGTGCAATCGCGGCTTTGCCGAGTCCGATGACGGCTGCACAAAGGTCGACCTCCCTGACAATGCACATCTCGACAGATCGGGAAATCGCTGGGAGTGCCACAGGAATTTTCAGCGATCGCAGGGGCGTTGCGTCCTGAACGACTAGCGCTCGCAATTAAAACCGAAACGCGGCTCGCCCGCCCGAACGCTTCATTTGATCGGACCCGGGTAAACCCGCTTGGCAAAGGAATAATCATGGAATCGGACAATGTAGAAAACTCGATGACACGGCTGTCAACGATGGGGCCGCAAGCCCCGCCTGACCTGTCCGCGTCCCGTCGATCTCACACCAGCATAGAAGTAACAAAACGGGTGCCCACAGCGATTGTCTATTGCGAGGGGAACTTCGGGCAGATCGACGGGAAAACCGCAAACGGGCTTGTCCGTCACAGCCAAGCCTACCGCATTCTTTCGGTCATAGACAGCAGACTTGAAGGGCGCGACAGCGGGCAAGTGCTGGACAATGTGAGTAACGGCATCCCCATCCTTGAAGATATTGAGGCTGCGGTTGCGCGTGAAGCAAGTATCCCAGACACGCTGATCTATGGGATGGCCCCCTCTACAGGGAAGATGTCACCTACTGATCGAGAGATCGTGCTAGATGCCATCGCGCTTGGCATGAACATCGTCAGCGGGCTGCATGAGTATCTGAGCGACGATCACGAGATAGCCACCGCCGCATCCGAACGGAATGTCACGATCAGGGACATCCGCAAGCCGAAACCCAGCAAGGACATGCGCCTGTTCGATGGCAGTGTCGCCAGTGTCAAAGCTCTGCGGATTGCAGTTCTTGGCACCGATTGCGCCATTGGAAAGCGGACAACGGCGACCGTTTTGGCCCGGGCACTGAATGCAAATGGCATTAAAACAGTGCTTATTGGCACAGGTCAGACCGGCCTGATGCAGGGTGCCAAATACGGTATCGCAATGGATGCCGTGCCGCCCCAATTCTGCTGTGGCGAGCTTGAAGGCGCGATTGTTGCAGCTTCTGAAGCGGAACAGCCCGACGTCATTTTAATCGAAGGTCAGGGTGCTATGAGCCACCCCGCGTTTTGTACCTCCGCATTTATCCTTCGGGGGAGCCAGCCGGATGCTGTCATCCTTCAGCACGCTCCCAAACGCGCACATCGCTGTGACTTTCCCAATATGCCGATGCCCACGTCTTCGAGTGAGATTGCCTTGATCGAAGCCTTTGCCGATACAAAGGTCATCGGTGTCACGCTCAATCACGAGGGGATGTCTGAGGCCGAAATCACCGACACCATCGCGGCGCAATCACAGAGGCTCGGGCTGCCTGTCACCGATGCATTGGCCCGACCGGCTGCACATTTGCTTGCGATGGTGGTGGCCGCATATCCCGGATTGACGCAAAGGCCTTCGTTGGCCGCGATATGAGCTGCCCACGCATCGAAGTGGATCTGGACAAGATACGCCGCAACACGCAGACACTTGTCGAGCGTTTAGGCCCGCGTGGCATCGGCGTCACAGGCGTGACCAAGGCTGTCTGCGGGCATCCTGCGATCGCTCAAGCTATGCTCGATGGCGGGGCCTTGGGGCTTGCGGATGCACGTATCAGCAATGTGCAAAGGCTACGTGCGGCAGGCATAACAAGCTCTATCACACTGATCCGGACGCCAATGTTAAGCAAGGTCGATCAAGTCGTTCAGTCCTGCGAAGGTAGCTATAACACTGAGCTTTCGGTCATTTCGGCGCTGGCTTCCGCCGCGATCCGTAAAGGAAAAGTTCACGGTATCGTCCTCATGGTCGAAATGGGTGACCTGCGCGACGGGATACTACCCGAGAGCCTGGAAGGTATTGCACAGCAGGTCATGCAAATGTCTGGGGTTGCGTTGAAAGGTATCGGCGCGAACTTTGCCTGTCTGAGCGGGCTTGCCCCGACTACGTTGCAAATGGCCGCTTTCTGCGACCTCGCAAATGAGATCGAGGGGGTATGCGGCCCGTTCCTCAAGATCGTGTCTGGTGGCAACTCAGCCAATTTGCCGTGGGCGCTTGGTGAACACGCGACGGGTCGCGTCAACGACCTCCGTCTGGGTGAGGCGATCCTTCTGGGTGTTGAGCCGGTGTCTGGGGACCAGATCAGTGGGATGCACACGGACGCCTTCACGCTTGTTGCCGAAGTTATCGAAACGAATGCAAAACCCCCGCCTTCCCCTATCGCCCTGATCGATCCATCACCGGGACGACTTCGCATTGTGACACCCAGTGGTGCCTCTGCGCGCATGATCCTCGCGATGGGACATCAGGACACCGACATTCCGGGGCTCTCAATGCCTGTTGGAAGCACATTGCTCGGTGCAACCAGTGATCATCTTGTCATTGGAACGCCCCGAACCCTGCCAAAGGTGGGTTCCGAGGTGAGATTCCAGATGAATTACAATGCGTTGATGCATGCCATGGCCGCGCCGGACATCGAAGTGACACTGTTGGGCGATCAATCCATGCGCCCATCACGGCGTGCCCAAGGCAAGGTCAACCACTTGGCGTTGGTGTGAACGACCTCGCTTGGTCTGGCCGACCTTCAAAAACAAAGGAAGCTGAAAATTGACGCAACTTACAAAAAGCAATCTGTTCAAAGTGTATGACTCCAAACCGGAAACCGCGATGGATAAGACGACGCGTGTCGTCAGACAAATTGTCGACGAAGAAACGGAACAACGTGACGCCAAGAATTCCCGACTGCGCAACGCCCGCCTTGAAAGAGAAGCAAACACGCCACCTGTAACAAAAACTTCAGCAGCGTCTAAATCGCGTCGCTCGAAAGCCGCTTCGACCCGGTAGTTGAACTTCGGAGGCTATGTTTGCGTGATGTGCTCCGCCGGGCAATGGTCACTTCAATCAGGCGGAAATCGGCCAGAGCTGCTCCCAGAACTTCCAAACGTCCCAGCCGATCACAAGGAACCATCCATGACAAACGCAGAGCGATCTCCAGAAAAAACCCACTATATCTGCCAGACCTATGTTGAGATGAAAGGTGGGCGCAACGGGCAGACCGGCCTGAAAATTGCCAAGCAGCTCGAATATTCCACAGCTCCAGAAGCACAAAACAGAGCCGAACGAGAGGCTCAATCAGAGGATTGCGCAGGCGCGGACGCCTACATGGTGACGGAAGATCCAGCCAGTGGGGAAGTTGGCGAACCGAGCTTCCTGGTAAGGCTTGGGAAGGTTCCAGAACTTGACGATTTCTAGAATCCTGAAAATGGCCGCAGTCTACCGGGACTTCCGGCTCTCCGACGGGGCGTGCATTCTTGGATGGTGATCGTGACATGACAAAGCGCGGCCGCGCGTCTGGCATGCGGGTCAGCATAGGGTGTCGTCTGCGCTACAGCTTTCCACAGCCGACGCCCATGATCGCGATGCTGAACGTCCACTATTCGCGCTTCGGCGACCTAGAGCGCGCGGACTATCTCGTGACCTCACCCAGCGTGCCGCTCGAAAGCTACCGGGATGGCTTCGGCAACTGGTGTACGCGCATGCTGGCTCCGGAGGGCGACTTCACCCTGTCGACAGACGGCATCTTCCGCGATACCGGCCAGCCCGATCCCGTCTTTCCCGACGCGCAGCAGCACGCGGTTCAGGATCTGCCGTTCGAGACACTCGTGTTCCTGCAGGGGAGCCGGTATTGCGATACCGATCTTCTCTCGGAGGAAGCCTGGCGACTTTTCGAGAACACGGAACCCGGTTGGTCCCGCGTTCAAGCGATCTGCGATTTCGTGCACGAACATGTCCGCTTCGACTACATGCAGGCGAAAGCGACGCGCACCGCATCGCAGACGATGGCTGAGCGACAGGGCGTCTGCCGCGATTTTGCCCATCTCGCTATCGCCTTGTGTCGCTGCATGAATATTCCGGCACGTTACTGCACCGGATATCTGAGCGACATTGGTGAGCCTCTCCCGCATCCGCCTGGAGACTTCGCCGCATGGATGGAGGTCTTTCTCGCTGGTGAATGGCACATGTTCGACCCGCGCAACAACAAACCGAGGTTTGCGAGAATTCTGATCGCGCGCGGCCGCGATGCCGCCGATGTGCCTTTGACCCAGACATTCGGCGACAACACTTTGACGGAATTCAATGTCTGGACCGATGAATTGGCCTGACTGACCTTGTTTCCTTCGCGGTGCACCATCGTAAATCGGGTAGCCAGTCCCCATATAGGTAATACCGATGCAAAGTATCCCGGTCCGGCACGGACGAGGAATTTAGCATCGGCCAATCAAAGGATCGATGACATGTCCTTCAAGGACCTGACCGCCAGGGCTGCGGCCGCAATGAAGCCGAAGCCTGCCGAAACAGCAAAGGCACCAGCCAAGGCGAACGAGCCCAAGGCCGTCGTCAAGGAAGTGCCAGCGAAATCCAAGACATCTTGAGACGTGCAAAGGCCACGCGCCCCATTCTCAAAGGGGGCGCGGGCCACCCGCAGCAGCAACATGGAGGATCACGACGATGGAAGATCTGACGAGCAAGACCGTCGCGGTGTTCGCCCGACCGTTCACTGTACCCGGCTTCAACGAGACGCTCCCGGCAGGAGAGTACGAGATCGAAACGGAGTTGGTTTCGCCACCGGATCAAGAGGATCCCGCAGCCTGGAAGGCCTCCGTCCTGGTGAACCTTCATCCCCGGACATCGCATCCTGGACTTGCGCGGACCCTGACCGTTTCCCTTGCCGACCTGGACCACGCACGTGCGAGGGACAAGCTGACGGGTAAGGCGTTGTCCGATTTTTTCGTCGAGGAAATGCTGGCAGATCCAATGGTGCGCCTCGTGATGAAGGCTGACGGAGTCTCCGAGGCGCATCTGCGACATCTCTATTCTGGGCACCGAACGCCCCAGTCTAACAGGGATGTGCTGGACCCGAAGCCGGCGTACCAAGGAGCACGCGAAATTGCGTCAATCCATGCTGCTGAAAACGAGGGCATGCCTCCACGACCGACAGGGACGTCGGCTATGCGCACGGAAGTCAGCGCGGATTTGACATGATCGCGAACAAAACCTCGGTCGACGTAGCATTGCCGGACATCGCCCGCGGAAGGGCCTTTGGCGACGTACCTCGAGAGCGTCCTTGTCTGAGATGCGATGCTGTTTTCCGGAGTGAAGGCTTTGGAGAACGGATATGTCGGCGCTGCAAGGGGTTGAAAGCCTGGCGGAACGCCGTCCCCGTCAGCCCTAGTGGTGCATCTCGTCGCCGCTGATCCCCACAGGCGCGCGGCGTCTTCCCAGTAACGTACTGGACCCGTCAATTCGGCCTGTCTAGACATCGCTCGCATCACGCCGACCGATGTCTTATGGGGCGAAGAGGGCCGGGAACTTCCCCACCGTCACAGGAAACGCAGACGGCTCTATCACAAGGACAGCTCTATCATTTGCCTGCGCCCGAGAAACCCAATCAAGAAAAGCCGAAGGTCTCTGCCACAGCCAACTGCGTCGCAGGAAAGCCTGCGCTGGCGATTGGTGGGAGAAAGGTAAAGCAAGACAGCCGTTCAGGCCGCGATTCCTGAAAAGCAGGTTTGAGCGAAATACAGTTCAACAGCCTATTGTAGAGATCTGCCGCGATAGCCATTTTTCATAGATTGGCACTCAGGTGTGGCGAGTGCCAATATGTCCCTACGCATGCCACCCCTATCCGGAAATCTCGAAAAGGAGCATTTCCATGAAGTTTACCCCATTACACGACCGTGTCTTGGTCCGCCGTATTGAAGGCGATGAAAAGACCTCGGGCGGCCTAATCATCCCTGACAATGCAAAAGAAAAACCGCAGGAAGGCGAAGTCGTTTCCGTTGGCGCAGGTGCAAAAGACGACGCAGGCGCACGTATCGCAATGGACGTCAAAGCCGGCGACAAAATTCTGTTCGGCAAATGGTCGGGCACTGAAATTAAGATCGACAGTGAAGAGCTGATGATCATGAAGGAGAGCGACATCCTAGGCACTATGGCCTGAACAACGCTGAACCCTCACCCATTTTTTTTAAGGAATACCGTCATGTCTGCAAAAGACGTCAAATTCGGCACGGACTCCCGTGATCGCATGCTCAAGGGCATCAATACGCTCGCCAACGCCGTCAAGGTCACGCTTGGCCCCAAGGGCCGCAACGTGGTCCTCGACAAATCCTATGGCGCGCCGCGCATCACCAAGGACGGCGTAACGGTCGCCAAGGAAATCGAACTCTCGGATGCGTTCGAAAACATGGGCGCACAACTCGTCAAAGATGTTGCATCGCGCACAAATGACGAGGCAGGCGACGGCACAACAACCGCCACGGTTCTCGCTCAGGCCATCGTCAAGGAAGGCATGAAGTCGGTCGCCGCTGGCATGAACCCGATGGACCTCAAACGCGGTATAGACAAAGCGGTCACCGCCGTTGTTGCCGAGGTAAAGGCAATGTCACGGCCTGTGGGCGATACGGCCGAGATCGCCAAAGTCGGCACCATCTCCGCAAACGGTGAGGCTGCTATCGGTCAACAGATCGCGGACGCCATGGCGAAAGTTGGCAACGAAGGGGTTATCACCGTCGAAGAAAACAAAGGGCTGGAGACCGAGACCGAAGTGGTCGAGGGCATGCAGTTCGATCGCGGCTATCTCAGCCCGTATTTCATCACAGATGCCGCCAAGATGACGGCGACCCTGGAGGACTGCGTTATCCTCCTTCATGAGAAAAAGCTGACATCCCTGGCCCCTATGGTGCCCTTGCTTGAGGCTGTCATGCAGGCGAACAAGCAACTCTTGGTGATGGCCGAGGACATTGATGGCGAAGCGCTCGCAACCCTTGTGGTGAACAAGCTGCGCGGTGGCCTGAAAGTGGCCGGTGTCAAAGCGCCTGGTTTTGGGGATCGCCGCAAAGCGATGCTGGAAGATCTTGCCGTCCTGACGGGCGGACAGGTGATTTCCGAGGAACTGGGTATCAAGCTCGAAAATGTCACGATGGACATGCTTGGCGATGCCAAAAAGATCACAATCACCAAGGACACAACAACTGTGATCGACGGCGCAGGCGACAAAGAGGCTATCGCTTCGCGTGTCACTCAAATCCGTGCACAGATCGAAGAGACCACCTCTGATTACGACAAGGAGAAACTGCAGGAGCGGCTGGCCAAACTGGCGGGCGGTGTTGCGGTGATCAAAGTTGGTGGCGCGACCGAGATTGAAGTGAAAGAGCGCAAGGATCGGGTTGATGACGCCTTGAATGCAACACGTGCGGCGGTCCAAGAAGGCGTCGTACCAGGCGGAGGCGTCGCACTTGTCCATGCAGCCAAGGTTCTGGAAGGACTCAAAGGAGACAACGCGGATCAGGATGCGGGTATCAAGATCATCCGCAAGGCCCTTCAGGCCCCGCTGCGCCAGATCGCCGAGAACGCGGGCGTCGATGGATCGGTCGTTGCCGGAAAAGTACTTGAGAACACCAGCAAGACGTTCGGCTATGATGCGCAACTGGACCAGTACGGCGACATGTTGAAGGCCGGTGTCATTGATCCGACCAAGGTTGTTCGGATCGCGCTTGAATACGCGGCATCGGTTGCAGGCCTGCTCGTTACCACCGAAGCGATGGTGGCGGATAAACCCGCCAGGCCGAACCGCCACGGCATACCCGACATGGAGGGTATGGAAGGCATGATGTAGAAGCGAACTCTTGCTCGCGGCATTGGAACCAATCTTTATGAGCCGCGAGCAGTATATTTCTGAAAACGGCTCGCACCAACGCCCCGACTTTTTTCAGTCGCTTTGCCCCCTGAGTAGACCATGTCTGAAGGCTCCGCTTTCTAACATCAAATCGCTCCAAGCTGATCTGTGTAAGCGTCGAAAACTGGAATGTAAGTTAGCTAGAAAATGCCAGCTGAAAACTCGGCAGGAAGTGTGTTTTCGAGTTTTAAAGCGGCGCGAAAGTTGCAGTTCCCTAAAAAAGAAACTCTTCTTTCGCGCGCCGCTCTTTCTCGAAGTGCCTAGGAAAGGACACCACAATGAAACTCAACCCCAATACCATCTCGGAAAAGATGAAGTCCGTTAAAGCCAGCTGTGGAGGCGCACCCTTCGGTGAAAAAGGAACGCAGGCATGGAGACATTACAACGCTGCTGAGGCCGCGCACAAAGCGAATGACGACATCAAGACGAAATACGAACTCGAAGCTGCCAGAAAAGCCCTTGCGTAAAAGATAACGGCCGCGTGAAAAAGCGGGCCAGTTTGCGCAAATGCAGAATGTAGTGCGCCGGGACCTGAACCGCAATCCATGATGGATTGCCCTACCTTGATTGGAAAAAACGTGAAAAATGAAATTCTCGCAGCTGCCCTCATGACATCCGTCGCATTCTCCGCCAATGCAATGTCCGCCGAAATTGATACTGACGGCGACGGCATGGCATCCTTCGCTGAACTTCAGGTTTCATATCCTGAACTCACCGAGGAAATGTTTGGCGAGATCGACACAAATGGTGATGGAGTCGTCGACGACGAGGAAATGGCTATCGCCGTCGAGCTTGGCAACCTCGCGGATCCTGAAACCGATGCCTGAAACCAAAGGTTGGAGTATGCGCTATGCAAAATCTTGAAGCTTTCAGATGGACCTTCACAGCTTCAGGACTTTGGCTCATCTTGTCACCATTCATGCTTCTCGGCGGCCAATCGGCTCTTAGCAATGCCCTCGTTGGCGATGCAGGACTGCTCATTCTCTCGGGGCTTTTGGCATTGACCGTAGCGGGTTACGGCCACAACAAACATTACCTTGTCCAGACCTACCTGGGAGTTTCTTACGGTTTGATTTTGGTAGCGGCGCCTTGGCTGTTCGGATTCACTGAACCTATGACCGCCTGGAATGCCGGCGTCGTCGGAACGGCTCTGGTTCTGGCGGGCCTTTATGTGGTGTTTCAGAAAATGCCGAAACATCACGCATAGTGAAAAAACACTGTGTGGGGCAGAAAGCGCCTCACACTTCTAATCGTTGTCCTTGCCAATACTACTCACCCTGCATCTCTTCCGGAGATGGCTATTAGCCATTGACCGCGAGTCGAACGCTTCGCGACTTATGGAGGAGTGGGCAGATTTACGATAGCCCAGAAGAGCTTAATGGCCGCCTATGTGCTAAACACGTGCAACTTGAGATCCAAGCGCAGCACCAAAGGCTTAGGGTTACATTTTACATAAACTTCATTATGCGTCTTTATACTTAGTGTTGCGATAGTATATTATCGTATATATACTGGACTCCTCTCACGGAGGTTCCGCAGCATGCACTATCTGATCAAGAAGCTCCTCCCCTCGGTCGCAGTCGCTTTGACCGTGACTGGTCTTTCGCTTCCGGCGCCCGCCCGCGCGCAAACATACCCGATCGATTGCGCGATCCTCTTGTGTCTTTCTGGCGGTTGGCCCGCTTCCGTCCCTTGCGCCCGAGCCCGAGCCGAATTCATTCGACGCATTACGCCCTGGCCGGTGGAACCGCCGCTGCAAATCTGGCGCTGTCCCATGGGCGCGTCCTATGAGGGCGATCGGCCACCAAACAACGCTGGCCGCATCTTTGAAGCCTTGTACCGGCCCGACAGCCGTCGACCGCTCCAATCCTTGCCAGTCGACGATCTCGTTCCTACCGACCGGGCACTCTGGCTCGTTCAGGATCGCGCGGACATCGATATCAGCGGACCAGAGTTCAATTTCGTGCGGTCAATTCGCGTCTTTGATGTTCGCTATGCCCGCCAGTATCAAGCTGGTAGCGAAGGAGACTGTGAACGTAGTGCGAGCGTCTATTTAGGCACATATGGCACCCAAGGCGATTTCTTCTGGCATAGATCTTCGATAGCTGCCCTGCCCGAGACCCATGTGGGACTTGAACTTTGGGGCCTGAATTGCCCCGGTATTTATCACCGATCTGTCTTCGTCGATTGGCGTGACTATGAGGGCAACTACGGCTTCGAACAGGTGAACTACTAGCGCTGACAATAGCAGGGGTGCCATCAAACTGCCGAAATTTGAGCATGCTGAGTTACTCAAGTAGCGGCCGTTCGCTGCTGTCGGTGGCAAGGTCCGGAGAGCGGACTCAAGAGACATTCGCCGCTTCTCCGCCAACGTCCGCTTCGTGAAGACCTTGATGTCATCCCGCCGTGATTGGCTTGGCGATCTGCGAGATGCGTTGGAATTTCTTCCTATAGGCGGCTGGTGATAGACCAACGCCTCGCTTAAAAACCCTACGGAACGAGGCAGGGTCTTCGTACCCAACTGAACCGCCAATCTCGTCTACGGATTGCACATCTGTTTCCAGCATCTGTTTGGCTTCTTCTATCCTGAGCGCCTGCACATATTCGATGGGCGCAAAGCCAGTTGCAGACCGGAACCGGCGTGAAAAGGTCCGCGGGTTCAGGCCGGATCGCTCAACCATTTGTTCGACCGGCTTTGTGAGGGCGTAGTTGTCGGCGATCCAAACCTGGCAGTCAGAAATTTGCGCATCTGACGTTTCCATTGGACGGGTCATAACTGAATAAGGTGACTGGCCTTCCGAATGGCCGCTGATCAGAAAAACTTTAGCGGTTTCAATCGCATGCTTGTATCCGCAGAACTTGGCGATCAAGTAGACAGCCAGATCATGCCACGCACTGACCCCACCTGCAGTCACGATGCGATCTGCTTCTGCTGCCAAACACAGAATGGATTCATTGCGAAAGGAGACTTTTGGATAATGGCGTTGAAACATATCGCGGTATGCCCAATGTGCTGTCGCCTCTTTTCCGTCCAAGAGTCCCGCTTCCGCAAGTAGGAGCGATCCTGAGCAGACAGACGTAAGCATAGCCCCATCCGTGTGCATCTTTCGCAGCCAAGCAATTTCCCGGGGATATCGGCCCTTCGGTACGTCGTAGATCGAGGTGTACATATCGCAAATGACAACTGCATCAGGTGTCGCTTGGTTGTCAGCCGACATGTGCGGCTCAACCGGAATATTGCCAATGCAATGGAAAGGTTTTCCATCTGCCGACGCAATCTTGATATCCAACAGTTCGTCACCTGGCGATCCTGAGACCATGTCAGAATAAACTGCGCCAACGGAGAGCAAGACATCATACAATCCGTAGAGAACGGATGCCGATGTTTCTGGTGCAGCGAGCAGTACTATCAGGGGCTTCTTGGCTTGGGTCATCACTGATCCTTGTCTAATTAGGCACGGTTTTGACAGATTTGCCACGGTTACCTGTCCAGTATGCCTTGACCTTGGCCATAAGGCCACTCTGCCACTCCATGGAGCTGGGATAGCCTGAAAGCAAGTTTTGAAAAGGAAGCACAGGATGGATGACTCTTTGACCACGCTGGATATGCTGTCACTCGATTTTAATGGCGAGATGATTGGCCCCGAGGACGCGCGATTTGATGGTGCGCGGGGTGTTTGGAATGCGATGATAGATCGCCGCCCTGCGCTGATCGCTCAGTGCAGAACCGCTGGCGATGTGCAGACCGCTGTCAAGCTCGCGGTTACCCGTGACCTGCCCATTGCTATTCGCGGTGGCGGGCACAACGTTGCAGGGCATGCGGTCTGTGACGGCGGCGTGATGATCGACCTTTCGCTTATGCGTGGAGTGACTGTTGACGCCCCTGCGCGCTTGGCACGGGTGCAGGGTGGGGCATTGTGGCGTGATGTGGATGCGGCGACGCAGGAGCATGGGCTCGCGACACCGGGTGGCCTGATTTCCGATACTGGCGTCGCGGGTCTGACGCTTTCCGGTGGCATTGGTTGGTTGCGCGCGCAGCATGGATTGTCGATCGACAATCTGGTTGCCGCTGACGTGGTCACCGCCGACGGTTCGCTGATCCACACAAGCGCAGACGAAAACCCCGAGTTGCTATGGGGTCTTCAAGGTGGGGGTGGTAACTTCGGTGTCGTAGTGCAGTTCGAATTCGCGCTGCACCCTATTGGCCCAGAGGTCATGTTCGCCGCTCCAATCTATCTTGTCGAAGACGGCCCCGAGCCAATTCGCGCATGGCGAGACTTTCTTGCCAAACATGGCGATAGCGTTGGATCGCTCTGCGAATTTTCCACCGCAGGGGGCGAGGATTTCCCAGAGGAGCATTGGGGCAAGCGGGTCTTCACGCTGGCTTGCGTCTACAACGGTGACGCCGCTGAAGGGAAAATGCTTCTTCAGCCCCTTCGCGAGCTTGGCGAATTGTCGACCGACTTTTCCGGGCGGATGAACTACTGCGACGTGCAACAGCTGTTTGACACGCTCATGCCTGCCGGAGATTTTCGCTGCTACTGGAAAGCCCGCTATCTGACAGACCTGACAGATGAGATGATTGATCTGGCCATGGCCAACGCAATGGCTGCGCCTTCGGAAAACTCACTCTCCTCACTCTGGAACTTTGGTGGCGCTACCGCGGAAGTGTCAGCAGACGCAACCGCGTTTGGAGACCGGTCGATGGGCTGGATGTATTCACTTGATGGTGTTTGGTCCGATCCCAGTGACGACGAGGCAAACATTGTCTGGTCTCGCGAAGGCTGGTCCAATTCCGAACGCTTCGGTCATCATGGGCGCGCATACCTTAACTTTCCGGGGCATGGTGAGGACAACGCGGCGCTGACACGGACAAGCTTTGGCCCCAACTACGATCGACTTGTTGAAGTGAAGACCAAATACGATCCGCAAAACCGGTTTCGCTTCAATCAGAATATCGCCCCGGAGGTCTGAGGCGAGCGCACCGTCTCCTTCGAGGCCCACACCAATGCACATTATGGAGCATATCATGACCCAGATCACAGCCCGATTGCCGCACCAGACGGACGACATTTTCTTGACCGATGGCGGAACCGAGACTTGGCTTATGTATAAGCGCGGGTTCGAGCTCCCAGAGTTTAGCGCGTTTAATTTGCTTAATGAACAGCGATCAGCGGTAGCACTGCGGGAATACTATACCGCCTTCGCCAAGGTTGCCGTGAAGCTTGGAACACCTTTCATCTTTGACAGCCTGACTTACCGCGCAAGTCGGGACTGGGGTGCTTTGCTAGGGTATTCCTCTGAAGGGCTGGCAGAGATGAATCACAAGTGCTTCGAGCTGTATCGTGAATGCGCCGCCGCCGTCGGGCTAGCACCGGAGAACACCCTGATCAGCGGTTGCATTGGCCCAAAGGGGGATGCCTATCAAACCAACCAAGACTTAACTGCCGAAAGTGCCGAAGCCTATCACAGAGAGCAGATTGAGACGTTCAAAGTCGCAGGGGTTGATATTGTTACAGCATTGACCCTGAACACAACAGATGAGGCAATTGGTATCGCAAGGGCCTCATCCGAGGCAGGCATACCGTCGGTCATTGCCTTTACGATTGAAAAGAATCGCAAACTTCGTAGCGGTGAAACGCTGAAGCAAGCGATTGAAACGGTCGACGACGCGACCTCAAATGCACCGGCGTATTACATGATCAATTGCTCGCACCCGGTCGATTTTGGCCCCGCACTTGCCAGTGAGTCTTGGGCGAACCGCATCCGAGGGCTTCGGGCAAACGCATCATCTTTGGATCATGGTACCTTGTGCCAATTGGGCCACCTCGAAGAAGGTAATCCTGATGAGTTGGCGAGCCAGTACGTTGATATCAGGGCGGCTCATCCGAAAATGAATGTCTTTGGCGGGTGTTGCGGTACGGACTATGTGCACGTCGAAAAAATAGGGCGGGCTTTGTTGACAGCTGCGTGAACCGTCCAAGAAACACATTTGAGACGACATGGCGCGGTCCGCTAAGGACTGGGCCATGTTCATTTCTTCAAAGGCAAAGCGGCCATTCGAACATGCTGCAGCATCGGTCAAATTGGGCTCATTCGAGACCTTCGCCGCGATCTTAATGAAGGTCAGCTCTGCAAGTTTTGCCAGCCAAAGAACCGGCACTGCCGACCGATGAAACACTTGATCGCTGCCCTCACCCGCCGTCGCCTCTTCGGATCCGCGTGAGTGCGTCAAAGTCAATTTCTTGCTTCTGTTCATCACTTATATCCGGCCGGGTTTCCGATACCGGCTGGGGCCCTTGGACGTCCCACATCACCGCATGTGAGCCTGTAGTCCAGCGATATACCCAACCAACAATGCTGTACCCATCGGTCCCGATCAGATTGGCGATCGCGACGCCCTCACCTTTATCATCGTTCACTGTTTACTGACTTCCTGCACTGTGGCGCTGAATTTGCGGCATGGTGTCATAAGGCGCTCGCTTGAGCCGAAGACCGCACATGGTGGACGTTGGCTAACTCCTGTTCCTTGGGGGAACTGATCTTACGAGGGCACATCCAAAGCGGTACGCCCCAAAAATGCATTGTTCTCAAATTCTATGGTCGGGCTCCGTGGCGGCTTCGACGATCGCCAGAACCTCGAACGGGTCAAAGCCGATGGCGCGCGCCAAAACGACCAGCTCGACAACGTCGATCCGGCGTTCGCCGCTCTCAATGCGCGCGACGAGAGATTGATGGCTCTTGAGCCTGTCCGCCAAATCGTCCTGGCCCAAGCCTGCGCTTTTACGCGCGTCGACCAACGCACGGACGAGCGCCAACTGGCCATTTGTTCTGATTGTTTTCGCCACGCGTCACATACCTTTTGTGACGTCGCTAGCGGATGAAATCTGTTATCTAAAAAGTAGATATTTGAGGGTGTTATCGGCGTCTGGTTTCCATGGGCTGCAAATCTGATGCATGCCCAGAGGCCCATCAATCCCCCACCAGCTCCAGAAACCGACCGTAGTCCTGACTGACCTCACGGGCTTCTTCGAAAGCACGCGCACGCTCCAACTCGAGGCAGCGAAAGTATTCCTGAACGTCCCTGATGTAGACCTCAAAGTCTTGCCGGATG
>JBCBWQ010000039.1:0-16691 GCA_039817025.1 Pseudomonadota bacterium | reverse complement strand
GTCAGCGCGAACGGCCATTGCTAGGCCGCTATCATTCATCTGAACTGGGCCGCCATCGGGGTGCCACAAGTCCGCCAGCGGAGCTGCCATTCGCTCCAAAGCCTTTCGTAGGACTGATGGCGGCTTATCAATGTTGCCGTACACAGACAAAAGGTCCGCAAACACTTGAGCGTGATATGACAGGGATCGTTCAAAGTAAACGCCGTCGTCAAGTATTTGAATGGGCAGTTCTCGGTTCAGATGGGAGAGCGCAACCAAGTGCCAACGCTTCGAATCCCCACACGGAATGGCTTGCGAGCATTCGATCAGCGCCCGAATATTTTTGACGAGGTGATTTCCGCGCACGTCTGTTTCGATGTGGACGAGCAGGTGGTTGGCTTGCTCGCGCACCGAGGCTGCGACCATCGCTGCGTCATCGTGGTCGAACAGCTGATCACCGCCACTCGACCACCAATCAAGCCATGCAGAAAGCCGCAATGAAATAGTATACGGTGCCCACGCGGCACGAAAAGCGTTCGGCGCAGAGGGACGGTTGCCCGTGATCCAATCAAGAATGAGCGCTTTCGCAACGCTTGGCTCCAGATCATGGATGTACTCGAAATAGTGGAGGTTCATCCGCCAGAGCTGGCTCCGCGAATCGGATGATCCTGTATCCCAGCGGATGGGATTATCGATCGTCCGAGTGTCGTTGATAAAGGTGCCCGTCCATCCGTCATCGGAGCGTAGGAGGGTTCCGTGAGGACTTCGCAATCCTGTTAGAACGATAGGGCGCAGCCGTTCTCCTGAAATTGGCTCAAGAGGGCTGCCTGATAGTCGCGCGGTGATGGCTTGCCGTCCTCGCAACCACAGTCGCCGCAGCACTTGTCGAGGCGGAGTGTAGCGCAGGAAGACGAGCCGCCGGTCCATTTCTTGAACTCAGGCGACGACATCTGCGACGAGATCAAGATACCGCAGCGCCATGGCTCGCCGATCGAATTCGCGGCGGACATAGGATTGACCCGACTGCCCCATCGCGACGGACATCTCGGTGTCCGCTGCAAATGACGTCAACACGTCAGCGAGCGCACCAGGATCCTCCGGAGGGAACGCGCGCCCGCCGCCCGCCGCCTGAAGAATATCTGCCGCAACGCCCTCCACCCCAAGCGCGATTGGCTTGGCCATGGCCATGCCTTCCAGAAGCTTTGTCGGGATGACTGTCCTGAATACGTCCTGCCGTTTGAGGTGCACCAGGCTCGCATCGACCAGCGACCAGAGCTTATTGACCGCTTCGCGAGAGAGTTGGTCAAGCAGCACGACATTCTCCAGCGCGTCATCGACTATGCGACTGGCGATCCTGTCGCGCTCCGCGCCAGATCCGGCAAGAATGATTCCAATATGTGGATTGTCTTTCAGGCATTGCGCCGCGTCTAGCACGGTCGATAATCCGTGCGCCATGCCAAACGTCCCCACATAAGCGGCAAGGTACCGCCCCCTTAGCCGAGCGAGCTTGGGAAAGTCGTCGAGTGTGCCTGCTCTCGGCTCTGTGTCGGTGTGAATGCCGTTGGGAACCAGCGCAACCTTGCCTGAAGGAACACCTCTGTTATTGAAATGCGCCGCAAACCCAGGTGAGACGGAAACAATCTTATCGCAGTCTCGATAGGCGCGATCTGCCATGCCAGTGAGCGCTTGTGTTGCCAGTGAGGGCTTCGCAGCGCCCACTGCAATAATGCTCTCGGGCCATATGTCACGGATTTCAAGAATCCATTTGGCCTTGCATGCCCGCGAAATCCCGCGTCCGGCGAGGCCACAGAAAAACTGAGGCGACGTGGAAATCACCACATCCGCCTTGCCGATGCGGCCGGCGTTCGCGCGAGCAGCGGCGTAAAACGATGCATAGTTTAAGGTGCGACCGACCGTTCCGGCATTGGCACCGAGTTTTGTTTTGAGCCGCAGGACACGGATTCCCTCGTGCCTTGTCTCCTCGGTGACATTTGAGAAGCCGTCATAGACTCGGCCGTAGGGGTGGGATGGCTGTGCGGTGACGATCGTGACGTCATGGCCATTGTCGACCCAAACCCTGGCATGGTCGCTCGCCCTTTGGGCCGGAGCATTCACCTCCGGCGGGTAATAATGCGTGACGAGAACGATATGCATGGCCTTAGGCCGCGCCAGCCCGGGCCAACTCGGCCGCACGGAGTGTCCACCGGCTCACGGATAGGAGATCGCCTGTAGGTATAGGGGCCGGCCCACCAGACTTCACGGCATCTATAAATGCTTTCAGGATTGCCGTCTGGCCTTTGTCCTGCTTCCCGCGGTGCTTGATCGGTTTTGACCACCCGACGCCATCAAGCGCTTTGAAGTTATCCAGCTTCAGATAGCGTCCACCAGAAAAGGCCTCAAAGCGCTCCTTAGCGAGCGTTTTTGGACCGTTTGCAAAATAGTGCACGGTTCCGATTGAGCCATCTTCGAAAGCGAGGCTGATGGTTGCCTTGTCTGCAGCGATACCGTCAGCCGTGGGGCGTCCGATCTGTATGGCTTGCACATCTATGATTAGGGCACCCGCAAAAAACGCGAGCAGGTCTATAAAGTGGCAAGCCTCGCCGACGATACGTCCGCCGCCTTGTACAGGGTCGTGGGTCCAGTGATCCGGCGGAATCTCACCGGCGTTGATCGTCGCGATAAAGGTCTTCGGTTCCTGCACGGTGTCGAGCGCCGTCTTCATGGCCTGCGAAAACGCAGAGAAACGCCGATTGAAGCCGACGGTTAGAAGGCAAGACCTGGACTCGTTCGCGTCGAGCTGTGCTTTGATGGCGTCGAGATCGGCCTCGTTCAGCGCAAGGGGCTTTTCTACGAAGACATGTTTGCCTGCCTTCAGGGCGCGCTGCACGAGATCGGCATGACTGTCATGGCGTGTCGCAATGACCACCGTATCAATATCAGGATCTACGAAAGCCGATTCTGGATCGCTCGAAGCGTTTTCGAAGCCTGCCTTGCGGCCCTCAAGGACCCCTGAAACGCCGCCGCGGCTCACGATCGTCTTTAGATCTGCGCCAGCTGACTTCAGGCCTGGAGCTGTAAATCGACCGGCAAAGCCTCCAGCACCAATCAAGGCCACGACGCCAGCGCTGGCGACTGACTTTCGATCAGTCAGCTGGACGGAGGCGGCGAACTTTGAGGTCTCGTCTTCAGGGTAAGCGAGCACCAGTCCAAGATCGTTTCCCCCTTTTTCGGTCAGGCGCGCATAGGCGCTGGCGGCCATGTCGATAGAGACCGTTTCGGAAATCAGGGGGGTAACGTCGAGTCGGCCTGCCGCCATTTCTGCCAGGACCGCCTCGAAATTGCGTTGCTCTGTCCAGCGGACAAAACCGGCGGGATAGTCGACGCCATCCACTTCGAAGCTTGGGTCATATCGCCCGGGGCCATATGAACAGGAGACCTGAAAAGTGAGCTCTTTCTCATAGAAATCTGCGCGCGACAGATTCAGGCCGATCACACCGACCAGTACGATCCGGCCACGCTGACGTGACATCTGTGCGGCCTGGGCAATGACATCATCGGATTTTGTTGCCGCTGCGATGATCACCCCATCAACGCCCGCGCCGCAAGTTGCTGCCATGGCCGAGGCAACCGGATCTTCCCCGGCAAATAAGTCGACTGTCTCTGCGCCCCATTGCCGGGCGAGCGCCAGCCGATCCTTTGAAAAATCGGCCCCGATGACCCGCGCCCCTGAGGCGCGAAGGAGCTGCACGGCGAGGAGGCCGATCAGGCCCAGACCCATAACACAGAAGGTCTCGCCCAACTCGGGTCGGGACAGGCGACACCCCTGTAGCGCGATGGCGGCAAGCGGTGTGAATGCAGCGGCTTCATCCGTCACGCCATCTGGAATTTTCGCTACGAGATTGCGTCCGACCACCACCAGTTCTGCGTGTGGGGCGTTGGAGACAACACGGTCACCGACTTTGACGTGGGTGACGTCGGCACCGACCGCAGCCACGCGCCCTGCATTGCAATAGCCAAGTGGGATCGGCTGATCGAGCTTGGACCGAACGGCATCGAGCGTCGCTGTAACGCCATCGGTCTTTACCTTCTCAAGCGTTTGCTTGACCTTGTCGGGTTGTTGCAAGGCTTTCTCGATAAGGTTGCCCTTACCGAATTCGAGCAGCATGCGCTCGGTTCCCGCCGAAATCAGTGAACGCCGCGTTTCGATCAGGACGTGGCGAGGCCGCACCCGGGGAGCCGGGGCTTTTATGAGCTCGATTTCGCCGGTTTTCAGGCTTTGCAAGACCTGTCGCATGGCCGCCTCCAGCCGCTCGTGTGTTCCCGGTTGCGGACAATAGCCGTAAAAAACCGGACCGCCTGGATCAGACGGTCCGGTATTTCAATGGATTTTGCAATTCAGCTTATGGGCTGGATGGCGTGTTGTCGTCGTCGTCATCGCCGCCGGCTGCCGCCGCGATGCCGCCAACGCCAGCCACCGTGAGCAGCGCAGGAACGACAAAGGCAGATCCTGCAGCGCCGCCAGCCGCGGCACCACCTGCGGCAGCACCCGCGCCGCCGGAAGCCGCGCCTCCGGTCTGCGTGACCGTCATCGTTTCATTGACTTTCGACATGGCAAGCTGCTCAGCCTGCGGCGTCAGCGGTTGCGGTTGAGCCGCGCAAGCATTTGCGCCCATGGTTACGGTGGTGCTTGATCCGAGTGTCGTTGGACAGCCTGGGATTTCGAGTTGAACCGACCCCCCTGTACGGGAGATGATTTCATCTCCCTCAAAAAGACTATCGCCATTCTGAAGCGAGTAGGTTGTACCGCCGCGGACTATGACAACCTGACCGATTTCAGTAATGCCAGAGACCGTTCCGAGTACCTGAGCAAAAGCAGGCGCTGCGAGCACGAGGCCAGCGGCCGCTGAAAAGAGCGCTTTTTTGAACATGGTAAATCCCCTGTTGACCAAATACCTTAACGCTTGTGGGTTGTACACCGCATCGCGACATTACTTTTTAGGCGATTTTGCGACAGTCAGCCCGGAGCCTCTAGCCACCGGTCGGCCTCGTCGCCCAGTGTTCCCTGCACATCGAGAATTCCGCGTACGTCATCCTCGATCCAAAGGGCAGACAGCAGCCCGGATGCATGCGCGCCTGTGTCGAGTCCGATCCTGTTTGGCCTCTCATCAACCCGATCGGTGACGGAATGGCCGTGGACAATAATGGGTCCGAAGGGCTTGTCGTACTTTAGAAAATCGTCGCGAATCCAGCGCATGTCCCGCCCGGATTGCGCGTCTAGCTTGTGGCCCGGCCGGACGCCTGCATGCACGAGGAAGTAGTCTCCAAATCGGGCGCTCTCGGCAAATCCACATAGAAACTCGATATGGGATTGGGGGACGGCAGATTTGAGCATGTGTTCGCGGTCATGGGCGTCGCGATTGAGCAATTCTGCACGCGGTACGCCGTAACTTTCGGCGCAGGCATAGCCGCCATAGCCAAGCCATTGCTCAATCAGGCTTGCCTCGCCGGTCAGGCATCGAACGAGGCATTCCTCGTGATTGCCCATCAGGAACACTGGTTTGGCCCAGTCTGGCGACCAGTCCTTCAGGTATG
Organism: Pseudomonadota bacterium; assembly: GCA_039817025.1. Taxonomy (GTDB): domain Bacteria; phylum Pseudomonadota; class Alphaproteobacteria; order Caulobacterales; family Hyphomonadaceae; genus JANQQC01. The sequence continues at coordinate 11,120 of JBCBWQ010000039.1, read as the reverse complement.
CCACAACATTGCGCGAGTGCGGGCCTCGGTCGATCAGGTCGCCGAGAAATGCAACAAAGGTCTCGCGGTTTGGGCGGGCCGCATTATGCGATTCGATCGTCTTCAGGAGGTCCTGCATGAGATCGAAACGTCCATGGACGTCCCCAATCGCATAGAGCCGCTTGCCCGGTGCCCCGCGCGGCGGCGCTTTTTCGGCCTTTGATTTACGACTGAACAGACTCATGGGCGTCTTCGTTTTGCCATCGATCACGCTGACCTTTCATGTCGCACACTCGGCCACGCCGCGGCAATCTGTAAGAGGAGGCCGCCAGATTTGAATTTCGCGCCGGCCTGGGTCACTAAAGTGTTCGGGAGGGAAGGACCGACATTGCATGCGCTGCTCTAATTGCCTTGGTGAAATGCGCGACGATGGCGGCACGCTAACCTGCGTGTCCTGCGGGACGATCATGGACGTCGAGCTTGACGGTGTTGCACCAAAGCGGGCGACGACGGAAGCAGGGGCTGGCAATGGTTTCCTTCGCGGGATCGCCATCGGCGTGATCGGCGGTGCAATGATAGCCAGCGCGGCGTTCGCGGCTTGGACTCTTCTGACGGACGACGCCCCAACCCTAGACTCAGAACAGACGCTTGAGGGACCGATCATCGCGATGCCTGCGGCCCTGTCTTTCGCTGCACGGCCCATGGCAACACTGGAGGCTAATTCGCTCCTGTTCGGTCAGGGCAGTGAGCCTGTCACGGTGCTTGAACGCGATGACGCATCGGCGCGCTTGACCCGGATCGGAAACGACGGTCAGTCCGTTCAGACCGACGTGAACATGGACGGTGCAATTCCGGTTGCGGTTACCGCGCTTCGGGGAGGAATTCGCATTGCCGCTGTTGATTCGCTTGGGCGGCTTACGCTGATGGACGTTGAAAGCGGGACCAATGCGCCGGTACGGGTTGACATTGGCACAGCTTCGCCCGCCTCGAGATTTGCTCTGTTTGGTTCGGTGATAGGTTTCGATGGGCCCAGCGGAGAGACGCGCTTGGCGGTGCTTGGAAGGGACGGTGAGGTTGCCTGGTCCACACCCTTGCCCGCAGGGCGCTTGAGGGATTTGTCCATCAGCACGTTGGGCGAAACGGGAGCCCTGATCGCCGGTCCAGAAGGTGATCGTTTTGTTATACTGGATGAAGACGGTGTCCTTGCTGAAACGATAAATCTCGGTGCCGACGATGGCTCGAGGGCGGCAGCGCTTCAATATGGTGAACGCGGCGGCTTTATTGTCTTCAGCGATGGTCCGGACGCCCGCATGGATGCCTATTCGTCCCGGGGAGATCCTTTCGCGACCTTGCCGCTTGATCAGGTGCTCGCTGGCGCTGTCATTCGTACGGTCGATCGACGTAACGACAAGGGATATATCCTCGCCAGTCTTGGCGATCGATACCGCCTCGTTGAGGTGTCCTTAGAGCGTCGGTCAGACCATCCTGTCAGACTGGCCTCCTGGTCAGTGCCGGAGGGGCAAACCCTGCGACTGGTTGGCGATCGCCTGGTGATGAGCCGGGATACCGACGACGGTGCCGCGGCCCTTGTCGTGGCTATCGACTACGAGTCTCTCGCCGAAATCGATCCCCAGCCGCAATGGATCAGCCCCGGCGCGACCGTCCAATCGGTCGAGATAGACGCCTCGCCAACCGCGTCACCACTGGTTGATCGAAATCCTGCTGAACCTGAGCCGGCTGCACCTGTTCTATCGGACCTGCCGGGGGAGCAAATGGAAGAGGCAGACCCTGATACTGTTCCGGTAGCAGAAGTGATGAGCCCGGTCGGCCAGGCTGAAACCACCGACGCTGAAGCGAATACATCAAGGGAAAGTCCGCAGCCCCGGACCCTGTCTTGCACGCCAATCTGCGCGCCCGCAGACCTGCCATCGGTGAAGTATCCTGTCAGCCTTGAGATAGAGCTGCCTGAAAACATAAGCCAACAAGATCGCTTTCAGCGGATCGTCGAAGCCGCTCGCGGGGCTTGCGCCGCAAGCGGCGGAAATCTTCTCAACGCCAATGTCGACAATTGCGGCGACTAGACCATTGCTCCGTCCGTCGGCAGGCCGAGGAGGATCCGGCCGGTCAATTCATAGGTCGCAGGAGCCGTTACTATATGTTGCGTCGCTGCATGTGCGTCACGAAACCGCCGCTGAAGGTCGTTCTCAAGGAATAGCGCAGCCCCGCCGCCAAGGTCGTAAGCCATCCTGCAAATCTCAGCGCCTGTTCGGGTCATGTGGGTACAGGCAAGGCGCAGCTTCGCGCGGCGTTCGAGCGGTATTTCACCTTCAAACTGAGCAACGTCCCAGGTCCTGTCGATTTCGTCGAACAGATAGGCGCGCGCAGAGCGTAGGGATGCTTCCATCTTCGCAACATCCGCCTGGATGATCTGTCGTTCAGAAAGGGTCTTTTTCGACCCCTGGCTTTTCTTTGCGGTGGCGAGTTCGACAAAAGCGTCGATCGCTCCTCGCGCATTCCCCATGCCAACGGCGGCAACGCCCAACGATAGAAGGCCAAAAGCTGGGAAGGCATAAAGCGCGCCTTCGGCCACAGGCTTGTCCGCAGTCAAAGAAACGGAGCGGAGTTTCGGAACGCGGATCGCATCGACAGCAATGTCGCCGGAGCCGGTACCCTTCAGCCCTGCCACATGCCAAGTGTCGATCAGCTCGGCATCCGCGCGCGGAAAGACCATCATCCGGTTCTCAGGTGCGCCAGACGGCAGCCTGCGCATGTCGCCATTCTCGAAAACGAGTGACCCACCGCAAAGCCAGGAACAATTCGCAGAACCCGATCCCCATTGCCAACGGCCCGAGACGATATAGTCGTCGCCATCCACCTCAGCCTTGCCCATGGGGGCAAACACCCCGCCCGTGATCGCCATGGGGTCTGAGTAGATTTCAGCGGCTGTGTCCTTGTCCATGTAGGCGGCGTTCATGGCCGTGGTTGCAGCAATCATTCCGCACCAGCCCACGCTGGCATTGGACATCGCAAGCTGTTCCACGGTTTCGACGATTTCACGCGGTGTCATTTCCAGACCGCCCAGATAGGACGGTGTCACCATTCGGAATACGCCAATCTCAGCCAGCTTCCTGGCCAGGTCTTCCGGCAGGCGGCGAGCTTCATCCATCTCCTCTGCACGGGCGCGTATTTCGGCGTCCAGCGCACGCGCGCCTGACAGTGGATCGGGATGGGTTTCTGTATCAGCCATAAGCTGAGTGTACGCTGAAACGGGCTTTGCGAGAAGGGAACACCCATTGACCGCAATAATGGGCGTTTTCAGCTCGTTTTTTCAGCCTTCCGTGCAGCGCTGGTTTCCGCCTTCGCAATGCGCCTTTGCCACTTTTCAGGCGCGAGCGAATAGGTCGAGTTGCGAAGGAACGCCATGAGCTCGGCGCGCTTTCCGGCGTTGGCCAGGGCTTCGGGCGTCAGCGTCTCGCCAATATGAACATTCATCGTCTTGCCCATACGCCGTTTTACTTCCCGGAAGATCAGGGCCAGCCGGAGCGACATACTGATCGGGCTGACCCACTGGAACAGCCGTGAATTCTGCCCTTCGAAGTAAATGGGCGTTACGTTCGCGCCCGAGCCCGTGATCAATTTCGCGGTGAAGGGTTTCCAGACATCGTCTATGGCAGCCCGAAACGGGCTGGGCGCTGTTGATACGCCTCCTGCCGGAAACACGATAATACAGCCGCCGTTTCTGAGGATATCCATCGACTCTTTCCGGGTCACGATATTCGTCGTCTGCGCTTCTTTTGTCTCGGCGAAATCAATGGGTAGCAGATAATCGCGCACCTCTGGTGCTTCCATCAACACAGCATTGGTCAGGATTTTGAAATCCGGTCGCACCAACGAAACGATCCAGCAAATCGTCAACCCGTCCAGAACGCCAAAGGGGTGATTGGCGACCACAACGAGAGGACCCTGTTTCGGGATCTGCGCCAGGTGTGACGCCGAAAATTGTACGTCGAGCTCAAGCAGCCGCATGGCGGCGTCCCAGAACGGCGTGTCGTGGGCAAGTTCGCGCCGGTACTGATCGTAAAGCCGCTTGATCTTCGGCTGGCCGGACACGTGCTCGACAGCGCGCACCACAGCCCGTTGAACGGGATGATCAAAATAGGCGGCGTAAGAGAGGTCTGGATCAGCAGCGTCTTGAGGCATGGCTTATGCTGGTTTGGTGCGCGGTCCGATGCAAGACTCTATATGTGTTCACTCGATTTCGGCAGTGTAGCCACCGACGCCGTCCGGTGTGACGGTACAGTTGGAATCGCCTGCGCACGCCCCCGTTGCCATGTTGAAGCTGCGCATTGTGTTCAGCGTAGCCATGTTTGTCATCATCAAGCCCTGAAAGAGCGCTGCCATGGCGGCGGTATAGTGTTCTTCGAACGCGGCAGTTTCCTCGGCGGGTGACATCGCGCTTGTCTGGGCAAGTGCTTCGTCCGAGAAGTCCGACTGATCGTAAACGCTGAAGCGAACGAGCGCGATGGCGACCGCCCCCCACTCCTTATAGAGTGCTTCAGGCGCATCGAAGACGTACGAAGAGGCTGTATCGGACCCTGCATTGCGCCACGCACTGGCAAAAAAACGCACGCGCTGGCCGTTCCGTTTTGCCGTTCCGAAGGCAATCCAGGTATCGGTGCCGGTCATTTCCTTGCCGGCTTCGATTGCTTCTACGGTCGGATATTTTGCCGATTTCAAGCCGCCGTCGGCGAGGGTTGTTTTGATCAGTTCAGCGCCCGACTTCTTCCCGGCGTTGCCGATGTTAAAGTTGATGCTGTGCGGCGCGTTAGGGTCCCCCGCGTGCGCTACCTGAGCGTTGGCGCTTATGTCACTGGTCGCCCAGTTGGAGATCGTCTTGCCGCCGCTCTCGGTGGAGACAAAGACTGGGGCTGGATAGGCCCCCGTTTGTTTCGCTGGAGGCGCGCTTTGCGCGGGTGTCTCAGCAGCGGCCATCGCCAAAGGTGCAGGTGCGATGGGAGCCCCCGGCATCCACTCCGCGTTTAGTAAATCCACGTCCGGGGATGCCTCTGGATCAAGCACGACAACAAGCCGGCGATCCCCGCCTGACCCCTTCAGCGCCGCAGCGAAGTATCGCGAGCCGTGTTCGGTCTCGCTTTCGCCCGAGAAAACCGGCGCGCCAGCAGACGTTTGTCCGGAGCGTGCGTGCTCGTACACATCGATCCACAAGACAGACAGTCCTTGCAAGACGGCGTCCTCGGCATCAGCGGCGAGGTCGTCCATATTGCTGGCTTCGATCTGCGCTTCTGTGATCAGCCGGACGACCGGTCCTTCGTCTGTTCCGTCAGCGCGGAAAATGACACCGTCACGTCCCGCATCCTCCATGGCCCAATCTGGTCTTGGTTCGGCGTCTGCCGCGCCGCCACAAGCCGAAACCAAAAGTGCCGTAACCAATCCGGTTACCATTAAGACAGTACGCATAATCGTCCCCACTTATCATCCTTGCCGCCTTGGATAGTGTTTTCGTGTGACAGAAATTGGATGGTCACAGCCGCAGTAAACTCGCCAGATTATTCTTCTGCATATCGCTCGAGCCGCCCACGATGGGCATGCTCAGGAGGTCCCTGACGCAACGTTCAATGTCATAGGCATCCGAGAGACCATACGCCCCGATCACCTGCTGGCAGGCAATACCGATCTCAACACCCATGTCCGCGCAAAACAGTTTCGCCATGGCCGTTTCAACCGAGCAGGGCAGGCCCTCGTTCGCCAACCACGCGCCGTGGTAGAGCATGTGCCGACACGCAGCGAGCTTGGTTTTCGCTGCAACGAGCTTGTGGCGGATGGCCTGGTGTTTCGAAATTGGCTTGCCAAACTGCACGCGCTCTTGAGCATACCGCCAGGCTTCGTCCACGGCCATCCGCGCAACACCATAGGCGACGGCTGTGATCTCAATCTTTTCGACATCGAGCGCCCGGCCAGTGAGCATTTGGAAGCCGCGATTCCAATTCTGCTCGCCGCCGACAATTGCATCCACAGGCAACCGGACGTCGTCGAAATAGACGTCCATACTTTCGGTGTAGCGCAGGTTTGAATGCGCCAGTGGCTGCATGGAGATGCCCGGCGTGTCGGTGGGGATAAGAAGAAAGGTCAGGTTCTCCCGCTTTGCTTCTTCGGGTCCGGTCCGCACGAGGCAATAAATGTGTGACGACCAGTCCGCCCCTGTGCACCAGCGTTTCGCGCCGTTCACCACGATCTCGTCGCCAACGCGCTCTGCGCGGGTTTCAATCGCCGTCAGGTCCCCGCCGACATTCGGTTCGGACAGGCCGTAGCAGAAGAAAATCTCTCCCCGGGCAAGCTTGGGCAGAAGCGCCTCCTTCTGCGCTTCGGACCCGTTTTCGGACAAATTCATGCCGCCATAAAACGCCGCATGGATGTACGGCCCCGCCATCGACGTCCCGCCCTGGCAGAGCTCGTCGATGACAGCGGTGGCGGCATAGATGTCCTGGCCCGCACCGCCATAGGCCTCCGGGATGGTCAGCCCGATCAGCCCCATCTCTGCAAACTCCCGAAACAGCGCCCGGTCCCAGGTGCTGTGCCGATCCCACTCGACACGCTTCTCTCGCGGCATCTTCTCCGAGACAAAGCGCTGGAGCTGGCGGCGGATCTCCACCACATGGTCCGGCTCCGAGGCAAAACTCGTATCGGTCATTGATGGCCTCCCTCAAGCCGTGCTTTTCGCGCGACATGGCGCTGTTCATACATTGCCCTGAACGTCGGCGCGATCAGCGGCGTGAGCAAGCCTGCGTCGACGTCAAGCTCGTCGGTGTACCGGCACGATTGGGGTCCCGTTGCTGCGACACTTAATCGGTGAGTGTAGAGCCTTACCGGCCCGCCATGCTCTTCAGATCGCAGGACCATTGCCGCATCGTCGCGCTCGACGACTTTCATTGTCCATCGCATGGGCGGAGACCAGCGTCTGCGTACCGTCACGGTGAACGCCTCGCCGACCCGGGCGTCGCCCTCAGGCAATCCCTCATAGGTCGCACGTCCTTTCATGGATTCCGCCAGCGCCTTAAAGTCAAGAACGTCAGCCCAGACCATTTCAGCAGAAACGGCATAATCGCGCGAAACGGTATATCGCCTGCCCAATCTAGTCGCCCGTAAGGTTTGGTGCGCGCTTTTCGCGGAAGGCGTCAACAGCTTCCTTTCGGTCGGCGTGGAAGTTCGACACGCTTTCCCATCCGACACTCGCATCCATCATTTGCGCGGCGAGCGCCCGCAGCGGAATGTTTGCAATTGTCTTGGTCCAGCGAACGGCCCACTTCGGATTGCCTTGTAGTTTGGCCACGATTTCAGCGACTTTTGCGTCAAGCTGTTCGCTTGGCACCGCATAGTTGATAAGTTCGAGGGCTTTTGCTTCCGGCGCAGTCAAAAGGTCGCCGGTCATAAGAAGTTCTTTCGCTTTCGCGAACCCGATCAGTTGCGGCCAGATCAATGCGCCGCCGTCGCCCGCCACAAGTCCAACCTTCACATGCGGGTCGCCGATCAGCGCCTTCTCGTCAGCGATGATGATATCGCAAAGGAGTGCGATGGTCGCGCCGAGGCCGGCCGCTGCGCCGTTCAGTCGGCACAGGATGGGCTTTTCCATCTCAAGCAGGGAAGTGACGATGCGTTTGGCATCCCAGGCAATGGCCCGGAATTTGGCCGGGTCTGAGATCTGTTCGTCAAACCAGTCAAAATCGCCGCCCGCGCAAAACGCCCGGCCCTTTGCAGACAGGATGATTATGTCCGAATCGTCGTCCCGCTGCAGGTCTGTGAAGACCTGGGCCAATTCGTCATGCATGGCAGCATCGACGCCATTGACAGGATGGTCGGATGTGATGAACGCCGTCAGCACACGCCCGTCGCGTTCGAATGTGAATCTGGAATAGGACTGCGATGTAATGTCGAAGGGCTCAGACATTTAAGCATCTCCCACGTTCACAACTCGCCGACCGAAATTCTCGCCCCTGAACAGACCACAGAAGGCTTCGGGCATCGATTCGATACCGTCAAATCGCTCCTCGGCCCATTTCAGCGAGCCGTCCGCCAGCATGCGCCCCATCTCGTCAAAGGCTTCGGGAAACCGCCTCGCGAAATCGAACACGACCAGCCCCTGCATGAGGGCGCGATGTGTGATGAACGGTTTCGTATTGCGGATACCCGGCGTTTCTTCCGGCGAGAGATTGTAGTCAGCAACCTGGCCGGACACACAGATGCGGCCATTCAGGCGCAGTTTCGGCAGGACTCGATCGATCATGGCGTTCCCAACATTGTCGAAAAGGACGTCGACGCCCTTCGGAAAGTGATCTGAAATGGCTGAATCGAGGTCTGGCGCGGTCTTGTAGTTGATCGCAGCGTCAAAGCCAGCCTCGTCAACCAGCCAGGCGCACTTGCGGTCCGATCCCGCAACACCGACCACTTGTTCAGCGCCCCATGCCCTGGCCAATTGTCCCGCCGTTGCCCCCACAGGACCAGCGGCCGACGTGATCAGGACCCGGTCGCCTTCTGCGAAACGAGCGACGTCCTTCAGTCCGAAATAGCCTGTCAGCCCCGGTACGCCGAGCACGCCGATCCAGACGCTCAGGGGCAGGGGCGTATCCGGCACTTTTCCGATAAACCCGCGGCCATCCTGTATTGAGTGTGTGCGCCAGCCACCGGCCAGAAACACGGGATCGCCCTCGGCAAAGCCTTCGTGGTGCGACGCTTCGACGATCCCCACCGAAAACCCATCAATCGGCTTTCCAAGCGGCAATGCGGCAGCATAGCTGTCACCACCGGAAAGGCGCGACCGCGTGCCCGGGTCTACGGAATTGAAGACATGCCTGACACGGAACTGGCCATCGCCCGGCTCTGGAATGGGCTTTGTTTCGATGTCAAAGTCATGGGGCGCGGGCGGACCATCGCAATACTGCTTCAAGACTACCCGTTTCATCTGGTCTGACATTGCCTGCGCCTTCCTGTTTTGCCCAGCATAGGCGGCTGTAGACCAGTGTCGACCAGAGCCGCAGCGGCAAGCTCAAACTTTGTTCACAACTGGGCCTTTGAGCCCCTGTGCGCTTGACGCAGGCGAGTCTGCCCGCCAAGGCTCATCTGTGGAGTGAAGTCAGGTGAGGTCTGCAATGGCGCAGCAGTGGAAACCCGGCCGCGTAGCCATGAAAGCGGTTCTTGCGGCCAGTCTAGCAGGTCCGGGTCTCGTGACACTTGCAGGATGCGCAGGCGGGGGCAGCGATGGGGGCACCGTCTCCCAGCCGCTTCCACCCGCTCCGCCACCGCCCGTTTCATCGCCGCCCACAGCGCCGCCGCCTCCTGCATCGCCGCCGCCTGCCGCATCGCCTCCAGTATCTCCACCGGCTTCCCCGCCGCCTTTCCCTAATCAGGTTGCCTCACCTGCATCGTTCGAGACGATTGAGTACTCAAACGCCAGCGGACTCGCGCGGATCAATGCATCTGATGCTTATTCCATCGGCTCCACAGGGCAGGGCATCCGCGTTGCTGTGATTGATACTGGCGTAGAGGCCGATCACCCTGATCTTCAAGGGCAGGTGGTTTCAACATTCGACATCAACGCCTCTTCGAGATCAGCAGGTGATATCGACCAGGAAGGCCACGCGACACTGGTCGCCGGCGTCGCCGCGGCCCGCAAAGATGACTCCGGCGTCCATGGCGTCGCCTTCGGATCTGAAATCATTTCGATCAGAGCCGACGATCCGGGAAGTTGTGGCGCGCCGGACGCCAATGACCAGAGTGGCTGTTCTTACTTCGATAGTGATCTTGTCCAGGCGATCGACCTTGCTGTGTCTGAGGGCGCCGACATAATCAATCTCTCGCTCGGTGGAGAGATTGATAATGATCCCTCGCTGGAGAACGCGATCCGAAACGCCGCCAGCGCAGGCGTTCTGTTTGTGATTTCAGCCGGCAACGAGGCCGCGCCCGCGACAACGGATGCCAGCGGCAACATTCAACCCGCCACGGGTCAATCCCCGAACGAGCCCGCCTTTATCGCGGGGCAGGCTGCATCGCTGGGCCGCGTTGTTGCCGTCGGATCGATCGACGAAAGCGGCGTGATTTCTGATTTCAGCAACCGGGCCGGTGCCAACGCCCAGAGCTTTTACATCCTGGCACCTGGTGAAGGCGTGGTTTCCACGGGGCCGGATGATGATGTCGTTTTTCCGGGTGATAGCCAGAACGACGCAGACTCAATCGGTGACTTCTATCGCGTCTCTGGCACCAGCTTTGCTGCCCCCCACGTGTCCGGTGCCCTTGCGCTATTGCTCCAGACTTTCCCCAACCTTCAGGACGCGCCCGAAGACGCCCTGGCAATCCTCCTGCAAACTGCGGATGACTATGTCGATGCATCTCCGGATGCCGTAGCGGGCGTGGCCGCTGGTGTCGGGACAGATGTTGTCGGGGGTGTCGGCTCGCTGAACCTTGCAGCGGCATTCAGCCCGATTGGGCAGCAGACGCTCTCACTTGGCCTGCAGCGCATGGACTTGTCAGCGGCCCTTGCCCCAACAGGCGGCGCGCTGGGGGATTGGGCATCGCATTCCGGCGCGTTTGACGGCCTCGTCTTCCAGGATTCCTACGACCGGGCCTTCAGGCTTGATGCGGCCACAGCAGAGCGTGCATTGTCGCGCGCACCATCGCCAGATAGCCGGCTTGCAGACCTTGAAGCGCGCGCCGAATGGCAGGCAGGCCAGACCCGTGCTGTGCAGGTCGCCGATTTCAGCTTTTCATGGCACGAGCCTGCGCTCCGGGAGGATCCGTCGGCACCTTATCAAGAAGAGCCCCAGAGCACCTTCCAGGCCCGTTACGCCTTTGACAATGGCCACGTTGAATTCGGTCGGGGCGGCGGTCTGACGCCTATTGCTCCAACCATCAGCTTGGTTGATGAGCCGGGAGCAGGCTCCGTCCTATCGACGGGTGGAAGCTGGGCGCGTGTTTCCCATTCCCTTGGTCCTGTTGAACTGGATGTGTTTGCGGCAGACGATCCGTGGCGGCGACTATCCGGCGTGGGTGTATCGAAAGGAGGCCCGCGCTGGATCGTACGTGGTGCGCTGTCCAACGAAGTGGATTGGACGTCAGCGGCTGGCGGAGAGCTG
>JBCBWQ010000038.1:0-17046 GCA_039817025.1 Pseudomonadota bacterium | reverse complement strand
AAGATGACGCGCAGCGACCTGCGCCGGATCCTTGCTGTACCCGCCGCCGAGGACGCCGCAGATGGGCGTGCCGCGCGCCGCACAGGCTTCGGCGACCCGTAGGTCGCGAGTCTCTAGTCCATGATCTGAAAGCTCAAGCAGGCCGAGGCGGTCTTCAGTATGAGGGTCTACGCCGGCATTGAAGAAAACGAGATCGAAGGGGCCAGCAGCGAAGACCTGCTCAAGCAGGGCGTCGAGCGCGGCGCTGTAATCTGCATCGCCTGCGCCCTTGGGCAAGCCGATGTCGAGATCCGACGGCGGCTTGGTGCGGGGCCAATTGTCTTCGCAATGGAGCGACGCGGTGAACACGCGCGGGTCATCCGTGAAGATCGAGGCCGTACCATCGCCATGGTGAACGTCGCAATCGATCACCGCGATGCGGCGCACCAAGCCTTCGGACAGGAGGAGCGTCGCAGCGACGGCGACGTCATTAAAGACGCAGAACCCTGCGCCCGACTCCCGGAAAGCGTGGTGGCTGCCACCCGCCAAATTTGCTGCGGCGCCATATTCGATGGCGAGACGCGCTGCGAGCGCTGTCCCGGCGCAGGAGGCGCGCGAGCGCCGGGCGATCGCAGGCGTAATCTCAAAGCCGATCTTGCGGGACGCCGCGCGGTCGAGGGTCGAGGTCAGGACCGCGTCCACATAGGCGGCATCATGGGCAAGCTGCAGCCATTGCACCGGGGCGTGGACCGGCTCGTGAAACGTCGCCCCGCGCGCACGCAGGGCTGAGGCGACGAGGGAATACTTGCGCATCGGAAAGCGGTGATCGTCCGAAACGGTTGCAGCGTCGTAGTCCGGATGGTGCACGAGCGGTGGCATGGCAATCGAGCTAGGCGCGCACGGGCAAAGCACAAGGCGGCGGATTGACAAGGCCGCCCACCCCCGTCACGCGGGCCGTGATGACGGTGGCTGCTCCCCTTACCCGCTCCCGCGTGCTGGCGCTGGCCGGCCCGGTCGTTCTGGCACAGGCTGCGACGGCCATGACCGGCGTGGTCGATACGGCTGTGATGGGGCTCTATGGCGACAAGGTCGACCTTGCAGCCGTGGCCATCGCATCGGCTGCATTCGGCTTTATCTATTGGGGTTTCGGCTTCCTGCGCATGTCAACCACAGGGCTAACGGCACAGGCTGCCGGCGGCGGGGACGATGGCGAAGCCAAGGCCGTCCTCCTTCGCGCCATGCTGCTGGGCGGGGGCATCGGGCTTGTGCTCCTTTTGTTGTTCACGCCGATCCGCTGGGCCGCGCTGGCGGCCTTCGAGGCCGAAGCCAATGTTGAGGCGCTTGCGCGCGGCTATTTCGATGCGCGGATCTGGGGCGCGCCAGCGCTGCTCATGTCTTACGGGATCACAGGCTGGTTGATCGGACGCGGACGCACCGGACAGCTGCTTGCGTTTCAGGTCGTCATGAACGGCGTAAACATTGCTCTGGACGTCTGGTTCGTCGCGGGTTTCGGCTGGGGCCCCGCAGGGATCGGCGCAGGCACGGCCATGGCGGAGTGGATTGCGTTGGTCTTCGGGGTCTGGATGGTGCGCGATGCGTTTTCCAGCGCTGGGCGGCTGCTGCAAGCTGACAAGCTGGCGGCTCTGTTTGTGGCCAATCGCGACATAATGATCCGCACGCTGGCGCTGGTGTTTTCCTTCGCCTGGTTTGTGCGTGCGGGCACAACACTGGAAACGGCGACGGTGGCGGGCAACGAAGTGCTGCTGCAGTTCATCACCGTGTCAGCCTTCGTGCTGGATAGTTTTGCGTTCGTTGCGGAAAAGGAAGCCGGCGAAGCCTTCGGCGCACGCGATCCGGACCGGCTCAAGCGGGCAATGCGGATCACTTCAGAGCTTGCCATAGGATTTGGGGCCGCGATTGCGCTCCTGTACTTGCTCGGGGGGCCGCTCGTGCTGAACGCGATCATTGCGGACGCCGACGCGCGCGCCGCGGCGCTCGCCTTCATGCCGTTTTGCGCGGCGGTGCCATTTCTCGGCGTTCCAGCGTGGCAACTGGATGGCATTTTCCTCGGTGCGACGCGGGGCAAGGCGCTGCGTACAGCCGGCGTGATCTCGGCTGCGCTTTATGTCGGCACAGACCTGCTCCTGCGACCTTCCTTTGGAAATACAGGGCTCTGGGCCGCGTTCCTGATGATGTACATCTACCGCGCCGTGTGCCTGGGCGCATACCTGCCGGGCTTGCTCAAGTCGCTGGAGCCAGGAGCGGCTCCAGCTCGTCCTTGAGGCGCTGGACGAGGCCGGGGCCTTCATAGACGAGGGCCGAGTACAGCTGCACCGCCTGGGCACCGGCCTTTAGCTTGGCGTGCACATCGGCGCCGGACGAGATGCCGCCAACGCCGATCAGGTCGAGCTTGTCGCCGATCTCGCCTGAAAAGGCCTTGAGGACTTCGGTCGATTTATCCATCAGCGGCGCACCGGAGAGACCGCCAGCCTGACCTTTATGCTTGCCGTTCAGGGTATCCGGGCGGGCAATCGTCGTATTCGAAACGATCAGGCCATGCAGATAGGGCGCGTTCAGGGCGGTGGCGGCGATCTGTTTGATCGCCTCGTCGTCGAGGTCCGGGGCGACCTTCAGGAAAACCGGGCGGAAGCCATAGTCACGGTCGAGCGTTTTCGCAGCCGTGCCGCACTGGTCGAGCAGCCGGATAAGGGCATCGCCATCCTGCAAGCCGCGCAGGCCCGGCGTATTCGGCGATGAGATGTTGAGTGTGAGATAGTCAGCATAGCGCCAAACAGCATTCATGCCGGCGATATAATCTGGGCCTGGCGTGTTCGCTTCCATATTGGCCTTGTTCGCGCCGACATTGGCACCCACCGGGCCGCGGCGCACCGTTTCATGCTTCAGGCGGCGAACGAAATAGTCGAGCCCGTGATTGTTAAAGCCCAGACGGTTGATGACGCCGCGATCCTCCGGCAAGCGAAAGACGCGTGGGCGCGGATTGCCGGGCTGGGGCTTGGGGGTGACCGTCCCGCATTCGACAAAGCCAAAGCCGAATTTCAGCATCGCGGCAAAGACGTCTGCATTCTTGTCAAAGCCCGCCGCCAGGCCAATCGGATTGGACAGATTCAGGCCGGACCGCTTGAGCGTCACGCCAAGCGCTGGCGGATCGTCAGGCGTATTGAGCGGAACGCCCAGGCCAGCCTTCAGCGCCTTGATCGTTACCGAATGGGCCGCTTCGGCGGGGAGTTTGCGCGCGACGTCCACGCCGAGTTCAGCGATCATGGCTTCAGGTTTCCCGGCAGGACGGGCGCGCCATCGGTGCCGGACGGGAGCGTCCAGCGCCGCGATGCAGCCGCCGGGCTCAGCGCGCCGTAAAGATGCGGAAAGAGGTCGCCGCCCCGCGACGGTTCCCACCGCACATCGCCCAGCGAGCTGAGCTCATATTCCAGCAACACCGCACCCGGCGCATTGGAGAAGTAGCGCCGTGCGGTCTCTGCCAGTTGTGCCCGTGTCGACAGATGCACATAGCCATCGGCGAGGTCCACCGCCGCAGCGGTTTGGCCATCTGCATCGGCCTTGGCCGCGTCTTCGGCGGTGAGGAGTTTGTAGGCGAATTTTGCAGTCATGGCTGCGTTGAACCAGCGTTTTCGCGGGGGCGCAATCGCCATTCACCAGCGAAGTGTTGTGCTGTGTGAATAGGTTGATATTCCCAATATCATACAAAGCGTACCCAAGTGCGCGGGATGGTGTTAGATGAACACTGATCCTCGCGCTGATTCGATTCGTTGGCCGCAGCCGGGGGAGCTGTGGAGCCTGTGGGATATGTTAAGACTTTTGCGTACCTCGTTCCTCACAGAGGCAGGACGGGCCATTGGCGAGGCGGAGGAGGCTTACGTTGCCAAAGAGTTCCGGACAGAGGACGAGTATGGCGATATCACCTTAAACGAGGAGGGCTGGAAGAAGGTGCAGGAGGCTCTGGAGGCGATGGCATCAGTTGCCTCGCTTTTTGAGGAAGCGGCGCTAACCGACCAACTAAAAGACTACGCTCAAAAAACCGAACCGATGGCGCAGGCATCATTTTACGTCGCTTACGACTTCTACCGCCGAAGTCTTTCAAACACGCGGGTTCTTGTCTTGGCAGCAGGCATGGAGCGCCACCTCAATCAGGAGCAATACTTTGGGGCCGAGGTTGACGAGGCGTTTCCCTCAGCAGCAGTGGAGATTAGAGAGTGCGGCAATTGCTTTGCACTTGGGCGATCCACTTCCGCCGTCTACCACGCGCTTCGAGCGCTGGAGGTACCGCTGACTCGAATGGGCCACGTGTTCGGCCTTCTCGAATTCAAAAATTGGAACACGGCGCTCAACGAAATAGAGATGCTTGTTCGCGACCGAGACAACAAAGATAAAGTTCCGAACTGGGAACGGGACAAAGATTTCTACACTGACGCTATCAATCACCTATTTGCGATCAAGAATGCTTGGCGCAACTACACGATGCATTTGCGAAGCCGGTTCAACAGCGAGGAGGCTGAGGAGATCATTATGGCGACTCGCGCGTTTATGAGGAAGGCGGCGAAAGTTGTTGCAGAGTAGGTGAATCAGCGAAGGACGAAGCGCTCAATCAGCGGCAGTTGCTAGTTGCTCACTCAAGAGCGTGGAAAGCAGTTCGTGAAGTTCGGATAGATCAAGTTTTCCCGCCCCAGCACTTTTGTCAGCGGCCTTCAGTGCTTTGACGTAGTCTGAGCGATTAGCTCGAATAAGCTCTGGCAATATTGTTGTGCCTGGAAGCCAACCGCCAGCCTTTAGACAGATGATGTAGTAGGCCGTAACGCGAGCAGTTCTTCCGTTTCCGTTGATGAAAGGATGAATCCAATTCAGCTTCCAGAGGACATAGGAAGCCAAGGAAACGTCATCCCACTTATCCCAGTTACGGTTTACGTCATTCACAAAATCATCAATCAGCGCCTGCACGCGGAAATGTTCAGGAGGCTCGAATACATCCTCACCGCTACCTACAGTCACCTTACACGGTCGATACTCGCCCGCATTTGTGTGAAGGCAGGCAATCGCGTGGTAGTTCAATGCACGAATTACAGATTGCGCAAGAAACAAGCGCTCTGTTTGGAGCGCTGCCATCACTGCGGAACGTAAGAATTGATACTGACGACTTAGATTCGCAGCTGCCATAGATTCGTAAGCGGGGTGATCTTCACGCGCCCCGCATACCTCAAACAAAATCATCTAGGCCACTTTCGTGCCTTCAAGTTCCTGAAGAACTTTCTCAACGTCGGCTTTCGTCATGTCACTGTCTTGAGGCAGATTTCCGAGAATGAAGGAAACTCTCTGCGCGTGTAGCTCTTCTTGTGAAATCTGTCGTTTGGCGGCTTTATGTAGCTGATCCAACAGTTCTTTGTTGGTAGCGATATCATTCAGCATTGGCTGCTCCTGCCCCGTTAGCCCCATAACCAATGTATGTATGGATAAAGACCTAACCCGTTGAGTCGCCTAATGTCACGTTAAAATGGCTCATCGCGCACAGGCTTCTTCGCAGGCACAATCTTCTTAAACGCCCGCTCAAACGTCTCCTTCGACTCATCCGCGCCCGCCTCCTTAGCGGCGTCGATAAATCGCTCTTTTTGCGGCTTCTCGTCTTTGGGCCGCGGCTTCGCTTTGGGCATACCAGTTACGCTCTTGCACTAGCTGTTTGATAGGTGAGGCGTTTGCCAACGATACCACGAACCAGTGCGTCAATTCGAGCTTGATCGTCAACGCCAAGGCCCATGCGATTGTTGAAGCGAAAATCGAACTCCGCAAGATAGCGGTGCAAGTGCTTCTCAGCGCAGTGCTGATAGGTGCCACGCATGCCGCGCTTGAACACTGAGAAGTAGCCTTCAGCGCTGTTGTTGTGGACATCGCCCCTAACGTACTCGCCTGCGGCGTGGTCAACAGTCTCGTGGCTGGCGAAGTGCTCAGCCGAACCGCCATAGAGACGCGAGCCATCAGTATGCAGGCGGCTTTCCCGGTCGATGTTCTCGCGAACGATGCGGGTCACGGTCACCTTGTCAGCGCGTGGGACGTGGAAGCTGCGAACCTGGCCGCCGCGCTCGACCAGCGAGAGGACCGCACGCTTATTTGCGGGGCCGCGCTGCTTCTTGCCACGGCGGTAAGGCTGGCCATCGGACCGGGTGGTTTCGGGCTTCTCGACTTTGCCAAAATAGGTCTCGTCGGCCTCAACAACTTTGCCACCGCCGCCCATGGGGCCAAGCGCGCCAGAGCGCATCGCTTCACGGATACGGTGAGACATGAACCACGCGGTTTTCAGGGTGACGCCAAGGGTGCGGTGAAGCTGCTGCGAGCTGATGCCCTTCTTTGACGACGCCATCAGGAAGATGGCTTGAAGCCAGAGGTGCAGCTTGACCTTGGACGCCTCGAAAATGGTGCCAACCTTCACGGTGAAGGGCTTGCGGCACGCATAGCACTTGTAAACGCCGATGCGGGTCGACTTGCCTTTAAGAGGGCCAGACTTATCAACCACGCCGCAGTGCGGGCAAACACGACCGTTCGCCCAAACCCTTTGTTCAACAAAGCGGTAGGCGGCCTTTTCATCATGGAAGTGCGGTGCGGACAGGTACGACATGGCGCGATCTCCTTATGCACCTACAGTACGCAATCGAGCTGGGTACGTCAAGTATAACATTAGGTTGATATTCCTAGCTTAAGCTTCTATACACCAGGGACCGCGCCGAACGGGCGCCCGGGAGCCGTGCCGATGCGCCATGACGAGATCTGGACAGGGATTGACCGCCTCGCCGCGCGCGAGGGGCTGTCACCGTCGGGCCTTGCCAAGCGCGCGGGCCTCGACCCTACGGCATTCAACCCCTCAAAGCGCACCAGCAAGGATGGCCGGCCCCGCTGGCCATCAACCGAAAGCGTGGCCCGGGCGCTGGACGCGGTGGGCGCGCAGCTCGATGATCTGGCCACGCTGATCGGCGGGCGGCCGTCGGTTCAGAAGATCTCATCCGCGCCACTGGTCGGCTTCGCGCAGGCGGGCGCAGATGGCTTTTTTGACGATGCCGGATTTCCCAAGGGCGAAGGCTGGGAGGAAGTGATCTTCCCCGGGCTTGGCGATGAGCCGGTCTACGCGCTGGAGATTACGGGCGACTCGATGGAGCCGGCCTATCGCGCCGGCGACCGCATTGTCGTCTCGCCCACAAGCCCCGTGCGCACCGGCGACCGGGTGGTGGCGCGCACCCGGGAGGGCGAGGTGATGGCCAAAGTGCTTGGCAAGCGCACCGAGTCCGAAGTCGAGCTGATTTCGTTCAATCCGGCCTATGCGCCGCGCCGCCTTCCCGCGTCTGACGTGTCGTGGATTGCCCGCATTTTGTGGGCGAGCCAGTAGCGCCGGGCAATGCGCCCTTGCATCCCCTGCCGCACGCGGCCAAAACGCCGCGATGGATTGGGACAAGCTGAAATCATTTCACGCAGCCGCTGAAGCCGGCAGCCTGACCGGAGGCGGCGAGCGGCTGGGCATTTCGCAATCGGCGGTGTCCAGGCAGATCGCAGCGCTCGAGGAAGTGCTCGAAGTGTCATTGTTCCAGCGCCATGCACGCGGCTTGGTTCTGACGGATGCGGGCCACACGCTCTATCGCTCGACCATGGAAATGGCGACGGCTGCGGCGGCAGCAACCTCGGCGCTTAAGGACCAGCAGGAAACCGCGCAGGGCGAGCTAACGGTGACAGCGCCGGTGGCGTTCGGGTCGACCTGGCTGGTGCCGCGTCTTGGGGCATTTACCGATACCTATCCGGAAATGCGGCTGAATCTGCGCCTTGATGACCGCGAGTATGATTTGCTGAAACTCGAGGCCGAATGCGCGATTCGGCTGTGGCCGGCAGACAAGGCTGACCTGATCCAGCGCCGCCTCGCCACAGTGGCCACAAGCCTCTACGCTGCGCCTGAATACCTAAAGAAGCACGGGGTTCCGCGCACGCCGCAGGATCTCGATAATCACCGGATCATTGCCTACCATCAGGATGAAGGCGTGCCGGCCCCGATGCAGTCGATGAGCTTTGCGACCCAGATCGGACGCGATGACGCGCCGCCGCGCGAAGCGGCGCTGACCGTAAACAATGTCTCTGCCATGTTGCGCGCCGTTGAGGCCGGGATCGGCATCGCAGACGTGCCGGACTATATGGCGGCCGTCGCTCCGAGGCTGGTCAAAGTGCTGCCCAACCATGTGGGGCCGAGCTTTGACCTGCACTTCATCTATCCAAGCGATTTGCGCCGCTCGAAACGTATCTCTGCGTTCAAGGATTTTTTGACCCGTGAAATCAACGCGACGAGGCGGGACACGGCCTGATCACGGCGGATCACGAAATTATTATGCAATATTGCATGGCAATAATGACGCTCTGTTGCTTGCTTTGACCGGGTGAGTGCCTACTTAGCGCTCGTAAGCCGTGGTTCCGGGCACATCCCAATCTTCCTCCGATTGGGCGTTTCCTCCCCCTAAACGGAACCCACTTTTAACCGGGCAGCGTTCGCTGTCCGGTTTTTTCTTTCTCGATTGGACGTCAGGCGTCGGAGGCGACGAGCCCGGCACCGAGCAGGCCTTGCATGGCCGCGATCACGTCACCGCTTTCGACGGCGGCGTCCTGCTGCCCCCCGAGCAGGTCCTGGTGCAAGCTGAGCACGAGGAGCGGCGACAGGGTGGAAAAGGCGGCGGCGCGCAGGGCGGCAGGCGATTTCGGTCCGCCGGGCGTTGAGGCAAGCTTCCTGGACACCGCGCCGAGGGCCGGTTCCAGGACAAATTGAAGGTAAGCCTTCCCGATCTCGGCATCCGCAAGGCCCTCAATCAAGCCGAAGGCGTGGGCGCGGATGAAGCCGCGATGGCGCATGCCCGCTTCCGAGACACGGTAGTATTCCTCAACGGCGCTGGCAGGATCCGAACTCGGCACCGCCACAATGGTCCAGATGGCTTCGCCGCGTCCGCCGATCGTCTCAAGGATCGCCAGAACGAGCCCGCGCCGATCGGTGAAGTAGTGGCGGAGCGTCGGTTCTGATGCTCCCGCAGCGATGGCGAACTGGCGCAGAGACGGCCGGCGCAGGTCCGCATTCAAGGCGAAATCGGTCAGGGTTTCGAGCAGCGCGGCGCGCTTCTCGTCGAAATCCCGATTTCTGACGCCGGCCGGACGCGGCATGACTGCTCTCCCCATGAAGACTTTTCAAGGGTTTAGGGCAGATTCCGCCTAGCATCCAAGCGCGCGTGCAGAATTAGTTCCCCCAGAGCGAGCGCCACCAGGGTTCCTTCGGTGCCGGCTCAACGTCTATTGCTGTAGCGGAGTATCCGCCATCGGCCATTTTCTGGCGGATGTCTTCAATATCCCAGCCGGTAAGATTGGCGAGCGTTGCGGCCTCCTCTTCCCAACGGTCGACGAGCGATACGGCATAGTCGCGCGCGGCATCGCACTGCTCGAAGTCGCCGCGCCACGGATGCCGCAGCACGTAGCGGCCCTGATAGTTCTCCCGGTCACCGGTGACCTGAAAACTCAGGTCTTCGGGGAAGGTCTCTGCGTCATAGCGAAGATGCAGGCGGGTGACGAAGACGTCCACCGGTTGCGGGCCGGGGCGAAACCCGGGCGCGATGCGTTCCTTGCGTGGCTCTGGGCTCTCATCGAGCCACATGACACCCAGTTCGCGGAGTTGGGACGGCGTCAACGGATCTGCAGCACACGGGTCGCACCAGCTCATGTCCCAGGCATATTCCATGAAGACCGCCTTACCGTTTTCCTTCTCGACCTGGTGGCGGAACATGTCGCGGTAGAAGTCGCCGAACTCGTCCTGCACGAAGATCGGCACGTCGAGATCGGACGGCAGCTTCTTGGTGCGGTAGTTGGTCGTCTCCACGCGGCCCTCACGCGTCATGGCGAACACGAAGAGTTCCTGCTTGCCTTCGGCATTCACCGTGCCGAGGCGGATGGGCAACATGAAATCCTCATCCTCATAGGCGACCTGGATCGGCCGGAGCATGGCCGAGCCATCATGGCGCTCAAGGTTCACCTTGGCGACGAAGAATTTCATGTCGCGGCGAAGGTAAGCCTGAACGGTTTCGGACGCGCCGTCGGGCAGGTTGTAGCCGTTCATGCTGAGCCAGCGCAGGAGGCCATCGGATTCCACGGCCGACAGGATGAGAATATCGTACTCGCCGACTTCGTATTCGGCTTCGATGGTCACGCCGAGGCTTTCGGCCTCTTCGGCCATGTCCATCATCGCTTCGGCTTGCGGCGCAGGCGACATGGTCATCAATTCGCGGCGATACTTGGCGAGGTCGCACGGGTTTTCATCGTAGTATTCAACAAGGCGCGGTGCGGTGTAGGCATCAAGCTGGTCGATCAGGGCGGGGTTGGCGACGTTGATCTGTTCGCGCTCGGGCACGTCCACGACGGGAATGACCATGGCGAACTCGCTTGCCTCACCGCGATAATCGGACGCCATGGTCACGACCGTGCGGTCTCCGTCGCGGGCGATCGCCACCTTGGACGCGTCGTTGAACAGGTCTGTGTCGGCCTTTGCGACATAGAAGCCGCAAAAGGCATGGGCGGGCGCGGCAAGGCTAAGCGGGGCGAGCGACAGCGCGCCGGCCATCAGGGCGTGTTTCAGGGTCATCGGTTTTTTCCTTTGAGGGGATGGTCCATTGAAAGCGGGCCGCCGGCAGGAGCCGGTCGAGCAAGGGTGTAAGCGGGGCGAGCACAGCCAGCGCGTAGAGCATGGAGCCGCGCACGTGCGGCCCCCAGCTGAGCCAGGCCGCCAGCGCGGCGACGGTCGCGGCAAAAACCAGACGGCCGAGCCGCGAATCCGGCGTCGAGCGCGGATCGGTGATCATGAAGAAGGCAAAGACCAGCAACGCACCGGACTGCATCTGGTGCGCCGGAATGACCAGCGGATCACCGAGCCAGAGCGCGCGGCCGAAGAGCATCGCGGCGAACATGGCGAGGAAGCCGAGCGCGATGTCCAGCCGCTTGGCGCTGGAGAGGACCAGCGCTGCAGCACCGATCGCAAAAGCAGCAAACCAGCTCGCCTGCCCCCACTGGCCGGGCGAAACCCACGCGCCTGCGCCCGCTGCAAGGCTCATGACCACGATGCCGATGCAGGCCGGGTTGAACAGGTGCTTGCCGTTCACGCGAACAAGAAACTTTGCACCGATGCCCAATGCGCCCGCGGCGAACCACATCCAGGGCTCAGAGGCGCGCAGGAGGATCGAGAGGGACAGCGACGTGATGACGGCGGATTTCCATTGCCAGCCTGCAAGCCCTCCACTGGTCGCAAACGTGCCGATGGATTGGGCAAGTAATGCGCCCGATAGCGCTGCGGCCAAGGCGAGCGGCGTCGCGCCGAAGTCCGATTGCGTCAACGACATCAGGAACAGGCTGGACAGGGCCAGAATCTGCCAATGCCGCGCGTCGCGGTCGAAGGCCCTGAGCGGAGCCAGGAAGGGCGCGTCCCAAATCGCCATGGCAGCCATGGAGCGCGTGAATTGCGATCACATTACGGCGATGTCAGGTTTTGTACGCGGCCTTCGCCGGGTGCCCATTGCCCGGCGACTGGCCTTGCGACAGGGTGCAACCATGGTGAGTCTCAGATGCGCCACGCTCGAAGACGGCGCGGCGGTCGCGCGGATCTACGCCCCGATCGTCCGCGACACGTTCATCTCGTTTGAAGAGGAGCCGCCCTCGCCCGCAGAGATGTCGGCGCGGATCGAGGCCACGTCGCTGACCCATCCATGGCTTGTCGCTGAATTGGACGGCGGCGTCGTCGCCTACGCCTACGCCTCCCCCCACCGCAGCCGGCCAGCCTATCGTTGGTCTTGCGATGTCAGCGTCTATGTCGATGAGGACGCGCGAAGGATGGGCGCCGCGCGCGGACTCTATGACCGCTTGTTCGAGACCCTCAAAGACCTCGGCTACGCCAATGCATTCGCCGGCATCGCACTGCCCAACGCGTCAAGCGTCGGGTTCCATGAGCGCATGGGGTTCGAGCCGATCGGGGTGTATCCGCGGGTCGGGTTCAAGCGGGGCTCCTGGCGCGACGTCGGCTGGTGGAGCCGGCCGATACAGGATCTGGGCGAACGCCCCGCCGCTCCACGTCCCTACAATGCCGGTCTATCCGCCTAACGCAGCGCCGCGCAGAACCGCTGGATGCGCGTCATCGCCTCCTGCAGCGCTTCAGTGCTGGTCGCGTAGGAGATGCGAAAGGCGGGCGAGAGGCCGAACGCTTCGCCGAAGACGACGGCGACCTTTTCAGTTTCCAGGAGTTCGGCGGCGAAGGCCTTGTCGCTCTCAATGACCTTGCCGCTGGGCGCCGTCTTGCCGATGACTCCGGCGCAGGACGGGTAGACATAGAAGGCCCCTTCCGGCGTGCCGCATTGAAGGCCCTCGGCCTTGTTGAGTTCTGCGACAACCAGGTCCCGGCGCGATTTGAAGACCGCATTGCGCTCGGGCAGGAAGTCATGGTCGCCATTAAGCGCTGCGACTGCGGCCCATTGCGAAATCGAGCATGGGTTGGAGGTGGACTGGCTCATCACCTTGCGCATGGCCGTGACCAGGTTTTCGGGTCCAGCGGCATACCCAATACGCCAGCCCGTCATGGCGTAAGCCTTGGACACACCGTTCATGGTGAGCGTGCGATCGTAGAGCCCTGGCTCGACCTGGGCGATGGTTTTGAAATCGAACCCGTCATAGACGAGGTGCTCGTACATATCGTCGGTCAGGATATGGACGTGGGGATGGCGGAGCAGCACGTCGGCCAGCCCGCGCAGCTCTGCTTCGGTATAGGCGGCCCCGGTGGGGTTGGACGGCGAGTTTAGCACCAGCCACTTGGTTTTCGACGTGATGGTCGCTTCGAGCGCATCGGGCGTCAGCTTGTAATTGGCGTTGGGGCCACACTCGACGAAGACAGGCGTTCCCCCCGCCAGCAATGCCATGTCCGGATACGAGACCCAGTATGGCGCAGGCACGATGACTTCATCACCGGGGTTCAGGGTGGCGACAAAGGCGTTGTAGATTACAGGCTTCCCGCCGGGCGAAACGTTCACCTGCGACGGCGCGTAGCTGAGGCCGTTATCGCGCTCGAACTTGGCGCAGATCGCTTCCTTGAGCTCCAGGATACCGTCGGCGGGCGTATATTTGGTCTTGCCGTCATGGATGGCCTTGATCGCAGCCTCCTTGATATGGTCCGGCGTGTCGAAGTCTGGCTCGCCCGCACCGAGTCCGATCACGTCTTCTCCCGCGCGGCGCAACTCGGCAGCCTTTGTGGTGACGGCGATCGTGGCGGAGGGCTGGACGCGATTTACAGCGTCGCTGAGGGTCAGGGTCATCGTGCGCCTCCTGTGCGGCTTGTTTTGATCGCCATCGCCTAGGACCTCACCGGCCGGTTTGGCAAGCGGAAGGTTAACGCGTTTGGCAGAATTCTTGCTCGGTCTATGCGAAATTTTGACCCTGTTATGGGACTGTAATGACGTTCGGAACCAGAACGCCCGACGGAGCAGTTATGTTTGACGTAAGCGCATTCGATACGCTGTATGCCAAGCTGATGGAGGCCAGCCATCAGGCCTGGATCAGTTTGACAGTCATGGCTGCGCGGATGACGCCGGGCGAGCGCGTGGTCATGCTTGCTGTCTTCGGACTGATCGTGATGGCGTTCATGATCCGCCCGGCTAACAGAAAACGCGTCAAGAAGCGTAACCAGAACCTTCAGTTCTTCTTTGCGCTTATTGTTGTGTCGGCCCTCGGTTTTGGCGCGGGCTGGCTCTTTGACGTGCGCACGATCCGTATCTGATCGGCTGGCTCGCAACACGGTAAAAGCCTCGCTATCTTGCAGGCATGGATTCGAACGCGCCCGCCCCATCCCCCGCACTGACGGGTGTTGATGTCATCAAGGACAATCTGAAACGCCTGCCCGCGCGGCCCGGCGTTTACCGCATGCTCGGCGCGAAGAATGACGTGCTCTATGTCGGCAAGGCAAAGAGCCTGAAAGCGCGCGTGTCGAGCTATGCCCGGCTCGGCGGACACAATCAGCGCATCGCCACAATGATCGCGATGACGCGCGCGATGGAATTCGTCGTTACAGAAACCGAGACAGAGGCCCTTCTGCTGGAAGCCAGCCTGATCAAATCGCTCAAGCCGCGCTTCAATGTTCTGCTTCGGGATGACAAATCCTTCCCCTACATCCTCATCCGCCGCGACCATGAAGCGCCGCAAATCCTGAAGTATCGCGGCTCCAAGAAGGACAAGGGCGACTATTTCGGGCCATTTGCCAGTGCGGGGGCGGTGCGCCGGACGCTGGATACGCTCCAAAAGGCATTCCTCCTGCGCACCTGTGAGGACAGCGTTTACGAAACCCGCTCGCGCCCCTGCATGCTGCACCAGATCAAACGGTGCGCTGCGCCTTGCGTTGGTTTGATTTCGCCGGAAGACTATCAGGGGCTTGCCGACCAGGCGGCTGATTTCCTGCGGGGCAAGGCAACAGACCTGCAAGGCCAGCTCGCGGCCGATATGGAAGCAGCAGCTGAAGCGCTGGACTATGAGACGGCGGCCCGCCTGCGCGACCGGATTCGGGCGCTTGCGGTTGTGCGCGCGCAGCAGGACATCAATCCCGATGGGCTGGAGGAAGCCGACATTTTCGGCGTGGCCGAAGAAGGCGGACAGTCCTGCGTGCAGGTGTTCTTCATCCGCGCCGGGCAGAATTGGGGCGCGCACGCGTTCTATCCCAAGCATGAACGCGGGGCCGACTTGTCCGAAATTACCGGTGCGTTCCTGGCTCAGTTTTATCAGAACCGCCCGCCCCCCAAGCTGATCCTGACCAATGCCCTGCCCGAACAGGCTGACCTGCTCGGCGAAGCGCTGGGCCTGTCTGCAGGTCGCAAGGTCGAGATCCGGCAGCCAGAGCGCGGCTCCAAGCGCGAGCTGGTGCTGCAAGCCTCACGGAATGCCGACGAGGCGCTTGCGCGGAAGCTGGCAGAGGGCGCGAGCCAGCGGCGCTTGCTTGCCGATGTGGCCAAAACCTTCGACCTGCCCGAACCGCCTGAGCGCATAGAGATTTACGACAACAGCCATATCCAGGGCTCAAACGCCGTGGGCGGGATGGTGGTCGCTGGTCCCGATGGATTCATCAAGGGCCAATACCGCAAGTTCAATATCAAGGACAAAGACCTCGAGCCCGGCGACGATTATGGCATGATGCGTGAGGTCATGCGCCGGCGCTTTTCTCGCGCGATGAAGGAGCGCGAAGACGGCAACACCGCGAACTGGCCAGACCTTGTCCTGATCGATGGGGGATTGGGGCAACTCAACGTCGTTGTAGAAACGCTCACAGAGCTTGGGTTGAGCCCAAAGGATGTTGCTCTGGTGTCGATCGCCAAGGGCGTGGACCGCAATGCCGGGCGCGAGCAATTCTTCCGGCCGGGCCGGGCCCCCTTCAAACTGCCGGAAAACGCCCCAACGCTGTACTATCTGCAACGCCTGCGAGACGAGGCCCATCGCTGGGCCATCGGGGCACACCGGGCAAAGCGCTCGGCCGATATCAAACGCAATCCACTGGACGAGATTGAGGGCATCGGCCCGGCGCGCAAGAAAGCGCTGTTGCACCGCTTCGGCTCAGCCAAGGGCGTGGCGCGGGCCAAACTGTCTGACATCGCATCGGTCGACGGCGTGAACCAGGCGCTTGCCGAGCGTATCTTTGGCCACTTCAACAGCGGCTGACGCTCAGAACTTCACGCAGGACGATCCGCCATAACGGCAGATGTGGCTGAAGCGTTCAGGGTCACGGTCCGGGGCAGATGCCGTGGCGTAGATCGCGTCTGAGAGGTCCAGCCAGTCGCTGTCGAAGCTGGTGCCGAGATAAGTCAAATGGTGGCCGGCCACAGCCCAGCTGGAATAGGAGGAAAAAGCGATGGTCGTTCGCGCAAAGACGATCTCGACATTGATGCTGTTGTTCTGATCCTGAAACTTCGTGACCTTCAGAATGCTGCCGGCGGCAAAGCTCTGACTGGTGGCACCGCCGCCGACGCCGTCGAGTTTGCTCACCATGTAGTAGCCGGTCCGGGTGCCGCTTGATTCCTGCCAGCGGGCCCGTTCGCTGCGGACGCGGTCAGGCGTCCAACTGCCAAACGTATTGGCAACCGGCCGCGGCGGAGCAGGCTGGGCACAACTGCTCTGCCACAGGGCGCGCGCCTGCTGGGCGAACCGGCCATTTGGATACGTGTTCAAGTAAGCGGCGTAACCGTCGCAATCCTTTGCGTTCACCCAGGCGGCGATTTCTGCCTCGAACCCGCCGCTGGATGCAGGCGTGGAGCCGGGGCATCCATTGAAGCAAAAGTCATCCAACAGCGCATCCGTTGCCGATGGCAGGCGGTAGCCCGTGCGCTTCTGGGAAACTTCACGGAACGCCAGCGAGAATGCACGGGGCGCGAACTGGCCGGGGCGCGTTAATTGCTTGGCCAGCGCCTGGGCAAACGCGCCGTCGTCTGGCGCGGTCTCGCCTTCTGCCGTCGCGCTTGCGATGAAGAGGCCCGCCCGGCGACGTTCGACCTCAAAGCCCCGGTCTGCGGGGGCACCGCCTTTGCTGGAGCCTATGGGCAGGGTGTTTCGGCAGGCATCGGAGACGATGAACGCCGCCCTAACATTTGCCGCCGCGATTGAGTCGATAATGCTATCCAGCGCGACGCCGCGAAGGGGTAGCTCAGCCGTTGTCGTGATCGGTGCGCCGACCGGAATGATATAATTGCGCCGCCGCCCAACGACTTCCTGGCTTCCGCCGTGGCCAGAATAGTAGAAGAAGGCAACGGCGTCGCTGCCTGCACGGGCGAGGTCGGCGACGAACGTGGACGCGGCCTGCTCGATCTCACCTTTCTCGGCATCTCGCAGCGTGCGTACGTCAAACCCTGTTGTCCTTAGCGCACTGGCTATGGCGTCCACATCTTCATGGGGATGCGTCAGCTTGCCGACCGCGCGGGGATAATCCTCGTTGCCGATCAACAGGGCGATGCGTTTTTCCTGAGCAAAGGCGTTGCCACG
>JBCBWQ010000037.1:0-17095 GCA_039817025.1 Pseudomonadota bacterium | reverse complement strand
CACCTGGCAACAGCCCTTATGTCGCGGCCAAACATGGCGTTATCGGCCTGACCCGAGGACTCGCCGTCGATCTTGGCCGGGAAGGCATAACCGTGAATTGCATTTGCCCCGGCCCAATAAAGACCGGCATCACAGCTGGCATTCCTGACGAACACAAGGAAATCTATGCGAAACGACGCGTGCCCTTGCGGCGTTACGGTATTCCCGAGGAAGTCGCGCACATGACGCTTTCAGTCGTCCTACCGTCCATGAGTTTCCTGACCGGCGCAGTCATTCCTGTTGATGGTGGGCTGACGATTAAAAACGCCTGATTGGTTCTTAGGCCGGCAGCATCGCCACTGATTCAGAGACGGACCGCAAAGATTGGCCGTCTGGTGCCTCGCCATTGGCCTCAAGGACAGCTCCGGCCAGTCTTAGCGAGCCGCAAATCAGAATGCGTGTAGCGCCGGATTGGCCAGCCGCCCGCAGCGCGGCTTCGAAGCTCCGGAAGGACCGGGCTGCCAGCCCTGCGCGCCTCGCAGCGTCCGCAAGTTCGCGTGGGCTCGCATTGGCATAGCCATCGGCGTTCGGACACGTGAAGACCTGGCTCGCCACACCCGCATAGGCCCGAAACGTCGCCTCATGGTCCTTGCCGGCCATCATGGCTGAAACAAGCGCGGTCTCGCCCGGCATATCTGAGAGAAGCGATGCGACAGCCTTCGCGGCGTGGGGATTGTGCCCGCCATCGAGCCACACCTCTTCAAGCCCGGCCAGATCGACGACCGCCCCGGTCGACAGTCTTTGCATACGCGCTGGCCAGACCGCCGTCCGCGCGCCTTTCTCAACCGCTTCAGCAGTTACGTCCTGATGGCCCCAGACCGACAAAGCGAGCGCTGCGAGCGCTGCATTGTAAACCTGATGCGATCCTCTCAGCGCTGTATCTGCCGGGATTCGCCGCAAGTCGGACGTCCGCAGCCTGTAGAGCGGTGCCCCCCTTGCGAGAGCCTCCTCCGCGATCACCTGCGCGACGATGTCATCCTGGCGCGCAGAAACCACGGGCGTGTTTGACTTGATAATCCCTGCCTTGTGCCAGCCAATTTGGCCTAAGCCGTTGCCAAGGAAGCGTTCATGATCGAAGGCCACCGGTGTTACGACGCTCACCACCGGGTTCGGAACGATATTTGTTGCATCGCCCCGCCCGCCAAGACCGACCTCCAAGACCAGGAGATCGGCAGGCTTCTCGGCGAACGCAAGAAACGCGGCCGCAGTGAGCGCCTCAAAACTGGTAAGCGGTTCGTCGTCCTGCCCATCGTAAACGCGATCAAGGAGACTGCAGAACACCGCGTCGGAAGTCTGTTCGCCTGACAGCCTGATGCACTCATTCACGCGAACAAGGTGTGGGGAGGTAAAGACGTGAACGTTCAGACCCGCCGCCTCAGCCATGGCGCGCAGGAAGGCGCACGTGGACCCTTTGCCGTTGGTTCCAGCGACGTGAATTACGGGCGGAAGATGACGGTGGGGCGAACCGAGACGCGACATGACTCGTTCGATCCGGTCAAGCGACAGATCGATTTCGCCCCTACTCAGGGCCTCAAACCGCTTCAGCGACGTTGCCGGATCCATGTCCGGCCGATCGTCCAAGGGAGCGCCTCAGACGTCTTTCGCCTCAGCATCCGCAGGGGCATCTGCGGCTGGCTGAGTGAGCGGACCGATCGGCGCGTCGCTGGAGCGGCGCAGGCGCGGCATCAAATGACCGAGCGTTCGCCCGAGCACGGCTTTCAACTCGCGCCGGTCGCAGACGATGTCCACCTGGCCCTTCTCGCGAAGAAACTCGGATCGCTGGAACCCTTCCGGCAGCTTCTCGCGAATGGTTTGTTCGATCACGCGCGGTCCGGAGAAAGCAATCATGGCTTCAGGCTCAGCGATATGGATGTCTCCGAGCATCGCATAAGATGCAGACACGCCGCCGGATGTGGGATCGGTGAGCACCACGACATAGGGCAAACCGGCTTCACGCACCTCGTCGATGGCAAGCGTGGTTCGCGGCATTTGCATAAGAGACAATGTCCCCTCCTGCATCCTTGCACCGCCAGACGCCGTGCAGGCAACAAAGGCCGCTTTCTTGGCTACGGCGACATGAGCTGCGGCGACAAAGGCTTCGCCAGCCGCCATGCCGAGCGATCCGCCCATGAATGCAAAATCCTGGACGAGCACCACCGTCGGAACCCCGTCGACTTTGCCAAAAGCAGCCGCCATGCAATCGTCCTGCTCCACAGGTGCGCCGCCATCCGCCGTCTCTTCCTTTTCCCGTCCTGCTATTTTTGATTTTGCGGCCCTCAGACGAGACGTGTAGGGCTTGTCGTCCCGAAACTTCAGCGGATCAGACGGCACATCCGGAAGCGCGATCGGCTCCCAGCGCTCATCATCAAACAAAAGGCGAAACCGTCGACGCGGGCTGATCCGCAAATGTGCCCCAGCCGGCGTGACATACCAGTTTTCTTCCAAGTCGGTCTTGTAGACGAGCTCACCGCTCTTTGGACATTTAACCCAAAGATTGTCTGGGGTTTCGCGCTTTGTGAGCCACGAATTCAGCCCAGGCGGCGATATTTTGGAAATCCAGTTCATAGGGCTCCTCAGACGCGAGCGCCGGGTTCAACCTAACCCCTGATCGCGTCGCTAAGTTCTTTTGCAAGCTGTCCCATGCCGGGCGCAGCACTAGCTAATTCGCCCGACTCTACCGCGTTTTGCGCATATTCTACAAATGCCGATCCAACGACAACCCCGTCCGCAATGTTCGCCATGGCAGCGGCCTGTTCACCCGTACGTACGCCAAATCCAACGCAAACCGGCAATCGGGTTGCCGCCCTGGCAGCATCAATCCCCGCCCGAATGTCGTTTGGATCCGCAGACCCTGCGCCTGTGACACCGGCAACGGCGACATAATACAGAAATCCTGAGGCCCCTTCCGCCACGGTTTTGAGCCGTTCGGGCGTGGTCGTGGGTGTGGCCAGGCGAATAACTGCGAGATCGAATGCCGCAAAGGCATCGCGTAGCTGCGCGTCTTCTTCCGGCGGCAGATCGACGATGATTGCTCCATCCACCCCAGCCTCAGACGCCGCAGCCGCGAACGTATCATAGCCCATATGGTGAACCGGGTTGGCATATCCCATGACGATGAGCGGCGTCTCACTGTCCTCAGCGCGAAACCGGGCGGCAAGCGCAAGGACATCGCTGAGGGTCGTTCCCGCCTTCAGACTCCGCTGTCCCGCTCTCTGTATCGCAGGCCCATCAGCCATCGGATCGGTAAAAGGCGCGCCCAATTCGATGATATCCGCGCCATTGTCGCGAAGCGCTTTCATTGCAGCAAAAGAGGTGTCCAGATCGGGGTCGCCGCCCATGAGATAGGTCACGAGTGCCGCGCGGCCCTCGGACTTAACCCGTTCGAAGCGGGCCGAGATTCGAGAAACCGTCATGCCGAAATATCGATCCCCAGGGCAGCGGCGACCGAGAACACATCCTTATCACCCCGACCACACATATTGAGAATGAGAAGCCCTTCCGAGCCAAGCGAGCCAGCAACCTCGCCGACCCGCGCAAGGGCATGGGCGGGCTCCAACGCAGGAATGATGCCTTCGAGCTTCGTACAGAGCTGGAAGGCATCAAGCGCCTCTTCGTCCGTACACGTCAAATATTCCGCTCGGCCAGTGTCGCGCAGGAAGGCATGCTCCGGGCCAATGCCGGGATAGTCCAGGCCAGCACTGATCGAATGGGCATCGAAGATCTGCCCTGCTTCGTCTTGCAATAGGTAGGTTTTATTGCCGTGCAGAATTCCGGGAGTGCCCCCATTCAATGCTGCAGCATGCTGTCCAGTCTCAACGCCATGCCCAGCAGCTTCAACGCCGATCAGGCGAACATCCTCATCCTCCAGGAACGGATGGAACAGACCAATGGCATTTGATCCGCCACCTATGCATGCCATCAACACATCAGGAAGACGCCCTTCGCGCTCGAGAATCTGGGCGCGCGCCTCTCGTCCGATTATCGACTGAAAGTCGCGTACGAGCTCAGGATACGGATGTGGTCCAGCGGCTGTCCCGATGCAATAGAACGTATCGTTCACATTCGTGACCCAGTCGCGCAGAGCTTCGTTCATGGCGTCCTTCAGCGTCCCTGTCCCGGATGAAACGGGGACAATCTCCGCCCCGAGAAGCGTCATCCGGAAAACGTTCGGCTTCTGGCGCTCGACATCGGTTTCCCCCATGAACACCACGCAGGGCAGCCCAAAGCGCGCGCAAACAGTGGCGGTGGCCACGCCATGCTGCCCGGCACCGGTTTCGGCAATAATGCGCGTTTTTCCCATCCGCTTTGCCAACAGAACTTGTCCGAGACAGTTGTTGATCTTGTGCGCGCCGGTGTGATTGAGCTCGTCTCGCTTGAGGTAGATTTTTGCGCCGCCAAAGTGTTCGGTCAGCCGCTCCGCGAAATACAGAGGCGATGGACGGCCGACATAGTGTGCCCACAGGTCGTCCATCTCAGCTTTGAAGGCAGGGTCGGCCTTCGCTGAACGATACTCCGCCTCAAGGTCGTGGATGAGCGGCATGAGCGTTTCGGCGACATAGCGCCCCCCGAACTCACCAAAGCGACCATTCGCGTCGGGCCATTGGTCCCAAGCGTTTCGATTATCCATGTTTGGCTGCCTCAACGAATGCCTTAATCAAGCCTGCATCCTTTAGGCCGCGCGCCCGTTCGACGCCAGAGGAGACATCCACGGCGCGCGCGCCTGTCGCAGATATGGCTGAAGCCACGGTGCCTGGCGTCAATCCACCGGCAAGCATCCACGGGCGATGTATCTCTGCTCCCGACAAAACCGACCAATCAAACGCTGTCCCATGCCCGCCGGTTCTTGTTGCACCTTCAGGCGGTTTCGCATCCAGCAAGAGGCGGTCGGCTTCGATGTATGCGTGCGCGCCAGAAACGTCTTCACGTGAGCCGACGCCGATCGCTTTCCAGACCTCCTTGCCGGACAGTCGTTTGATCTCAGACAGACGTTCGGGGCTTTCGGATCCATGCAACTGGATCACCGGTACGCCAGCCTCCACCACGCGCGCTACCAGACCGTCATCGGGATCACACAAAAGCGCTACCGGAACGGACGACTCAATACGAGGTAGCAAGGCTCGCAAGGTCTCCAGCGTAACCGCGCGCGGGCTTTGTGGGACAAGGACAAATCCTACCCAATCGGCACCAGCACGAACGGCTGCGTCGAGTGTTTCTGGCTCCGATAGTCCGCAAACTTTGACGTGAACAATGCCCATGACAGGGCATTGCCGCTCCCAGCCCTTGGCAGTCAAGCCAACCCTATCGACCGCTTGGTGAAATATGCCTGAGGAAACCGTCCAACGTATCCTGGTCGAATTTGACCCGAAGCTTTGCGTAGATGCCGTCCCGGCTTGTTTCGGCTGCTTCGAAGTCTTCATCATTAAAGCCCTCGAAATTGTAGCCGACGCTCATCCAGACATTCTTCGCTGGTGAGATGCCAAGGCTCGGGCCCCAAGCGACTTCCGACGTTTTTGTCGCCGATGTCGCTAGAATCGAGGCCGACAGTCCGACGTCGATCGTCTTGGTAATGTCGTGGCGAATTTCACCACCCAACAGGTTCGTTACCCCGTTCGCCTTGACGCCATCGAAGTCGAATTCGGTGTACTTGATCCCGTGGAAGATGGCAGCCTGCGTCCGTCGCGATAGCATCGTGTTGACGCCAAGATTGTTCACCGCTTTCCAGGTCGCTCCGCCTTCAAAACTGTCATCATGGATAAGGTCGAGCCGATTCAGGACGATCGGCCCTTCCCCGCGTGGCCGCCACGACACACCAAGACGCGCTTCAGCAATGCGACGGTCATCGGCGTCCGCCTGCGTCTCGTAACGGACGTCGCCTGCTCCAGCGAAGGACAATTCTTCGGAGACTTCGCGTGCTGCCCCAAGGGCGAACACATAGCGGTCATTGGTTTCCGCAAGCCGCGCTTCCACACGCGCGGACGCCGCAGTCACTTCGGAGCGATATCCAGCTCCGGCAACAACCGATGTGAAGTCGTCGGACTGGACGAGGGGGCTTCGGCTGCCATTCTCAAACACAGACACTGCAGCATCTTCGGCCAGATCACGCGGCTCATCTCCACCGTCCACGCGCGCCCTGTGCGAGACGCCAAACGTCGTGCTCCACTTGTCCGAGAGCTGCACCGTTTGATTCACGCCAACGGTCGCGGCAAGGCGCCGGCCAGCATCCTGTGTGATGGCATCCGCACCAAGTCTCACTTCGCCGCCCTGCCAGGGCAACATGGTCAGTCCGGCCGTTGTGCTGTCACCGGACGAATCCGCACCATTGATGATTTCATGGCGCAAATTGGCGACGACGCGATCACCAAACGCCTTATCCACCCCAAACATTGTCCGCTGCGGAAAGGTGGAGACCTCATCGTCTTCTGAGAAAATTGGCTCTTCATGGCGAACCGAAGCCGTCAGCCCGAGTTCTGGCCAGACCTTTTCAGCCGAACCCGTCGCAAGAACAGAGCTGCGCCCTGCGCCGCCTGCGAACCGTTCCTCGGCACGCGTAACCCCAAGTGAAGTGCTTAGATGCGCAAAATCCTGGGCAAAAGCAGCGGACACAACCGTTCGCTCATCGCCCGTCTCCAATCGTTCCTCAGCGTACGCCTCGGTCTGGACCGAACGCCGTGTCCCGGCTTCGCCGTCCTTGGCGGATTCCTCTGAAATCAGAACATCAGCTTCAGCACCATACCGCCTAAGCCCAGACGTATTCGACGCCTGTTGACCAAGGCCAAAGCCAGCCCCCTCTTTGCGGAGATAGGCGTTGGCCCGGACGCGCTCACTCTGGTGATTGGCTTCCACCAAATACGCATCACCTGTCGCACCGCTCGCCTCATCGCCGGTTTCCAGGGTGGTGGTGGCGATCTCTGCTCGAATTTCCGTTGCATCGTTCACCCGGCTTGACACATCGACCGCAACGAGGTCCGACACGGAATTCCCGTCGGTATCGCCATCTTCTTCGCGAAGATAAGTTACGCCGGCCTCCAGCCGCTCATTCCCCATCGGCCGAACCGCCGCTCGCCCACCAAGGGTGATATCGCGGTCGCCCTGCCCGACTGTTTCATAGTCAACGACGATCACATTGGTATTGAAGGCCCCATCTGTCGCCGCAATCGGTTGGCGAAAGAAGAGCTCCCCGGACTGATAGTCAATCTCGTAATCGACATACCGCGTGAGCGTCCGTGCAGACACAATTACATCGGACCGAAGACGGTCCCGAGTTTCCACGTAAATGACTTCGCCATTGCGGACGACAGGCGCACCGCTGAGGAAGAATGGACCGGATGTGCCGTCCGCTGCAAATTCGTCTTTCATGAATTGCTGGTTCGTTTCAGCGATAAAACCGCTTACGGATGTATGATCGGTTTCAACAACGCCGCGCAATCCCGACAGCCTGCGATTGTAGCGACCAAGCTTTG
Organism: Pseudomonadota bacterium; assembly: GCA_039817025.1. Lineage (GTDB taxonomy): Bacteria > Pseudomonadota > Alphaproteobacteria > Caulobacterales > Hyphomonadaceae > JANQQC01. Next base: position 9,596 of record JBCBWQ010000037.1, on the reverse strand, counting down.
TGTCCGTGAGGTCGGTATCATAGTCGCCAAACAGGAGTTGCACCGCCCGTTTCTCGAGCTTCACGAATAGCGGGTAACGGCTTTCTGCCTCGGAGAACTGATAGCTGCGATCACCGTAAAGCGTATAGTACGCGTTCGGATCAATGCGGTCGAAGAGCTCGTCATCATTTGCGCCGCGTCGCTTGGCTGTGTCGACGGCAAGTGTCATTAGCCAATCGCCCTTCACCATACCTTTGGCAAACAGGGCAAGCCGATTGGACGCAACGGGGCTAAGGCTTGAGTCCGGAATATCCTGATTTGGTTCAAACCCGGCATTCGCTGTGCCGACGCCAACCACCACCCAATCTCTCTTTTCAGGCTGCAAGTAAACGTCAAGCTCTTCCAGCCGACCATCATCGAGGGCAACGAGCAGCCGCACCCGGCCAGATTGTAGCGTCGGCTCAAGCTGAACACGGGCAATACCATCGGGATCAACAAAGGTTGCCGCAGCCGCTGCAGGCACACCGGCGACGGCGTTTTCGCCCTCCATTGCTGCTTCAGACGCAAGCCGATACGGCGCAGCGACGTCAACATTGACAACGCGTCCGCCATGAACAGCTCTGCCCGCTGCATCCTCAATGCGTAAGGCGACCGTAGGCTGCGTACGCCCGTCCGCCACAAGGATCGATAGGTCGTCAACAAGGCGCGCCCGATCCGCATCCACGACAAACCAGATCTCTTCGCGGAGCGTCTCGACTTCATTGCCATCGCCATCGGTGATTGACGCCTCGAAACTATTGCGACCGGACAACAGGTCGACGCCGCGCCACCGGCTTATTTCAACAAGACCGGATCGCGCCTGTTCGCGGCCGTCAAAGTTCAGTGGGCTGACGAGCGCGCCATTCAGAGACAGCGAAACCCGGTGCCCTGCAGCATGCTTGATACCCAAATTGATCGAAGGAATATTTGGCGTGCGATCCGGATTGGGATAGGCCCAGGCTGGCGCAGCGGTCTGTTCGTTCAGCCAGTCAGCGTCATACGATTGGTCCTCGATGCTTTCGTCAAAGAAGTCCGCCTCGACTTCATTTTCAACGACCGAAGCCTGCTTTAAATAGAAGTTCGCGCGCCATATGACGCCCCCGCTGGCATCAACGAACTTTGAGGTCGCTGACCCCGCATACCTGGAATTGTCTTCGCACGTCATCGCCTCATAACCAGCTGGCAGTGTCGCGGTATCCATCTGAACGACATGCGTTCCACGCTCCACGCCTTCAAAGTGGAACAGGCCATTCTCGTCAGTTACAACATACCGGCCGTCTTCCATGTAAAGGCGTACGCCAGCAACGCCGACGCCATCTGACAGTTCACGCGCCCAATCGGCATCTCCGTCGCAGGCCTGTTCCGCAACGCGGCCCACGATCGTCAGACGTGACCGGAGTAAATCCTCTTGGATCTGAATTGCCGCCTCTGCGACATTGGAGACCTCGCGCCCGCCGGAGTTGATCGCCACTGCGCGGTTTACAGCCTCGCCTTCCCGAGCCCCCGCGCCGACGGCTGCAACATATGTGAAAGTCTCAGTCTCTCCCGGTCCGATCAGGCCGAGCTCGAACCGCAATGTTCGCCCATCTGGAAGAATATCTGGATCAGACAGCCCATGGCCATCCTGGCGCGCTGTCCCGTGTCTATAGCGAAATGCCACAGGCAGCGTGTCCTGGATGACGGCGCGGGCGCTCAGGTCGCCGCGATTCTCCACGGCAATCTGATAACGGACGAAATCACCAATCGCCGCGGTCGTTTGATCCGTGGTCTTGAGCACGACGAGCTCGCGGATCGCATCCAACGGAACATCGAAATTTAGCGGCCCGGACGTATCAACTGTGAAGATACCGCCATAAGACCCTTCGATGATCTCGAAAGGGGCATTGTCCAGGTTTTCGAAGTCTTCGGCAAGCAACACCGAAGGGAACTGATAGTCCTCCGGCGGCTCTATCAGCAGACGATAGTCGCCAGGGCGCATTAGCGGAAACAAGAACTCGCCCGGCGCCAGATCATAAGTGAACCCACCTTCATCCGTAACCGACCCTCCTGTGACGAGCGTCGACGGATAAGACGAAACGCCGTCGAGACCGAATACGTCAGCAGGTTCACCCGTGACGGCGTCGACAATCGTAACCACGGCACCATCAACAAGGTCCCCTGTAATACTGTCGAACAACCTCCCGAACGGATCGATCAGTGCGGTATCGATTGAAACTTCAGTCTCATCGAAGCGGTCGATGTAGGTCGCCGTCAGATTGGCCCGCTCCGGCGTCGTCAATACCGGGTCGTTCGGTGCCGAGGCGAGCGGCGAACTGAGGATATAGCCAAAGAATTCACCCGTATTCGGGCCGCTCTCATAAAGGCGGAGTGTCGCAGTGTCGTCCGCATCCGTAGCAATTGTGATTTCGACCGTCTCAACGACGTCTGACTCACCATTCTGACCAAGATCGACCACACGGATAATCATCAGCTCACCCGCGAGATATGATTCCGCCGGCGCGAGCGCGACCGGGAGGGAGAAATCAATATCCAGTCCGAACACGGAGTCCGGAATGGGCAAGACCTCAAAGTCTTCCCCTTCCCCGGAAGGACTGTAGTCGCTGCCATTGATTTGGGTCAGGACGGCTTCTGGGGCGCTTGGCGCGATACGGAAAAAGTCGATCGTCGATGGCGTTCTGACGGCTTCGACCATGAATACGGCTTCATTGGTCGACAGGGTGACAGGGTTTTGGCCGTTCATCCCCATTTGGACGCTGGCGACGTTGACCACTTCATCGCCCAGTGCGGCCTCGGCGCGAGGCGCACATGCAAGAGCGACGATCATCAAGATCACGCTCAAGGCCATACGTATAGAGAAGGGTTTCCCGAAGGGAACCATCACCAACCACCAAACACCTGGCCACTTTTGCTCCTTTGCGGAGTCTTCGGCCGTTAACGTCATGCCGCGCCGACTTCTTGGCCGGTGCGGTCAACGTCCGGTTTAGTGGAGCATGGTTACTATTTCGTTCGCGTAGGGATTGAAGTTCGTCCGGGTGATATGGAAATGACAGTCCTTTTTGCCGCAGAAAAAAGCCCCGACGAAATCGTCGGGGCCCAAGATAGTCTGATTGATCAGAGGCAAGCGCTAGTCGACCGTTGCCCGAATAACAATCACGCCTGTTGTTGCGGGGTCTAACTCAGCATCACTGATCTCAATGAGGCAGGTCGTTGATCCATCACAGACGATCGGTGGACTGATCACACCGCCAGATGGAACGGCGGCCGAATCCACTTCGACTGAAATCGCGCTCGCCGAAGCGGCTGAGTCCGGTTCAAATCCGGGCGTGCCAACGAGCTCAACATAGACAAGCGAGAGATTATCCGGGACGCGGTCGGTTATCGCAACGCCGGCAGCCGTGACAGATCCGCCATTGGCGACCGTAATGACGTATTCCACGCACGCGCCCGGCACCGGATACTCTGCATTGCCTGACGGCGTCGGATTGACCGCTGGAGCAGCGCAGTCGGCATCCGGCAGAGCCGTAGACACAACAAACACTTCCTTGGTCGCCGTAAGGTCCGCAGTGATAATTGCCAACTCGCTGGTCGTACCAAAACGGCCATCCGGAGTGCCGGCAGCGTCACCGGTTACGCCGCCATCACCATCAACGAAGACGTTATCAATACCATCATCATTCACAGAGTTTGCATCATTGAGTGTAAGTGCGCCCTGTGTTGGCGTGTTGGAATCGACGGTCCACGCTGAAGGATCGCGCGTCTCTGCAACGACGATAAAAGGATCGGTCGCTCCTTCCCCAACACTGGAGGCTGGAGAGGTCGCGGCAGCTTCAGCTGTCGTCGGAATATCTCCCGAGACCCGAAGCAGCGCTGTTCCCCCAGGAGCAATGTCAGGAATGATCGCGGCTGAACCGGCAGAACCGGATCCGAGTGCAACGGACGAAATCGCAGTATACGACGTCCCGCCATTGAGGCTGTATTCGATCACCACATTCTCTGTCACAAACGCTTCTGACCCGGACGCAGTGCTGCCGGCCGTGTTGTGACTGACGTTAAAGGAATAGGACTGATTGTCGTTGCCCGTATTCGTGAGCGTAAACGTCATCTGTGCGACAGACGGCCCGTCACCAGGGCTCACATTCACGGTCGAGAGAGTCGGAGAGAGCGTAAGGTCAATTTTGCGGTCGACGGTGAAACTCGTCACGTCGTCCAAGTACACCGTATTCGGATCTGGAGTCGTCGGCGGCGCCGCATTTGTAATCCGGTCCTGTGCTACGGAGTTCACAGAGTAGTCGAGGGTGAAGGTATTATCGACGCTTGTACCGGCGTCTGTGCCTTGCGCAGCAGCCGCACCCGCAATGACGAAGGCAGACGAGACGGCCGCCAGGGTCACTCTTGCAAGTGTTTTGAAGACAGAAGAAATCATAGTGTTTGGCCCTTAGATTTTCGGATCGCGGCGACTAGCGGAGGATGCCGCGGTAACCCACGGTGCCTGCCTCGCCCGGTGCCAGAGCATCGGTGAAGGTCCATCGCATGTGGGTGATATCATTTGCGGATGCGGGTTGTGCCTGTCCTTCGATCAGAACAGTCAGGTCAGCGCGCGCTGTGTAGGTTGCCCCATTGTCGGCAGAAAACTCGACGGTCACGCCGTCCGTTGTCGCTGAATTTTCAATGTAGAGCACTTCCTGCGGGACAGGCATGGTCAGCATGACACCGTCAGCGTCATCCAGGCCGCCATTTTCATAGGTCAGCGCGTATTTCAGCTCATCGCCAGGCGCGATCAGATCCGTAGGTTCAAACACACGAACAACTTCGCCGGCGTCGTTCGTTGTCATGACGGCGCGCTGTACAGATTGGATTGCGGTAAATTCAGATGCCGCAGCTGGCGCAGCGAATGCGGTCAATATCGATAACGCGAATACCGTATACTTCAGCATGGTTGGCCCTCCAGAATAGCTGATACAGCCGTTCTGATGGGCGCGAGTTAACACGACCTAAAGGCGTATTAAGGAAACGCAGCGCGAGCTGCGATCAAGTTTGGGGCCGCGTTAGCGGAATGCGATCCCGGCGATCGCCTCATGCTGCCAGGATAGCGAGCATCGAACCTGCTCTTCGCCTTCCCGGGTCACAAGCGTGAACGCTTTCGGCAGGCTGTCGGGCGACGTCAGGAACAGCTTCGCGCCAGATGCCGACCAGTCAACGATGGCGGCCTTGCAAAGCCTGATCGCGTCAGACGAATACAAATCTACCCGCCGATTCGATATCATTCTCGTGTGGCGTCTGCGATTCATAGTGCGCTCCTCGTTGGCGCGGTGTGCGCGCGTGTGGAGCTCTATGCACATCGGAACAAAATGGTTCCGTTTCACCTGAAAAAGACGCTTTGCACCGGTACAGAATTTTTCGGAACGGAATTGGAGTTCGCGCATAGGTCTCGCGAAGATTGTTCTTCAAATATTTAGCACGTCCTCCCTTTTACCGGCGCAGAATGCGCCGGCTTTTCTTTTTCCGGGCGCTGCCCTACTGCCGCACGCCCACCGGATAGTGGCGGCGCACAATACCCTTGAACTTTTTTTGGAACGGTTTTGAAACACTGTGCATAGGTCGGTCGGAGCGTACTCCATCAGCACTTGCACGTCTTACTTTTCCAGCCGGCGCGTCCTTCGCGCCGGCTTTTTTCTGATCAAGCCGCCTCGCGCATCACCAGCGCCTGGCTGATGATCGAAGCCACGTGAAGAGGTTTGAACGGTTTTGAGATCAAAAATGCCGGTTCGGCGCCAAGTCCGGTCAGCAGGCGCTCCGGATAGGCAGTGATGAAAATACACGGGATATCGACCTGCTTCGTGATCTCAGATACGGCGTCAATGCCGGATGACCCATCAGCGAGTTGAACATCAACAAGTAGAATTCCAGGCCTGGTTGCATTGGCGAGAGAAATTGCATCCGATGCGGTTGCTGCAGTTCCAACAACTTTGTGGCCGAGGTCACCGGCAATCTGCGCAAGGTTTGCGGCGATGAGCGGCTCATCCTCAATGATCAACACCGTCGTCCGCAGCTCCGACTTGAGCGCCGTCTCCGCATCCAGGACAAGCTGATCAACACCCTCAGGCGGATAGGAGAGGATTCGACCGACGGCGTTGAGTGAAAACCCCTCAACCGCTGTCAGGAGCAGGGCACGCCGCCCTACCCCAGCAATATTCGCATCGGACTGCGCGCTGTCATCCAGCAATGAATTCAGAAGCCGGAACAGCGCTTCTTTTGGGCGCTCTGCATCGGACGGACTCTCTTGAAATTCCCGTAAGCGCGTGAGCAGCGTCACAACGTAGGTATCGCCAGACCGGGCGCTTCCTGTAACAGCCCTTGCGTATCGGCGAAGATACGGAAGGGCGACGTCGATATCGTCGGCACTCATCATGGCGTCAGCTCATCAGTTGAAGTGTGTCCTCGCACATTGATTGATCTATACTGTGGTTCTTATCCCAGTCTTAACTTCTTACAGGCAACTTGGTGGAGGTGACTGGTAAGAATAGCAAAAACATGCACGCTGAAATAATCGCACAGGTTGAGGGCTCGTTCTTCGGTGACCAAAAAAACCCGAAACTCGCACGCCTTCGCTCAAAAGAAGGCGTCCGTGGAACGTCTGAGGAAGACGCCGATCGGCAAAGCGCTTCGAGAAGCGTATCAAGACGTCTTGAACGAGCCGCTCCCGGACCAGCTGACCGACTTGCTCAACCAAATTCGCGAATCGGAAAAACGCTAACCGGCGCAGCACCGGGGCTTCAGCAATGACGTCCGAAGCGACATCGACACCGTTTTCCTTCGCCGATGGCCTGGAAGACCTGCTTCCGGAGCTTCGCGCCTTCGCACGCAGCCTCTGCCGGAACCCTGCGCTCGCAGACGATCTCGTCCAGGACGCCTGCCTGAAAGCCTGGAGCGCGGTCGATAGGTTTGACCCCTCCCAGCCCATGCGACCCTGGCTTTTCCGCATCCTGCGCAATGAATACTACCAGTATACGCGGCGAAGCTGGCGGTCTGTCGGCGGCGAACCGGAAATGTTCGAAGAAACCCTCGTTGACCCCGGATGCATTGAGTCCCAGCTTGATCTCGGCCGAATGAACGAAGCGATCTACAGCCTGCCTATCGCCCAGCGCGACGCGCTCATTCTCGTCGTTGCAGGCGGCTTTACCTATGAAGAAGCTGGCGAAGTCTGTGGTTGTGCTGCAGGCACGATTAAGAGCCGCGTCAGCCGTGCCCGCGCCGCCGTGCAGGCGATGTTTGATGCCCCCACAGGTACGACTGCAGAAAAAAACGATGGGAAGACTGGCGTCGCTGCGCACGCGAGCGCCAATCCAATTGATCGATTATGCGATCATATCGACTCCCTGTTACAAGCGCCGATCGCAGCCTGACCCCTCTACGGGTCGAACTTGATTTGTTCGTGCGCTAGCAGAATCTTGTAGTATTAGAAGCCGTAAGCTTTTCACGGGACGAGGCTGCCATGACAGACTCTGTGGATGACCTGAACCTGTCACCACTCATTACAGCGGCATTCGATCAGGTCGCTGAAGGCGTGATCATAGCGGATGTTTCGGGTCGGCTGGTGTATGTAAACCGGTCTGCCGTCAGATTGCACGGCGTTGAAGCCCTGGACGTGACGCCGGACGACTACTCTCAAACCTATCATCTTTTTACGATGGACGGGGCTCCCTACCCCAATGAAGAGCTACCGATGTTCCGCGCTGTCGGTGCCGGAGAGACCATTATCGACACCCATTGGCGAATTCGCCGACCGTCTGGCGACGAGATTATCGCAATTGGAACCGCGCGACCGGTGCGTAATTCCGCGGGACAGCAGATCGGAGCTGTCCTGACCCTCAGGGACGATACAAAAAAGCTGGCCCAGGATGCCGCTTTGCGCGCAGCGCTCGAAACAAAGAACACCTTGCTTTTCGAGATCAATCACCGCGTCAAAAATAACCTGCAGATTGTCGATTCGATCCTGTCGCTCCAGCGCAATCGGATTAACGACGCCGCTGCACTAGAAGCGGTCGACGATATCTCAACCCGCCTGGGCGTGATCGCGAGCCTCCATCGCACGCTGTACGAAACAGGCGACCACTCAACAGTTGAGGTCATGGCCTACCTGACCCGGCTCGCGCGTGAGACCGCGGAAGCCTTTGACGATAACGAAGATCTACGCCTCGACATTTCTGCATCCGGACGCGCGACCATGGCGATCGACAAAGCCGTCTCCTTGGCGCTCGCGGTCAACGAGCTGATGCTCAATTCCTTCAAACACGCTTTCTCCGAAACATCCGAACCGATGATCTCACTCGCTATGACTGCGACGGAGGATACGTTTCACATCAGCTACAGGGACAATGGACGCGGAGATGAGTCCGCAGAAAAGACTGAACAGGGCGTCCGCTTTGGATCAATCCTGATTGGCGGCTTGGTTGGCCAGCTTGGCGCGACCGTGACGCGCCCCGAAACGGACCAAGGCTATGCGATCGACATTGATGCTCCGCTCTCGAACGCGCCTGAAAAGTTCGGCTAGTGCGCCAGAAACACCTTTAAATTCACATATTCACCCGCGCCGCCGCTCCAGGTGGCGCGATAGGTGATGGACTGACTGTCGACGGATCCGTTCCTGATCGCTGTTTTGGGTGCATCATCGACGAGAACAGGCTCCCTTGCGAGCGTACCAAGCGTTGTCCGCAGAGGGCCCGCGGCAAAAGCTGACGGCACGGCGGCATTCTCTCCGGACTCGACAATGGATAGTCTGAACGGTGTCGTCGATCCGCCATCGACCCCAACAAGGGTCGCATTAATCCGATAAGGTGCGTTCGAGGCGACGCGAAACTCGCGGGAATGAAGCTGTAAGGCCGAACGGTCTTGCTGATCTGCGACCGACTCTAGGCGACCCGTGATGACTGGTGCGGGTCGCGCGTCCCGGACAGCCGCTGGTGTCAGCTCCGTTGGCTCTGCTTTATCCTGCCAAACCAGAACGACCGGATCGACCTTGAATGCAATCCTGTGAACGGCATCTGCCGCCGCAAGGCCGGAAAATGGCAATGAGAAGAGAAGACAAGCCGTAGCGGCCATGGCGATTTTTGTGCCGAACATACAAGACGTATGCGCGAAGCCCGGATTCCGTTCCTCACTGAGGTCACCGGCCACGCCAAATGATTGTGAAAAACAGGAGAGTGGCGGTGAGACAGGGATTCGAACCCTGGAGACGGTTGCCCGCCTACACGCGTTCCAGGCGTGCGCCTTCGACCACTCGGCCACCTCACCGCAAGGCGCGGACCATACTCACGAGACTTTGAAACGCAAGCGCGGATTGCCGCCAGACGCCGCATTCCCATATTGGACGGTAGAAGGAGTCCACCCATGCTGTTCAGCCGCAAACCGCTCGACCTGCCAACTGCCGAAACGGCCCTGCCCGGCCGCCCGGATCCTCTACCCACGGCACAGACCCATTTTGTGTTCGGAACACCGCTCAAAGATACGCCGGCCGGTGCCGAAACGCTGGTTCTTGGGCTCGGGTGCTTCTGGGGTGCCGAGCGCTTCTTCTGGCAGAT
>JBCBWQ010000370.1:0-511 GCA_039817025.1 Pseudomonadota bacterium | reverse complement strand
GCCCGCTGCGCGCTCCCGTTGCATCCCTCCGGCTGTTGGCTCTTCCAGGGTATCGAACCCATTCCAGAGCCACATGGGAGACGTCGCTCTCCCAAACCCATCGATCCTTTCAGGAAGACCGAAGGGGCTATCGCACCCCTTGGAACCCACTCGCAGGACTTGGAGACGTCCCTCTCCACCTGCACCGAACCATGGACAATCAGACGCCCGATTGATCACCGATCAAGGGAGCGTTCCTGCTACCCCCCCGATACCCCCATGAGGACTTCATCCAGACGACTTCATCGAGACCAAAGGAAGGGAGCTTTCGCGCTGCCCTTCCTTGGAACCATCCCATCGACTTGGGACACTCCGCCCGAAGACCCCCGACCAACCCTACGCGGATTGGATGCCGCCATCTCACCGAAGATGGATCACTCCCGGGGGTCTATCACCACCCCCGAACCCAGCTCGTCAGACTCGGAGAACTCCCTCTCCACCGACACCGAACCTTGCAAGATCAGAAGTTCGA
>JBCBWQ010000036.1:8116-17214 GCA_039817025.1 Pseudomonadota bacterium | reverse complement strand
GGACTGGTCTAAGGCTGGTTCGGGGAAGGGGATTGAAGACTTCGATTTCGAAGGCGTGCTCACGGGCGACAAGTCCCTGCGCGAACATCTGCATGATCAGGTGAATTTGTCGCCATTCAGTCCAGCTGAGCGGCTGATTGCAGTGCGCTTGGTCGAGGAGACCGACGAAGCGGGCTACTGCCGCGCTGACCTCGACGAAGTGGCACAACTCCTCGGTGCTCATGAAAGCGAAGTGGCGGCTGTCCTGTCGTTGTGTCAGGGCTTTGAGCCCACGGGCGTTATGGCACGTACGGTGCCCGAATGCTTGGGGTTGCAGCTCGCCGACCGGCACCGTCTCGACCCGGCCATGCAGGCGCTTCTCGACAATCTTAATCTTGTCGCCAAGCATGATATTCGCCAGCTTTGCGAAGTGACCGGCTGCGACAAGCAAGACGTGCTCGACATGATGTCCGAGCTTCGCGCGCTGACTCCGCGCCCCGGATCGGGTTTTGCGGGCGATACAGCCATTGCTGTCGCCCCGGATGTGTTCGTACGGGAGTTGCCGAATGGCATGTTTGCCGTCGAGTTGAATGCAGACACGCTGCCCCGCGTGTTGATGGACAAGGCCTATTATGCCGAGGTCAGCGCCCTGCCCATGCGGGATGCGGAAAAGGAATTCATCACCGAGTGCGCAACCAATGCGAACTGGCTGATCAAATCCCTCGACCAGCGGGCGCGCACGATTCTCAAAGTATCGAGCGAGATCGTTCGCCAGCAGGACGCCTTCTTCGCCCATGGCGTTGCCCACCTGCGCCCCCTAAATCTCAAGCAGGTTGCGGATGCCATCTCGATGCATGAATCGACGGTGAGCCGCGTGACAAGCAACAAGTTCATGGCAACGCCGCGTGGCCTGTTTGAGCTGAAATACTTCTTCTCTGCTGCAATTCCTTCGACAGGTGGGGGAGAGGCCCATTCCGCAGAAGCCGTGCGCCACCGCATCAAGACACTGATCGACAACGAAACGACAGGATCGGTCCTCTCGGACGACCAGATTGTGGAACTGCTCACTGAGTTCGGCGTGGAGATTGCGCGCCGTACGGTCGCTAAGTACCGGGAAAGCCTGAATATCCCGTCTTCGGTCCAACGCCGGCGCATGTTGAAGCAATCCGCCTGATGTGCCCGCGTCAATTGACGGGTTTACTACAGTATATTACGCACCCCTCGATTTTCGGGTCTGCATGGTCCATAATTTGAGTTTCAGACCGGAGTCCTCCGTGCAAATCAAAATTGCTGGCAAACAGATGGAACTTGGCGAAGCGCTTCAAGAGCGTATCGCCGGTGGTCTCGAAGCCGCCGTTTCCAAGTATTTCGAGCGGACCGGTGACGCCCATGTCACGGTGACCAAGGAAGGCCACCAGGTAGAGGTGGACTGCAATGTCCATTTGCCTTCGGGGATCATCCTGCAGTCGACGGGTCTTGCCGATGAGCCGTACGCGGCTCTTGAGATCGCCCTCGACAAGATGGAGAAGCGCGTCCGCCGCTATAAACGCCGGCTCAAGGACCATCACCGACCCGATCGCGCACCGCTTCCGGGAGAGCCGGCTGCGAGTGTGATTCTTCGCGCGCAGGAAGACGAAGTCGTTGAGCCTGTCGCAAATGGGTCTGACCACGGTGCTCTGACAGTCGCAGAGACGTCAGCTGTCATTCGGACCATGTCAGTGTCGGAAGCGGTCATGCAGCTCGAACTCGCCGATGCGCCCGCGTTAATGTTCCGCAATGCCGCCCATGGTGGGCACAACATGGTATACCGTCGCTCGGACGGGCATATCGGCTGGGTAGATCCAGCGGGTTCTGCAAAGTCGTCCTGAAGAAAGCGTTCCGTATGGCCGTGGATCTGACAAGCCTCTTGTCGAATGGCATTATCTTGCCTGTTTCGACTGCGACCAGCCGGAAGCAGGCCATAAACCTTCTGTCCGAGGCCCTGGCAACGCAGACAGGGCTGGATGCGCGGGACATTCAGGATGCGGTGATGGAGCGTGAGCGCCTGGGCTCAACCGGCGTTGGCGAAGGCGTTGCCATTCCCCATGCCAGAATTGATCGGCTCGAGGCCCCGCTCGGCGGATTTGTTCGACTTGAAACCCCGATTGATTTTGAGGCCATCGACGAGCGGCCCTGCGACCTGATTTTTATGCTGCTTGCACCGCAGTCGGCCGGTGCGGACCATTTACGGGCGTTGGCGCAGGTCAGTCGTGCATTCCGTCAAGTCGCTATACGAGACTCCTTGCGAAAGGCGCAGACATCAGAAGATGCCCGCGCCATTCTTTGCGGAATAAAGGCCTCGTCTGCCGCCTAGGCGAACAATTAGTGGACGCTTGACGGTGTCAGCTTGTGGGATCTGGCCGCCTCGAAGGCCGCTTGCCGTCCTTCGACGACTGCAATGGCCTGGCCATCGGAATCATACACTGCAAAGAGATCGCTGGGATCCTCAATGGACTCCAGCATGTTTGGAGCAACGAGCCGTTCGATATCGTCGCTGTCGAGCCGCTTTACATAGACGAGGCCTTCACGATCAAACCCGGCAGATTGGGAAAGATGATGGGTCATGGGTATCCCTTCTTCGAGACAGGATGTTGGCGCGTCCCATCCGACAAACCCCGATGATCGGCAGCTGGTTGCGAACAGAAACGCTTGATGCCTTGAATCTGGGCAGCAGATAGGGCCGCTTCAAGCCTCTGAGGCGCCGACGCTGGGGCGTGCGATCACGAAGTCGCGACAAGATCTGTCAATTTCGGTACTTTTTGGAGGTGGTGGAGCCAGGCGGAATCGAACCGCCGACCTCTTGAATGCCATTCAAGCGCTCTCCCAACTGAGCTATGGCCCCGAACCGGGTATTTTGGGAAGCGCGAGGGATAGGCGTCCCCCGCGCTGGGATCAAGCCCTATTTGTCGTCATCGTCTGCCGGTTCGACGTCGTCGTCATCATCATCGACAGCAAGCGCGTCATCGTCATCAATCTTGAAGGCGTCGTCATCCTCATCATCAATGACGGCATCATCATCATCGTCGACGCCGTCTTCTGTGAAGCCCGATGGCACTTTCGACGGATCTGGTTCGTCTTCATCGTCATCGTCGCCTTCGAGCACAACCTCATCGTCGTTACCGCCGAGCTCTGCGGCATCTTCTTCGCCATCTTCTTCATCATCGTCAGTGGCGGCCGCGTCTTCGGTGTCCTCGTCTTCATCGTCCTCGATTTTAACCGCTTTCTTGATCTCGCGCTCTTTCACCTTCGCTTTTGTAGATGCAACGATAGCATCGTCCGGGTCGAAGCTATGTTCGCACTTCGGACAGACCGCCGGACGGCGGCTGAGGTCATAGAACTTTGCTTCGCAATTGGGGCAGACCTGCTTGTCCCCGAGATCCGCTTTGGCCACGATTCGCTCCGCTTGGCTTGGACGACTTGGTGGCGGGGCGCTTGCCACGAACGCAAAGCCCTGTCAAAGCGCTGGCTCGCATTTCTTGTCATTGGAAGAGGGCACAGCCGTGGCGTGGACATCGCATCCGGTTCCAAAGCTTGGAGGGATCGTTCGGGCTCCCGGCGATAAGTCGTGTTCCCATCGGGCTTTTATCCTCGGCGCTCTTGCCAAGGGTCAATCGCAATACACGGGCGTTCTTGAGGGTGACGATGTCTTGCGAACCGCTGCGGCTGTGCGGGCCCTGGGCGCTGAGGTCGCGCAAACAGGCAAGGGCGCGTGGCGCGTTACGGGGACCGGTAGGTATACCCAGCCGTCTGAGGTTCTTGACTTTGGCAATTCCGGCACGGGGTCCCGCCTGCTCATGGGGGCGATGGCCGGCTTTTCGATCAGCGCGGCGATGACAGGCGATGAAAGCCTCAGATCGAGACCCATGAAGCGGGTGCTTGATCCTCTGAGACTGATGGGGGCGCGCGTTGAGGATGATACCGACGGCCGTCTTCCTTTGACGTTTGTTGGATCAGCTGCCCTCACAGCAATTGACTATGCCCCACCCATGGCCTCGGCGCAGGTGAAGTCAGCCGTGTTGCTTGCTGGACTGAACGCCGATGGGGATACCATTGTCCGTGAACCGCGTGCGACGCGCGATCATACGGAGCGCATGCTTCGTGGGTTTGGTGCCAACGTCGACGCCTCCATTGAGCCCGGCGGTGCCCGCGCCATTAAGGTGCAAGGCCATCAGAAATTGCACGCCGTCGATGCTGCAATTCCCGGCGACCCATCTTCGGCAGCGTTTCTCGCTGCCGCAGCCATTATCAATCCCGACGGTGCCATCGAGATTGAAGGGGTCATGTCGAACGAAACCCGCGATGGATTCTTCGACATGGCGACGCGTATGGGCGGTATGATTGGCGCGGAAGAAGGGGGTGAAGCGGCTGGCGAGCGGCTCGCAACGATCAGCGCCGGCTCAGGGGCGCTACGAGGTGTTGCTGTGCCTGAGATGCGAGTGGCGTCCATGATTGATGAGTTTCCAATCCTCGGTGTGGTCGCAGCCTTTGCGGCCGGAGAAACGGTCGTGTCCGGCGCCGAAGAATTGCGGGTGAAGGAAAGCGACAGGATCGGAGCTGTTGTTGACATGCTTCGTGCCAACGGCGTTGAAGCTGAAGCCCGGCCAGATGGTTTCGCGGTGCAGGGTTGTGGTGGCCCGCCGCCGGGTGGCGGCCTGGTCGAAACGCGCCACGATCACAGGATCGCCATGAGTGCGCTCGTTCTGGGGACCGCAGCCCAAGCCCCCGTCTCAGTGGATGATGTGTCGATGATCGATACCAGCTACCCCGCCTTCTTTGAGCATATGGCGTCTATTGGCGCGGATTTTCGGAAGGGACGCCCATGATCATTGCGATTGATGGCACGCTTGCGTCGGGGAAGGGCACGATCGCCAAGAGACTGTCCGCCGACTATGGCCTGCCGCATATGGACACCGGCGCACTTTATCGTGCGACAGGCGTTGCGGCGACAAAAGCTGGCGCAGACTTCAACGATGCGGCGGCGCTGGCTGAAATCGCAGCGTCCTTGGACCTGAATGACTTTGAAGAGACCGTGCTGAGAACAGCGGAGGCCGGACAGGCGGCGTCAAGGGTTGCTGCTGTCCCTCAGGTACGCGCAGCGCTCCTGGACTTGCAGCGCGCCTTTGCGGCCCGGCCCGGCGGCGCGGTGCTCGACGGCCGCGACATTGGCACGGTCATTTGCCCGGATGCTGATGTGAAGATTTGGGTTGATGCTGCAGTTGAAGAGCGCGCGCGACGGCGGTGGAATGAGCTCACTGCCAAAGGCGATCCAATCACTTTGGACGAAATGGTCGCGCAATTGAAAGAACGAGATGACCGGGATCGCAACCGCACGGACGCTCCAATGGTCGCCGCCGCCGATGCCGTCTTGATTGATACGACTGATCTGACTATAGACGCGGCTGTGGATAAGGCGCGGGCGGTCGTTGAGGCAGCCCTGACCAGGATACATTAGGCCGCTCCTGGCGCTTGCTTCATCGGCAAGCGCCAAAACCAAAGGGCGGCGTCCACGCCGAAATCTAAAGTAAACCCAGACGTCGCCGGACAACCATCGCGCGCCAACTGAACTGTTGGGCCCGACCCGGACGCGTCACCCGGAGCCAATATGTCAACTGAAACCATGAACCCATCGACCAACGATTTTGCAGCCATGTTCGAAGAGAGCGCTGCGGCAGCGGCTATGCAGGAAGGTCAGGTCGTCCCGGCCACTGTGATCTCTGCCGACAACGACGTGCTCGTCGTCGACGTTGGCCTGAAAACCGAGGGCCGCATTCCGATGAAGGAATTCGCCGTCGACGAAGAGAAACCACAGCCCGGCGACATTATTGAGGTCTTCCTCGAGCGGATCGAGAACGCGCTTGGCGATGCCGTCTTGTCCCGAGACAAGGCCCGCCGCGAAGAAAGCTGGATCAAACTTGAAGACGCCTTCAACAAGGAAGAGCCGGTCAAAGGTGCAATTGTCAGCCGCGTCAAAGGTGGCTTCACCGTCGACCTGGGCGGCGTCAATGCTTTCCTTCCGGGCTCCCAGGTCGATATCCGCCCCGTGCGTGACGTTGGCCCACTGATGGGCGAGTTGCAGCCTTTCGCGATCCTGAAAATGGACCGTCCGCGCGGAAACGTCGTGGTCTCCCGCCGTGCAATCCTCGAAGAGAGCCGCGCCGAACAGCGCGCGGAGATCGTTGGCGAGATGAAGGAAGGGGATGTCCGCGAAGGCGTCGTCAAGAACATCACCGACTATGGTGCGTTCGTGGACCTCGGCGGTATCGACGGCCTGCTGCACGTGACCGACATGAGCTGGAAGCGGATCAACCATCCGAGTCAGGTTGTGAATGTGGGTGACACGGTCAAAGTTCAGATCATCAAGATCAATCCGGACACCCAACGTATTTCACTCGGTATGAAGCAGCTCGGAGCCGACCCATGGGACGGCGTCGAAGCCAAGTACCCGGTGGGTATGCGCCTCAATGGTCAGATTACGAACATCACCGACTACGGTGCATTCGTCGAACTGGAGGATGGCGTCGAAGGCCTGATCCATGTCTCGGAAATGAGCTGGACCAAGAAGAACGTCCATCCGGGCAAAATCGTCTCCACGTCTCAGGAAGTGGACGTCGAAGTGCTCGACGTGGACAGCGACAAGCGACGGATTTCGCTGGGCCTCAAGCAAACCCAGGACAATCCGTGGACTTCGTTCATGGCGGACTATCCAGTTGGCACCGAAGTTGACGGTGAAGTGCGCGGCATCACCGAATTCGGTCTGTTTGTCGGCATCGGACCGGACCTCGATGGCATGGTCCACATCAACGACATCTCCTGGGACCAGTCCGGCGAACAAGCGATCCAGAACTACAACAAGGGTGACGCCGTTAAGGTCAAAGTCCTTGATGTGGACGTTGACAAAGAGCGTATCTCGCTCGGAATCAAGCAACTCGCCGGTGATCCAATGGAGCAGGGCGCTACCGGTGGCGGCGGTCTACGCCGAGGTGCCATTGTCACCTGTACCGTCACGGAGGTCGCCTCGGGCGGTATCGAGGTCGAGTTCGGCGATCCGGCGATGAAGGCATTCGTCCGACGGTCCGATCTATCGCGTGACCGGGCCGACCAGCGACCGGAACGATTTGCCGTTGGCGACAAGGTCGACGCGAAGGTGACCCAGCTCGATAAGGCATCCCGTCGCGTTTCGCTGTCCATCAAGGCGCTCGAAATTGCTGAAGAGCAGGAAGCCGTGCAGCAGTATGGCTCTGCCGATAGCGGTGCGTCTCTGGGCGACATTCTCGGCGCAGCCCTCGCAACGACGGGTTCGTCTGACGATGCCCCCGCCGCTGAATCGCAGGCTGAGTCCGAAGCCTCTGCCAGCGAAGATCTCAAGGACGTCAACGGTCTTGGGCCAGCAGCAGAGAAAAAGCTGCAGGCCGCGGGTGTAAACACCTTGTCAGATTTGGCCGCGCTCGACGCTGAGGGCATTGCCAGGGTTGAAGAAGAAGCCGGCTTGTCCGGAAAGCTTGAAGACTGGGTTGCGCAGGCCAAGGATCTGGCCTGAGGCGACGCGGCCAAGACCAGCCGCCCGCAGTCTTAATTTCACGTAAGCTTTGCGGCGGGGGCTATAGCTTCCGCCGCAAATACGTTTTAGATCAAAGACATGCTGCGATCTGAACTCATTACAAAGCTCACTGAAGAGTACGACCTGAGCCAACAGGACGTGGAAAAAGCCGTCGCTGTCATTCTCGACGAGATCAGCGAAGCCTTGGCGCGAGGAGACCGCGTTGAACTGCGCGGTTTCGGCACGTTTTCCGTACGCCACCGCGAAGCCCGAAAAGGTCGAAACCCGAGAACCGGTGAACCGGTCGATGTCGCTGCCAAAGCCGTTCCCTTCTTCAAAGCGGGTAAAGAGCTGCGAGCGCGGGTGAATGGCGGTGAGGATCCGGAAGCGCGCTGACTGCGCTTTAGGCTTGACCTTAAACCTTAACTCCCGGAATATCCCAAAAGAATCAACGCAGTGGGAGCGAAGGGGTTAACCAATGCTTAATGAGTTCAAAGAGTTTGCCATGAAGGGCAATCTCGTCGACATGGCCGTTGGCTTTGTGATGGGGTCGGCTTTTGCAACGGTCGTGACAGCCTTCATCCAAGGCATCTTCTTGCCTGCGATTTCACCGATCATGGGCGGCATAGACCTGTCGAGCATGACCTACACGGTTTCAGAAGCTGTTCTCAACGACGCTGGTGAGACCATCAAAGAAGCTGCGATTATCGATGTCGGCGCGTTCCTCACGGCGCTGATTTCATTCCTGATTGTCGCGTTCGTCATGTTCATGATCATCAGGGGCATGAACAATATGAAGAAGAAAGAAGAAGCTGCACCGGCGGAGCCACCGCGCCAGGAAGTGCTTCTTGAAGAGATCCGCAACCTGCTTGCGAAATCGTAATTCGTACTCTGTTAGGGAATCAGCCCTAAAGAGGCGGGTAGTAGAGTATGCGTATAGTTGGGAAAGGGCGGTCCGGTCGGACCGCCTTTTCTTATTGTGAGGTGCGCGCTACTGCGCCACCCAGCCTCCATCCATCTGCATCAGCGCGCCATTGATTTGGGCGGCACCGTTGGAGCAGAGAAAGCTCGCCATTTCGCCGACCTGTTCAGCGGTGACGAATTCTTTCGTTGGCTGCGCCGCCAGAAGCACATCCCGTTTCACATCTTCTTCCGTCATCCCGCGCGCCTTAGCGGTGTCAGCGACCTGGCTTTCGACGAGCGGCGTATAAACATAGCCGGGGCAAATGGCGTTGCAGCGCACGCCGTGCTCGGCTCCTTCCAACGCCACAACCTTCGTCAGTCCAGCAATTCCGTGCTTGGCGGCAACATAAGCAGCCTTGAAAGGGGAGGCGACGAGCGCGTGGGCCGACGCGGTATTTATGATGCGGCCCCAGCCTTTCTCCTTCATGCCGCCAATGGCCATCCGCGTGGTGTGGAACGCTGCAGTGAGGTTCAACGCAATGATCAGGTCCCACTTGGCGACAGGAAAGTCCTCAATTGGCGCGACGTGCTGTATGCCTGCATTGTTGACCAGGATATCGGCACCGCCGAATTCCTTAGC
>JBCBWQ010000036.1:0-8017 GCA_039817025.1 Pseudomonadota bacterium | reverse complement strand
AGGATCGGTCAGGTCGGCACCTGAGTAGCCAACCTTGACACTATGGGTGTCGGCAATCTGTTTGCGCATGGCTTCGATCGCGTCGGCATCGCCGAAGCCAGACAAGACGATATTCGCGCCATCCGCAGCAAGTCGGCGCGCGATGCCTTCGCCAATCCCGCTCGTTGAGCCTGTGACGAGGGCCGTTTTTCCGTTCAGCATGGGCGATGATCTCCTTGAGGCTTGGCTACAGCTTGTCTACGGTTCGCGCATATTCGCGTGCGTGTCAGCACCGTGTAGATCATTAACGAGCGAGGCAGGATATGGGCGCAGCAATCGATGGATTTCTGCAGGGGTTTCCGACATTCCTGATTTGGACCGGCTCGGCGGGTGGCCTGTTGATTGTGGCGAGCACGATTTATGTGCTCCTGACCCCTTGGAAGGAATTTGCACTCGTTCGCGGTGGCAATGGCGCGGCCGGACTGGCGCTGGCAGGCGCGATAGCTGGCCTTGCCTTGCCGATCAGCTCAGCGCTCGCATCCTCGGTTTCCTTGTTCGACATGTTGATCTGGGGCGGCGTCGCTCTGTTGCTGCAGCTGATCGCCTACCGCATCGTGGACCTGTTGCTAAGGGATCTGCCTCGCAGGATCGAGAATGATGAGGCCGGGGCGGCGATTGTATTGATCGCAGCCAAGCTTGCCTCCGCGATGATCCTGTCGGCCGGGCTCTGGGATCCCGCCTTGCAGCGTTTTTAGTGAAGGGGTCGATCGTTGCGTATCCCCGATTGGATTATCTATCTTGCAGCTCTCGGCGTTGTGCTTTGGGCACTGTTCGCAGCAGGGCCAGAAGCCGATGCGCCGGAGCCTCCGCCTGAAGTCCTGGCAGAAGACGGACCGCTCTTGCCGCCGCCTTCTGTCTTCGACGATCAAATCCTTGTGCGGGTTGATGAGCCTAAGGACGGCATCGGGACTGCCTTTGCGCTCAATGGGGAAGGGGACTGGCTGACAGCGCGGCATGTGGTCGATGGGTGCGGCGATGTGAGCTTGCTCGTGGGTCCAGGGCAATACGTGCCGGCATCGACTGTGCGCGTCGATGAAGACAGCGACCTTGCGCTGATCTCTACAGGGCGCAGTCCTGCCTCTGTCGCATTCGACTTTGAGCGGGAATTCCGCATAGGCGAGCGCGGCTATCATATCGGCTATCCTCAGGGCCGTCCGGGAGAGGCCGCGAGCCGTCTCCTTGCGCGCTCCAAACTTGTGACAAGTGGCAAGCGACGCGGCGAGGAGCCTGTTCTGGCCTGGGCTGAGATCGGGCGCACGCGCGGCCTTGTTGGATCGCTTGGGGGGCTGAGTGGTGGACCTGTTCTGGATTCAAATGGGTATGTCCGCGGCGTCATTGTTGCTGAAAGTCCGCGCCGTGGCCGCATCTATACGGCAGCGCCGCGCTCTATCGAGAGCTTTCTGCAGGAAAGTGCCGTGCAGCTGGAGCCGGGCCGTGTTCGTGCAATTCAGGAACGCGACTATGGGCGCCGGGCCGATGATGCGAGGCGATCGCTCAGAGTTGTGAAGGTCGCCTGCCGCGTTAGCTAGGCGTTTGCGCGAGTGAAGCGCGCCGTTTCTCCGCAGCACTTTGCTTCACGCTTTCCGAGCGCAGCTGGCCGCAGGCGGCAAAAATATCCCGCCCACGCGGCGTGCGGATCGGCGAGGCGTATCCGGCGCGGTTCAGCACGTCAGCGAACGCTTCAATCGTCTCCCAATCTGAACACTCATAGGGTGCGCCGGGCCATGGATTGAATGGGATCAGATTGATTTTTGATGGGACGCCCTTGAGCAACTTCACGAGGTCTCGGGCCTCGGCAAGGCTGTCATTGATGCCCTTCAGCATCACGTATTCGAAGGTCACGCGCTTGGAATTGCCAAGGTCGGGATAAGCCCGGATCGCCTCGAAAAGGGTTTGCAAGTCATACTTGCGATTGATGGGCACAATCTCGTCGCGCAGATCATTTCGAACGGCATGAAGGGAGATGGCGAGCATCGCACCGGTTCGCTCGCCAAGTTCCGGAATTTTTGGGGCAACGCCTGCCGTTGAGACGGTGATCCGCCTTCGCCCGATCGCAACGCCGTCACCGTCTGAAATGGTGTCGATGGCCTCAGCCACATTGTCCAGATTGTAGAGCGGCTCGCCCATTCCCATGAAAACAATGTTGGTCAGCCTTCGATTCTCGTTTGACGACGGCCACTCATCGAGCGCATCGCGGGCGATCAGAACTTGTGCGACGATTTCCTGTGCTGTCAGGTTACGGACCAACTTCTGCGTGCCTGTATGGCAGAAGGTGCAGTTCAGGGTGCACCCGACCTGAGACGACACGCAAAGGGCACCAGCTTTGCCGACGTCAGGGATGAAAACACTTTCGCCTTCCACGCTTGGTCCGAAGCGAGTCAACCATTTCTGCGTTCCATCGACGGACACCTTGTGTTCAGTGATTTCAGGTCTAGCGAGCGTAAACCGCGTCTCCAGCGTCGCCCGAAGCTCCTTGGCGATGTCGGTCATCCCGGAGAATTCTGTGACCCCGAAATGGTGGATCCATCGGCGGAGTTGGCTTGCGCGCATCTTCGCTTTCTTCGGCTCCAGCCCCAATACCTCCATCTGACCGCGCAAGGCGGGCAGGGAGAGGCCCGCTAAGGACTCCTGTGCGGACGCAGGCGGGCGGGACAAGTCTAAGGTTACGCTCATGACCGGTCGGATAACACAGGCGCTTCAAACCACGAAGCCAGACTATCGGCAGACCGACGCTGCCTTCTCGATGGCTGCCGAGGAGCCTGCCAGCGAGAAATGGTAGGCAACCGTCGTGTTACGCTCCGAAACTGCCTCGACTCTTAACTCCGAACCGCGTTTCAGGGCGCGAACGATGCGTGCATCGTCTTCGTCGTCTGCAAAGGCTTCCTGTCCGGCATTGAAGAGCGGCCACGACGAGCGCCCAACTTTGGCCCGGCCCGGGAGGTCGGCGCGGAGCTCATAGCCCACCTTCAGGCTCGGTTGTGCACGCGCCTTTCCTGATTTCCAGTTGGTGACGTAAAACCAGACATCGCCATGGGTTGCAGCCTTTGGCGCTTTGTCCGTGGCCGGTGTGGCAGCGAAACAGACCGTCTCCCCGCCAGAGGTTTCGCTGAAGACTTGCCAGTCCTTGTAACGGGCGACCGCTGTAGGGGCCGCAATCGCGTGGCTGACGAGTCCAGCGGCAGTAATCGAGGTTATGGCAATGCGCAGGAAAGTCGTCATGGCATGACCTTATGTCGGCGACGTCTGAACAGACACTGAAAAACGGCTGTGTGCAGTCTGTCTGAGGCCGATTTTGGGCGCCCGTTTAAGGAGAGCCAAACAAAATTGAAAATGACGCAATAGTTGCGTTTCTCCGGCGATTTGTTACTCAAGCGTGTGTCCAAGAAAGAAATCGCCGTGACCCAGACTGCTCCTTCGGTCACCGACCTCGCTCAGCGACAGCGGTTTGCCGACTGCATGGCCCAGATTGCTCAGCTTCGCAGCCGCACAGCGTTCACCGAGCTGTTTGAGTTTTTTGCGCCTCGAATCAAGAGCTACATGCTGCGACTGGGCGCTGATGACGGGCTCGCCGAGGAACTTGCCCAGGAGGTCATGGTGACCGTTTGGCGCAAAGCGGGCAGTTACGACTGCAAGCAGGCTTCTGTCTCCACATGGATCTTCAGGATCGCGCGTAACCGCCGCATCGATGCGCACCGCAGGGCTTCAAAACCCGAGCTGGAAGCAGATGAGCCCATGCTGCGCCCACCTGAGCTTGAGCAGCCTGACCAGAGTCTCAATCGGTTGCAGACCGAAGATATTGTGCGCCGTGAGATCGAAAAGCTTCCAGAAGACCAGTTGAAGCTTCTGAGAGCGGCCTTTTACGATGGGTTGTCTCACACCGAGATCGCAAAAGCGTTCGACCTGCCCCTCGGAACCGTGAAATCACGCATCCGGCTGGCCTTCAATCGACTGCGAGGACAGTTGCAAGGCGATCCTTAACTGTTCTGCTGCAATTACAGGATGCAATTACTTGACGATGGGCACTGTCTATCAATATCGCGGATAAGAGATCATCCCGGTGGAGTAGAACGTTTTGGCAGACTCAGAATACGACAAGCCAGAAGAGAAAGCATTCAGCGCGCTCTACGCCGCGTATGCAGCCGGCTGTCTTGATCCTGCGTTCGCGTTGCTGGTCGAAACCCAAAGCGCGTTGCGAACCGATATCGCAAACGATGTGGCGCGCGCTGAGATCATCGCCGGGTCGCTCCTCGAGCAGCAGCCGCCCGTAGAGATGAGCGACCGCGCCATTGACCGAGCCATGGCTGCAATTGACGCCTTTGATACAGACGCCACATACGCCGCACGGGCCGCTGAAGCTGCGGGTGGTGCGCTCGATGAATTGCTCGCCCTGCCAGAACCTCTTCGTACGCATGTCCTTGATAGTGCGGGCTCTGGGGGTTGGAAGTTTTCAGCCCCTGGGCTCCGCCGCTTACCGATTGACATAGACAGTGCTACCGAGGTCGAGCTTTATCGCATTGCGCCTGGGGCGAGCGTGCCGCGACATTCCCATGACGGTGCAGAGTACACGCTCGTGGTCTCCGGCGGCTTCACCGATGAGACCGGCTCCTACGGTCCGGGTGATGTCGCTGTGAAAGGGCCAGACGATACCCATCAGCCGGTTGGCGATGCAGGTGCGCCATGCTTTGCGCTCGCAGTGCGTGATGGGGGTCTGCGCTTCACGGGTGTTGCCGGCGTTCTCCAGCGCGTCATTCGCACCTGAAGCTGGTTAATCCTGTATTCTGGGCGCTTGCGCCATTGACCGGGCGCGCTCGCAGCCTCACCTATGCGACACGAAGATTCCTTTGGAGCATACATGACACGCCTCGACGACGAGACCGCTGAGACCCCCATCGGCGAACCAAACGCCTTTCTCGAGCAAGCCCTGTTCAACGCTCGCACCGTCATGCTGACGGGCGGTGTCGATGACAAGCAGGCCCGCCGCGTTTGCGAGCGTCTTCTGGCGCTGGCGTCTGAAAGCAAGGATCCGATACTCATGGTGCTGTCTTCGCCGGGCGGTCATGTTGAGTCTGGAGACATGATCCATGACATGATCAAGTTCGTGGAAGCGCCGGTGAAAGTCCTTGGAACAGGCTGGGTCGCGAGTGCGGGCGCGCTGATTTACTGCGCAGCCAAGAAGGAAAACCGGTTTGCTCTGCCCAATACGCGTTTCCTGCTGCACGAGCCGCGCGGCGGCGTCGGTGGGCAGGCCACGGATGTAGAAATCCAGGCCCGTGAAATTATCAAGATGCGAAAGCGCTTGAACCAGATCTTTGCGGATGCAACCGGTCAGTCACTTGAAAAGATCGAGCAGGATACCGATCGCGATTTCTGGATGTCGTCTGAAGAAGCCGTGAAGTACGGTCTTGTCGGCTCTATCGTCACGAGCAAAAGCGACATCCTTTAAGACTTGAGTCAGGCTTTGTTCGCGGCCCGGAAAGGTTTCGCGCGTTAGGGTCAGCGTTAACCAACGCCGGGCCCTTTCAATGACGACACGCTTCCAAGACATCGCCGAGGCCGTGGAGCCAATCTCCACAGCAACCCCCGCAAGTGCAGCCTTGCAGCGATTCCTGGCAGATGACGCATTGGATGTACTCCCTGTCTGTGAGGAGGGCTTGCCCGTTGCGATGCTCTCCCGCCGAGTCCTTTTCGAGACCTTTGTCCGTCTCGACTCCCATGTGTTGCTCACGGGCGGATCGCTTTCCTCGCTAACCAACACGAGGATCAACACTGTTGAGGCACGCGACTCCGTAGCCGTCGCCGCGGCGAAGTCTATTCGCTCTGGCGGGGATGGTGGTCAGTCCGGTTTTATCATTGTTGACGAGGGGGCCTATGTCGGTTTTGCGCCAGGTGCATCCGTTCTGAAGGCACTTGCTCAGGAAAATACCGATCGCGCGCGGGCCATGTCTGCGGCGCGTAGGCGAATGGATGGTATCGAGCAGGAGCAGGCCAAACTCCTGGCTATAATGGGGCACGAGCTTCGAACACCGCTCACGGGCGTTCTCGGCCTGGCTGAACTCATGCTCGATGCGGGACGCGGAACGGATACAAGGACCTATGCCCGGGCGATTGCAAATTCCGGCTCTCATCTAAACCGTGTCCTGGACGACCTTTTGGACGCTGCGCAATTGCGGATCGGCAAAGCGTCATTATCTCCGGAACCGGTTGATCTGAAGGCTTTCGCAGGAGAGCTAGAAAATCATTGGGCTGGCCAGGTCGCCCAGACGGGTGTCCGATTGACCGCAAAACACTCCGGTACACGCCGCGTAGAGATCGACCCCGTGCGCCTGCGGCAGGTGCTCTACAATCTGGTGAGCAATGCCCTGAAATATGCCGGGTCTGGAACGATTGCCGTTTCATTCTCCACGGAGACGGTGGACGAAGACGTCGTTCTACTCGCCTCTGTGGCTGATCATGGAGAAGGCATTGCCGACGCCGACAAGGCAAAGCTGTTTGATGCCTTCGAACAAGCAGACCAGACTCACGCCGGCGTCGGGCTTGGCCTGTATATTTCGCGGACCCTGACGGAACGCATGGGCGGGGACCTTTGGGTTGAGGACAATCCCGAAGGCGGTGCTATTTTCCGTTTGTGCCTGCCGGTTCGAAAGGCCGGGCCGCGTCTTGCTGTGGACAATCCGGGCCTCAGTGGGCGGCGGAATTTTGAGCTTGGCCGAATTCTCATCATTGAGGACCATGAAACGACCCGCTTCGTCATGACCCAGTCCTTGGTTGGCGCGGGTTGGACTGTTGATGTTGCCTCGACTATCGAAGATGGCCTGCGCAAGGCTCGGTGCGGTGACTACCAAGCCGTCATCAGTGACCTTCACCTGCCGGATGGGGAAGGGGAGGCCCTTGTTTCGTACATTCGAAAAACCCACGGCCATGAGCGATCGATGCCAGTCATTGCGGCCACCGCCGATGTGAGCGATGGCCGGAAGAAACGCGCGTTTGCCGCAGGCTTTGACGACATCATCATCAAGCCGATCCGCCCTCGTCTGTTCGTCACGCGGCTTGCGGATACGATCCTGTCCATGAAAGACAAGCCAACCGTCAGAGCTATAGAGAAAGCGGTCGGTTAAGCCGGCAAATGGTGGTTGGAGGGAGACTTGAACTCCCGACCTCCGGATTATGAGTCCGGCGCTCTAACCAGCTGAGCTACCCAACCAGGCCTTTTTCCGAAACGCGGTGCATACACGGGGCCCGGCTGGGCTTCAAGCACCTTCCGCTGTCCCGGCCATGGGCGGGTGCGACATTCTGCGTTATGATCCTGCCATGCGTGCTGCTGTCCTTGCTGTTTTCATTGTTGTGCCGACCGCCACGGCGCAGGACGCTGCGTTGCTGATGGCCTTTGACCAGGGGCGCTACGAAGAGGCCGCTCGGCTTGACCTACCGAAAACCGCTGATGAGCTTGCCTTTGCGGCCCGCGCCGTGCTGGCGCAGTGCATGACTGGGCCTGATGAGCCCTCTGAAGGCGAGATTACGCGTGGCCAATCCTTGGCGCGCGAGGCATTGGAACTGGACCCCGGCCACATTGAAGGTCGTTTGCAGCTTGCGATAGCCTTGTCGCTCAAGATGCGGCCGATGTCGTCAATACAGGCACACCGATCTGGCCATGGCGGTGAGGTTCGCGATCTTGCGCGTAGTGTGTTGGACGATGACCCCGGCAATGCCTACGCCCATGGATTATTGGCTGTATGGAATATCGAAGTGCTCCGTCGCGGCGGCCGTATTGGTGCTGCCATGATGGGGGCAGACCTGAAATCCGCTCGCGCGCACTATCAGGCAGCAATTCAATCAGCCCCAACGGATGCGTCCATACACTGGCAGTATGCCAGGGCGCTGGCGGCGCTGAATGCGAAACGACACGGCGACGACATTGCTGCTGCCCTTACGGCTGCAACCAGTGTGCCTCTCGAAACCGCTCTTGAGCGGACCATGGCGG
>JBCBWQ010000369.1:0-531 GCA_039817025.1 Pseudomonadota bacterium | reverse complement strand
CAGTTTGCCTCGCCGCCCCAGATCAGGTGCGAGACATGGTAAGCAAGATCGACGCCCTTGCCGCGCTTTTCGGCCTCAATGCCGAGGCCGGTCAGGCGATAAATATAGGGTTGCTCGCCAGCGACCTCGAAGGTCTCCATATTCTGCACGATCGGATCGGGGGATGGCCTGGCGAATTTCATTCCGAGGAATTCGGCACGGCGAAACGCGTCGATGATGATGTACTTCACCCGCCGCTGGTCGCCTGTGAATCGGGTTTCTTTGGTGCGCACAGCGATCGGCAGGACCGGGCGCAATTTGACCTCCACCTCGAAATCCTCGCGCAGGCGGAAAAGGTCCGGTGTGACGAGATAGGAATATGGGCTGCGGAACGACCAATAGACGTCAATCGAATGGGTCATGGCGGATCTCCTTGGTATCTCAGTTCTGGGCCAGAGCAATGGTGGTGTCGGGGTTAAGGTCTTCTCGCGGATCGGTTACATGCCCGGCCGGGAAGAAGACGGACGTCACCGTGTCAGTGGTGTCAAGGCA
>JBCBWQ010000368.1:0-536 GCA_039817025.1 Pseudomonadota bacterium | reverse complement strand
TTGCCCGTTCCGCCAAGCGTTACGCCCTGCATGATGGAACAGTCGTCACCAACGACGGTCGTCTCGCCAATAACAATGCCGCAGGCATGGTCGAGCATGACGCCGCATCCCATGCGCACGGCGGGATGGATGTCGACATCGAAGACCTCGCTTGCGCGCGACTGGAAGTGGAAGGCGAGCGTTTCGCGGCCCTGTTTCCACAGGCGGTTGGCGACGCGATGGGTTTGCAGCGCCAGAAAGCCTTTGAAGTACAGGAAGGGTTGCAAAAGGCTGCGACACGCTGGGTCCCGGTCCAGCACCGCATACATATCCTTTTGGGCGCAATCGATGAGCTCTGGCGCACCATCGTAGGCGGTCTCACAAATCTTGTGGACCTGCAGAGCGCCCATTTCAGGGCCAGCGAGTTTTTCCGCGAGATGGTAGGACAGCGCCTGGCAGATGGTATCGTGACTGAGGATTGCGGCATTGATGTAGCTGCCGAGTGTTGGCTCGTCCGAAGCCGCTGACGCCGCTTCAAAGCGAAGGCGGGTCCATGC
>JBCBWQ010000367.1:0-547 GCA_039817025.1 Pseudomonadota bacterium | reverse complement strand
AATCTCATCAAACCCAGCCTCAGTTCAGATTGCAGGCAGCAACTCGCCTGCATGAAGGAGGAATCGCTAGTAATCGCAGGTCAGCATACTGCGGTGAATACGTTCCCGGGCCTTGTACACACCGCCCGTCACACCATGGAAGTTGGCCACGCCCGAAGTCGTTACCCCAACCGTTTACGGAGGGGGACGCCGAAGGCAGGGCTGATGACTGGGGTGAAGTCGTAACAAGGTAGCCGTACCGGAAGGTGTGGCTGGATCACCTCCTTAGAGGGAGACCTACTAGTTACATCACTGAAAGCACATAGCCAATAAGTGAGTAACGTAGTCACCTAAGGTCGTTGAGGGTTTTGTTAGTTAAAGAATATAAGCGAGCTAGTTAAAAAGCGAAGATAGGAAAGAGGTTAGCCCCTCAGGCAAGTATCAAAGCGAAGTAGATTGAGAAGTGAATATTCCTCTTCAAGTTATTCAGGTGTTACGCACCACTAGAAAGATACGGGCTATTAGCTCAGGTGGTTAGAGCGCACCCCTGATAAGGGTGAGGTCCCTG
>JBCBWQ010000366.1:0-552 GCA_039817025.1 Pseudomonadota bacterium | reverse complement strand
GTTCGATCCGCACCCGCTTTTTGCAAGCTTCATCGAAGCGGCCGTCAAGCAAAGCCGGCTGGTTTAGAGCGCAGGACAGGCAACGGCTTATCCGCCCCCTTCGGTCCTGGCATATACTCCAATCACTCCCGCTAAGGGGCCGGCGTGTCGACCGCCGGACATGATTGCGGGACGGCGACCTGGCTGGCGCTCGCCTGTCGCGGATTCAGGAGGAGGGCCTAGCTGCGCCGATCCAGGTGCCCGGTGAAAAGCCGGGTGTGAAACGCACCGGCCCCCGTCGGCTGCGAGGTGTTAAAGCCTCGTCGTTGAAATACGGCGGACAAGGGCAAAGAGGCCTGGCGGGACAGCAGCGAAAAGCAGGGCGCGTGCGGAAGCGGCGGCGACGCCGAACGACGCAATTCTCAATGAGCGTGGCGACACCGTCGCTTCCGCACCCGGCCCCAAATAGGCCGGAAGACACTAGCAGGGCCGGACGCCTCACAGCGTGCCGGATATCTGTGCGGCTTTTGCTTGCAAATCGCGGAAGGGTTCGTCATAAGCGCGGTTTCGAAT
>JBCBWQ010000365.1:0-559 GCA_039817025.1 Pseudomonadota bacterium | reverse complement strand
GCCATGAGGCCCTGCCCTGTTCCCGCAGCGTAGACCATACCGCTTTCAGCAAGCACGCTCTGATCCACTTGTCCGGCCATGCGACCGGCCTGCGATGACCAAATCACCTCTCCTGTCCCAGACAGCCGCACAAGACGCGCGACAGGCGCTGGATCATCCTCGGCAGCATCGGAATACCCAAGCACGGCGCTGCCATTGATCGAACCGAGCGTAAGCCGTCCGGAGAGACGTTCCGTAACAATCAACCGGCGCCAGGTTTCCTTGCCCGTTGAGTCGAACCGAACGAGCTGAATACCGCCGCCATCCTTAGCCTCGACGGCCACGAGAACGCCGTCGTCAAGCGACGCCGCTGCCGGCGCGATACCAGAGTCCGCGGCCTGGAGGGTCTCCCCCCAAATCATGTCGCCAGCGCTGCCAACACGCAGAACAGAAACAACGCCTGCCGCTTCGCCAGCAACATAGACTGTCTCGTTCGGTGCCGGTACAGCATCAAGGGCGCTCACAGCGCCGAATGCAGACAAAATCGCTTCTGATTCCAGAGCGCCCGTCTCGTCGACAC
>JBCBWQ010000364.1:0-569 GCA_039817025.1 Pseudomonadota bacterium | reverse complement strand
ATCGTGCGCCTCATACCGGAAGGCGATGGTCCGCCGGACCAGACCGGGCAGCGCGAAATGGCCCCCGCAATGTGGGGCCTCGTGCCGAGTTGTTGGAACAAACCGCTCAAGGAGAAAAAATTCTCCACCTTCAATGCGCGCGCTGAAGGCATCTCGACCTCGAACACCTTCCGGGGCGCGTTTCGTCACAAGCGCTGTTTGATCCCGGTGTCCGGCTTCTATGAATGGACAGGGCCGAAGGGCAAGAAGCAGCCCTTTGCCATCGGCCTGCGCAATCGCCGCTGGTTCTGCTTCGCCGGCCTCTGGGACCGGGCCATGATCGACGGCTCAGAGATCGACAGCTTCACAATCCTGACCACCACGCCGAATGACCTGATGGCCGGGCTGCATACGCGCATGCCGGTGATTCTCGACCCGGCCAACTATGGCCTCTGGCTCGATGCTTCGAATCGCGACGTCGAAGACCTCTACGCGCCATTCCCCTCAGCAGACATGCACGCCTGGCCCGTCGGCGCAGCCGTAGGCAATGTCCGCAATCAGGGCCCTGACCTCATCGAAGCGCCAGGCGG
>JBCBWQ010000363.1:0-572 GCA_039817025.1 Pseudomonadota bacterium | reverse complement strand
ATCCAGCCGCACCTTCCAGTACGGCTGGATTACCTCCTTTTGATTAAGCTAACGTTAAAACTAACAATTAAGCTTTAAAAGGTCGGGTAAAAACAGGGGCTATTAGCTCAGTTGGTTAGAGCGCACCCCTGATAAGGGTGAGGTCTCAGGTTCAAATCCTGAATAGCCCAGTGGGGGGTATAGCTCAGTTGGTAGAGCGCTGTCTTTGCACGGCAGATGTCAGCGGTTCGAGTCCGCTTATCTCCACAGTTAAAGAATGGCTACCTTGTTACGACTTCACCCCAGTTACTAACCCTGCCTTAGATATCCCCTTCCGTAGTTAGAGTAATAGCTTTGGGCGTGATCAGCTCCCATGGTGTGACGGGCGGTGTGTACAAGACCCGGGAACGGATTCACCGCTGTGTTGCTGACCAGCGATTACTAGCGATTCCACCTTCATGTAGGCGAGTTGCAGCCTACAATCCGAACTGAGAGAAAGTTTGAAGATTAGCACCCCTTTGCAGGTTAGCAGCTCATTGTCTTACCCTTTGTAGCACGTGTGTAGCCCAGGGTATAAGGGGCATGATGACTTG
>JBCBWQ010000362.1:0-605 GCA_039817025.1 Pseudomonadota bacterium | reverse complement strand
CAGATCACCGATCAGGTCTTTATCGATCTGTTCGGTTGGACGCCCGGAACACTGTCGAAAATGAAGCGGATATACGTGTCAGATGACGCCGTCATAGACGCTCTGACTCGCTGAAAAAGAGACCGGAACAAGAACAGAACCTGTCAACCAAGCTGTCAACTGCGCCATTGCGTTCCGGTTTGTTCTTGTGGAAATCTCTCTAAGTCATTGAAATCACTGGTGGGCGGTGACGGGTTCGAACCGCCGACCCTCTCGGTGTAAACGAGATGCTCTGCCAGCTGAGCTAACCGCCCTATAACGCTGTATGTGCCGCTGGTGGACGCGCGTTGCAAGCGCTCTTATGCGGAACCTTGCTGCAAAGCAGCGCAGGCCAACCGGATAGCCTCTGGATACAACTTGTGTTCGGCGCTCTGTACGCGAGCGGCAAGGGTTTCGGGATTATCCCCCGCGAATACCGGCACTTCCGCCTGTGCGATGACGCTGCCTTCGTCGACCCCCTGGCTCACCCAATGGACAGAACATCCATGAACCTCATCACCGGCGTCGAGGGCGCGGGCGTGGGTGTGAAGCCCTTTGTATTTTGGAAGGAGCGAGGGGTGGATGTT
>JBCBWQ010000361.1:0-613 GCA_039817025.1 Pseudomonadota bacterium | reverse complement strand
CCAGCATTCAATCGCTTTTGCATAGCGATTTGTAAACATCGGTCAATGGATTAGAACAATCATTACAAACACCCATTGACCGAAAAATTCATCACATACTTTAGAAAGAACTAGGAGAACTCATTTTGGTAGCTACAAACGTTCGGCCCCCTGCGGTCAAAAAAGGTGAAGACGGCGAAGGCAGCGTCCAGGTCCATCAAGATAGCTCCATGCAAATGGACACAGGTGCGTTAGTCATTGCGGTGTACGGCAAAGGCGGCATTGGCAAGTCCACGACCTCTTCCAACCTATCAGCGGCGTTTTCCCACCTCGGCAAGCGCGTTCTCCAAATCGGCTGCGACCGCCTGCCTGACAGCACCTTCACACTCTCCATCATGATGGTGCCCACGGTCATCGACATCCTCGAAACCGTAAACTTCCACTCCGAGGAATTGCAGACCGAAGACTTTATGTTTGAAGGCTACAACGGCGTGATGTGCATAGAGTCTGGGGGGCCACCAGCAGGTACAGGCTGCGGCGGCTACGTCACGGGCCAAACGGTGAAGCTACTGAAAGAGCATCACCTCCTCGAAGACACCGACGTTGTCATCTTCGACGTATTGGGCGACGTTGT
>JBCBWQ010000360.1:0-645 GCA_039817025.1 Pseudomonadota bacterium | reverse complement strand
CCACAGTATCGGGGACCGCAGCGACGCGAGTCTCGCCGTCTGCGCTTTCTTTGAGAATGGAGATCTTCATATGGCGGTGATCGACGAGATATTGATGATTGAGCCAACTGTCTCGGCGGCCTTCATGCCGTTTGCCGCGCGTTTCGCCACGCGCCACACGCCATCCAGATTAGCGTCCATGACGAAGCGCCAGTCCGCCTCGGACATATCGGTGAAGAAGCCTTCGCGGGACACGCCGGAATTATTGACCAAAACATGGATGGGGCCGAATTCCGCCTCGGCGGCCTCAAACGCGGCGTCCACGGAAGCGGGGTCCGTGACGTCCATCACCACGGGCAACGCGTCTCTTCCATTGGCACGAATCTCTTCAGCAAGGGATTCCAGACGCTCGAGGCGGCGGGCCGCAAGCACGACGCGAGCCCCCGAATCGGACAGCACACGCGCGAAGTGTGCGCCTAATCCACTGGAGGCCCCCGTCACCAAGCATGTCTTGTCAGTCAAACTAAACAATATTCTGCCCTTTTCGTCGGCTGCTTCCGATACAAGTTAGCAAAAAACTACAGGTTTTCCGCCATATGAAGATCTCCATTCTCAAAGAAAGCGCAGACGGCGAGACTCGCGTCGCTGCGGTCCCCGATACTGTGG
>JBCBWQ010000035.1:0-17222 GCA_039817025.1 Pseudomonadota bacterium | reverse complement strand
ATCCTTGACGCGCTTACGCGCTGGGATCGATGGGCTCCTACGAATTGGGGCAGGGTCAGGGCTAACGGCCGCGGCCTGGCTCGTAAGCGGTTTTCGAATGCATGAGCGTGTCGCGCGCGCGCTTTATACCTATCAACGCGGGCGCGGCATGATGGACTATGTCCAGGACCGAACCATCGAAGAATATGGCCGTAATACTGACATGGTCGCGCAGGGTGGAGGTTGATCGAACCCATGACTTCCGGCACGTCCGACCACACACCTCAGTCCGGGCAAGCCGCTGGGCTGTCACGCTCACTCCACGGGATAAGGACCGGCGCAATGGATGAGACTGCGGAGCGCAAGGCGTACCCGTCTGTCGCCGTCGTCATTGCTGCTTACAATGCTTCCGCGTTTATCGCCGACGCCGTGCGGAGCGCCCTCGCGCAGACCGTGTCGCCGCAGGTGATCGTGGTGGACGATGCCTCCACAGACAACACCGCAGCGATTGCCCGAGAGGCCGGTGAAGGCTCAGACCGCCTGAAAGTTCTCATTCAGCAGAAGAACGCTGGTCCATCGGCCGCGCGCAACAGGGCCATAGCGGCAACGGATGCGACCTGGATTGCGCTGTTGGACGCCGATGACCGCATGGCACCGAACCGGCTCGAGAGATTGCTTGGCTATGCCAGCAAGAACAATTGGGATTTCGTTGCCGATGATTTGCTGCGCCTGACCGACTGGGCAAACATCAACGAAGCGAAACCGGTCTGGTCCGCTGTGCCATTCGAACCGTTCGCTCTCGATTTGAGACGGTTTGTGGAAGAAAATCTGCCCGCCAATACGGGTCATGGTCGCGAACTGGGTTTCATCAAACCGATCATGAAGCGACGGTTCCTGACCGATCGGGGGCTGCGCTACAACACCGACATGCGCCTGGCCGAGGACTATGACCTCTATGCCCGAGCGCTGATCGCGGGGGGAAAGTTTGGTCTTGTGGAAGCGCAGGGATACTATGCTTTCGATCGACCTGGATCGCTCAGTAAGCAGCACAGTGCGCACGATCTCAAGCAATTGCTCGACACCGCACGTCAGCTTGAATCCGCTCCTGATATTTCAGATGAGACGCGAGCCGCTCTGCGAGATCACAGACGACTGCAGCACAGGCGTTGGGCGCGTGTTCATTTGCTTGAAGCCGTTCGTGAGCGCCGATGGATTAATGCAATGGGGGCGTTTATCGCGCCTCCCGGCGTCGCGCTTGATCTTTTGTCGATGGTGTTAGGTCGGTTCACGCGCGGCTCAAAATCGAACGGCTAGTGGTCAGATTTTCTTTTTCCACCTCTGGAATTGAGCGCGATAGGCGCAGA
Source organism: Pseudomonadota bacterium (assembly GCA_039817025.1). Lineage (GTDB taxonomy): Bacteria > Pseudomonadota > Alphaproteobacteria > Caulobacterales > Hyphomonadaceae > JANQQC01. Next base: position 15,879 of record JBCBWQ010000035.1, on the reverse strand, counting down.
ACCTCGCCAACCGGAACAATATTTGCTTTGCGACACTGAGATAAGTTTAATTCTGCCAGATGGGCCTGTACCGATGTGGTACACCCGGGCAAATACAGGTGAGCGTGTTGAGTAGGCGAACGAGCCAATTGTCGGACATCATGTACGGGGCCTGGCGCGCCGTCATGGACCGGGTATACGCGGTTTACGACAAAGTCTCCGGTGCCATCGCGGCCATCGAACTCGAAACACGGGCCGACGGTCCATCCGCAGCACAGGAAAAGGCGGCCCAGGAGCGTCGCTCAAGCGTGCCAGAGGGCATGCGGGTCTACGCTGTGGGCGATATCCACGGACGGGCAGACCTTTTGAAGCGGCTCATGGAGACAATCCGTGCGGATGCAGCGCTAAGGGCAGAAGGCGAGCGGGCGATCCTCGTCTTTCTGGGCGATTATGTGGACCGCGGCTTCCAGTCAAAGGACGTGATCGACTATCTATTGTCAGACTCGCTGGCTGACTTTGAAGTTGTGTTCCTGAAGGGCAATCATGAGGCGGCCTTTCTTGAATTCCTGTCCGACCCTGCCTTCGGGCCAGAATGGGCTCGCTTTGGTGGTGCTGAAACGCTCACATCATATGGCATCAGGCCGCCGCGCACCCGAACACAGATGGAAGAATGGACGGCAGCCTGCGAAGCACTGAACGAAAAGCTACCGGCTGAGCACCGCAACTTCCTCGCCCAGCTCGACCAGCATGTGGTCATCGGAGACTATGTATTCGTGCATGCCGGGCTGCGTCCGGGGCGCGCACTTGAAGACCAGGTGGACGATGACGTGCTCTGGATCCGGGACACATTTCTGAACGACAATGGCACGTTCGACCAGGTGGTCGTGCATGGCCACACGCCAATCAGTGCGCCCTATCGGGACCATCGCCGCATCGGCGTCGATACCGGGGCTTACCTCAGTGGCAAGCTCACTGCCGTTCGCCTGATGGGCGAAGACATCAATTTCGTTTCAACCTAGCATGATCGCAGACATCAAAGAGGACCTTGCGATGACCTTCTTCAGACTGATCACACTGGTGGCCGCGATGGCCATGCTCCTCTTCGTTGGAGCGTGCGCCTCGGGGCCAGCTCCTGCAGCCGCTCCAGCAGCGCCTGCGACTCTGCCTGCCGCCGAAGCCGCGACGGACGCGCTGGCAGGCTACACGCTCGATAGCGGCGACCGCCTTCGCGTCACCGTGTTTGGCGAAGAAGCCCTTTCGGGCGAGTTCGTTGTTGATGGTACCGGACTGGTCTCCATGCCGCTCGTTGGCGAAGTCGAGGTCGTGGGCCTGACGGTTCGTGAGTTCCAGCGCTCTCTCGAAGCCAAACTCGCCGACGGTTACTTGAATAGCCCACGCGTCGCGGCCGAGGTCATCAACTATCGGCCTTACTACATCCTTGGCGAAGTGGGTGATCCCGGCGAGTATCCTTACACGGCTGGGCTGACCGTGATGAACGCTGTGGCTACGGCTGGCGGTTTTTCTTACCGCGCCAATCGCAAAACGGTGTTCATCCGCCGCCAAGGGGGACAGGAAATGGCTGTGACATTGACATCATCAACGTCAATCAATCCTGGCGACACAATTCGGATTGGCGAACGCCTCTTCTAGCCGTCTGAATCTCCAAAAATACAGGCGCGGATCGGTGTAACCGGTTCGCGCCTTATTTGTGTCTGGATTGCCGCTGCGGCATGGGCCTGCTAGGGGACGAGGCGTGGATGGGACGCAGCCTCAGGTATTTTGTGTCCCATCACGCGAATCCGCCGCGCAGAACTCGCGCGGTCCAATGATGCGAGTCCGGCGAGACTTGGATCGAATATTAAGTTTTAGGGTTTAGGACCCTGAAAACAGGCCGATTTTGAATGATCCAAGGGATAAGGCGTCGCAATCTCCAGATGGCATCGTTCTTGAAAGGCCGCCTATGACAAGCGCCGCGTATCGGCGTGTGAAACAGGAAGACAGTGTCATGCGTTCTCTGAAATCTATCGCCCTGATGGGTGTCGGCGCCGCCGCCATGTTTGCCCAGTCCGCTTTTGCCCAGGACTATTACCAGCGTAATCGCTACGAGGCGGTGACTGATCGCGTTCAGCCCGAATTCGATCCAGAGCCCGTTCGCCTCGGTGCCTTCGTGACGCGTCCGACGCTCGAAGTCGGCGTGTTGCAAAACGACAACGTCTTCGCTGACGACGCAAATTCCGAAAGCGACACCGTCATCCGTATCGCTCCGCGCATTAATGCCGCCAGCGATTGGTCGGTCCACGAAATCGGCGGAAACCTCGCCGTCGAACATGACGAATACCTCGACCTGTCGAGCGAGACTGCAACCAATGTTCGCGGCGATGTGAATGGGCGTCTCGATGTGAACCGCGATCTGTCTCTCGCCGGACGTATCTTCGGCCAGGACCTCGTTGAGAGCCGGACGGCGGTTTCCGCCAACCAGAACTTCCGTGAGCCAGTCGAATTCACGGTTGTTGGCTTTGAGGGCGAAGCGCGCTTCCAGCGCGACCGGATCCAGGCGTCTGCAACGTTTAACCAGTCGACGCTCGACTATGACGATACCGATCTTCCGAACGGTGTGCTGATTGATCAGGACTTCCGGGACAGTGTCGCTCGCACCCTGCGTGGCCGCGTGGCTTATGCGGTCTCGCCAGATGTCGCCGTGTTCGGTCAAGCTGAACTCAATGAGCGTGACTTCGATCTCAATGCGACGCTGAACACTGAAGATGGCCTTGTCGTCACATCGCGTGACACCGAAGGCTATGCGGTGCAGGCCGGTGTGAACTTTGAACTTCCAATATTGATCCGCGGTGACGTGGCTGTTGGCTTCCTGGAAGACACGCCCGACGACACGACCAACTTCGATGAAGTCAGCGGCCTGTCTGTCGACGCTAACGTTGAGTGGTTCCCGACGCGACTGACGACCGTAACGTTCAATGCGTCTCGCCGTGCCATCGATCCCGGCCTGCAGGACGTCGCCAACGCCGCGCAGACCACGCTTCGCGCCCGCGTCGACCATGAATTGCGCCGCAATGTGGTTCTGTTCGCCAATGTCGGCCAGTCGGAGCTCGATTTCGAGGGGACGAACGATACGAACGAACTGACAGACTTCGGTGTCGGTGCGCTTTATAAGCTGAACAAGCGCGCACACCTCGAAGGCTTCTATCGTCTGTTCAACCGTGAATCGACCGTGTCGCCTGAATTCGACCAAAACATCATCGGCGTAACGCTGCGGGTCTTCCCGTAGCGCTGCGTCGCCGTTAACCCTGTCTCTGACTTGGAATTCTGGAGCGTAAGCCCGTGAACAAGGCCATGCCTATAGACTACCCGTCCGCCATACCGGCCATTATTCCGGGTGCTGGATCGAATGACGACGCGCTTCTGGACATCAAGTCCATCCTGGCGGCCGTGCGCCGCCGGATGTGGCTCATCCTGCTCAGCTTCCTCGTCACTTTCATGCTGGTTGCAGCTGTAACGTTCCAGCGTACGCCGATCTACACCGCAACAACGCGAGTGATCGTCGACACGCGGGAAACCAACGTCGTGGATTTCAGTACGGTCTTGTCCGGCCTTGCACCAAATACGGCAATCATCGACACAGAAGTCGAGGTTATCAAATCCAGCGCGCTTCTGGAGAAGGTCGTGAACAAGCTCGACCTCACCCAGGATGCCGAATTCAATTACGATCTTGCTGAACCGACGACGCTGCAAATCTGGCGGGGCCGGGTTAGCAATTTCGTTTCCGGTCTTCTGCCGTCCTCGGATGGTCCTGTTGAACAACAGCGAGCCCTGACAGAAGAGGAACAGGCTGCTGAGTTGATGAATGACGTGGTTGGCGTCCTTCGCAACAAGGTTGCCGTCGATCGTCTCGGCCCAACTTACATCATCGATATCTCAGTCTTTTCCGAGCGCCCGCAAATGGCGGCGGATCTGGCCAATGCGATTGCAGACCAGTACCGTGTCGAGCAGCTTGAAGCGAAGCTGGAAGCGACCCGGCGCGCCAATCTCTGGTTGAACGAGCGCCTCGGCGACCTCAAAGAAGAGGTCAACGCCAAGGAAAGCGAAGTTGAAGAATTCCGGTCGGCATCAGGACTGCTCAGCGCCCAGGGATCGACCCTGACCGAGCAGCAGATCGCCGATTTGACTGCCCAGCGCATCCAGCGCGAAGCCAACCTCGCTGAGGCCGAAGCGCGCCTCAACAATGTGCGCTCGCAGGTCAATGCCGGCGTCGAAGTTGACGCCATTGCTGAAGTTCTCGGGTCTCCTGTGATCGGTGAGCTGCGCAGCCAGCTTGCCCAGGTGCGCCGGAACAAGGCCGACCTGCAAACGCGCTACGGCCCGCGTCACCCCGACGTGCTGCGTGTGCTCAGCGAAGAGAATGATCTGAACCAGCAGATCCGCGCTGAGGTGAACCGGATTATCTCCAATCTGGAAGGAGAAGTTGCGATTGCCCGTCAGCAAGTTGCGGCCCTGAACCGCAGCGTCGCCGGTGCTCGCTCTCGTCTCTCCAGCAATAACCGGTCTCTGGTTCGCCTGCGCGAGCTTGAGCGGGAAGCTGAGGCGTCGCGCACGCTCTATGAAGAATTTCTTGCCCGCTTCAAGGAAACCAACGAACAGGATGACCTCGCCCAGGCCGATGCCCGCGTGCTGTCCGGTGCTGTTGCGCCTGGCCGCCCGAGTTCTCCAAAGCCGACGCTCAACCTGATCCTCGCTTTCCTTATGGGAACGGTTGTTGCCGGTGCGCTCGCTTTGCTTGCTGAACTGCTCGACAATCACATCAGCACCGGCGACGATGTCGAACGCATGTTCCGCGTGCCGTCAATCGGTGCGATCCCTCTGCTGCCGAACCTGAATGTCTTTGGAAAGCCGAAGCTTTCACCCGCAGACTATCTGGTGGAAAACCCACTTTCCGCGTTTGCCGAGAGCATTCGGAACCTACGCGCATCGATAATCTTTGCAGACCTCGATTCTGAATCGAAGACCGTTGCGATCTCCTCCTCGCTTCCGGATGAAGGCAAGACCAGTCTCGTCTTCTGCCTGGGTCGTATGTCCGCAATGTCGGGCGCACGGACACTTATCATTGATGGCGACTTTCGTCGTCGTCAGTTGACCGAGGCCGTGGGCATTGAACCGAAAACCGGCTTCATTGAGCATCTCTTCGGAGAAGTGTCTCTGCAGGATGCGATCTATGTGGATGAGAAGACGGGTGTGGAAGTCCTACCGCTCACCGATGCGCGCAACACGCCGCGGGATGTCTTCGGCAGCCGCGCATTTGATCGCCTTCTTATCCAGCTCAAGGAAGCCTATGACCTGATCGTGATCGACACGGGTCCGGTCCTGCTGATGGCAGAATCCCGCGTGGTGGCCAGTAAGGTGGACCAGGTGATCGTTGCTGCGCGCTGGCGCTCGACGGGCCGCCAGTCCCTGCAACAGACGCTGAATATACTCAAGGAATTCAACGCCAATATTGCCGGTGTTGTGATGACCTTCGTCGACCTGCGCCGCCGCCGCCACCACAATTATGGCGGGGCGAACTACAAGGCCTATTCCAAGTATTACACCTACGGATAGGCCCTGTCGGGAGAGCCAATACAGAGGGCCAGGGCAGGGGAATGCTTGCCTTGGCCTTCGTCTTGCTGGGGAACGGGACAAACCTGGGATAACTGCCTCGCCATGACGCACATCGCTTACTTCGGACACGACTCTAGCGACGCCGCTATCCGTCGGCGGGTACGGGCGCTGGAAGATGACGGGCTGTCGGTCACCGGGTACATGATGCGGCGCGGTGCATCCAAGGACGTAGCCTGGACCAATATCGACCTCGGGCGCACCCATGATGGCGCGTTCTTCCAGAGGATCCGCGCCGTTTTTTCAGGAGCAGACAAGGCCGTAAGTGAATCCGGCGCGTTAAAGGACGCCGACCTCATCCTCGCGCGCAATCTTGATATGTTGGGATGCGCGTTCCTCGCCAAGCGCAAGGCCGGACTGAATACGCCAGTCGTTTACGAAAGCCTCGATATCCATCGCAAGCTGACGGCGAGCGGCCCCGTATCGATCCTACTGCGCGCCCTTGAGCGATCTCTCCTAAAACGCTGCGCCGGGCTCATCGTCAGTTCACCGGGCTTTCTGCGCAACTATTTCGAAACCCGCCACAAAGGTCTGTTCACCGCCTATCTTGTGGAGAATCGTCTGGCTGCTGGCGCAGATTATGGCGCACGTCCAGAGGTCGAAACAGACCTGCAGCAGGGAAAACTGCGCCTTGGCTGGTTCGGCAAGCTCCGCTGCCAGAAGAGTTTCGATCTACTGCTCGCCATGGCAGACCGTTTTCCTGGCCAGGTCGAAATCGTATTGCATGGCATTCCTGCAGACACTGAAATTGCTGTGTTCGAGCCGGAAATCGAAAAGCGGTCCAATGTTCGCTTTGGCGGCCGATACAAATCACCCGAGGACCTTGCCCGGATCTATAGCGAGGTCGATGTTGTTTGGGCCGGCGATTATATGGAGGCCGGGTACAATTCCGTCTGGCTCCTGCCGAACAGACTCTATGAGGGCGGCTACTATGCGGTACCGTCGATCGCGCCGCGGGACACAGAGACCGCCTCGTGGATTGACGCGCATACTGCGGGATTCACCATCCCCGAACCCGTCGAAACAAGCCTTCCATCCTTGATCGGGCAATTGCTCGCCGATCCCTCTCCCGTGGTCACTGCCAGAAAGGCGTTGCTGGCCACTCGGGAAGGTGCCTTCATTCAACCTAAAGGTACGCTCCGCACAATCATGGATGCCTGCCTTGAAGGAGTGCCGCGCCCATGAACACCTCTGCCGCACCCATCGAAGAAATTGGACAGGTTACAGTTGATGCACGCCCGCAGGCTGCGCTCTGGGAGCAAGCGGTCCTGGCGCTGTGGATTCTCACGACCTTTGTTATTTTCGAGGGCGACGAACTGCTTCTGTATCCCTTGGCGCTCTTCTTCCTTGGAAGCATCGTCTTGCGCCGCCGGCAGGTTGTCCCGGTCATGTTCCGGGCATGGGTGTTGTTCACCCTGCCAATCATGGCGACCCTGTCGGCCTGGTGGTCGCCTGTTTTCAACGAAGCTCTGCGCTTCGGCTTGATGATGTTCCTCACCGCCGCGATTGCAGTCTATGTCGCCGTCCGGTTTCGACCGAAGCAGATTATCCAGTCGTTGTTCGCCGCTGGTGCGGTGACGATATTCATGGTCGCACCAGAAGCGGCAGCGTTCGAGTATGGCGGCCCGTATGGCGAAAAGAACATCTTCGCCATCAGGATGTTGGTGGTCTTGCTGGCCGCTCTTGCGATTACGCTCAACCCCGATGAAGGCCCTGTTCTGCGCTTGATTGCGCTGCCGTTCATCCCCGTATCTTTCGCGTTCATCATCATTGCGGACGCTGTGACGTCATTTGTTTTTGGATCGGTTTCGATCCTCATCATGCTTATGGTCTGGATGTTCTGGTCCGGTCTCGGGCGCGTCCAACATATGCGCACGCTGCTTTTATGTTTGCTCGCGCTGATCTTCCTCACAGTGGTCACTGTTATTGTCAGTCTGCCCAACAACACTTTGTTCGAGGACTTTGTTGGTGCCTTCGGCAAAGACACCACGCTCACGGGGCGCACCATGCTTTGGGAAGAGGCTGAGCGGATTGTGCAGGACAATCCATTGTTCGGTGTCGGTGCAGAAGGCTTCTGGCTTTTCAGCCGCGGTGACGCCCAAACACTGCTTGAGCTGTCCTATAAGGACTATGGCATCAAGTTCTCTTTCCACTCGGCCTACTATGAGACGCAAGTCCACCTCGGGCTTGTTGGTCTTGTCTTGCTCTACATGATTATTGGCTGGTGCCTGATCCGGTCTGTGCTCGGATGGCTGCGGGACCAGTCGATCACGCGGTCCTTCTTCTTCCTGTCTACGGTGATCTTTTTCGTCTCCACCTTCACGGAGTCTTGGTTCTTCAGTGTTTTCGATGTCGGCGTGATGCTGTTCTATATCTCTGCCGTCTCAACCTTCTCCCGTAAGGAAAAGATGACCCTCGTCATGGCCCCAGCCGAATGGGTTGCGGAGATGCGCGGCCGAAGCAGTGGGGCTCAAACCGCATGACCCGCCCGGCCGATATCACCGATGTCAGCGTCATCATCGCGGCTTGGAACGCTGAAGACTTCATTGCGGCTGCCGTCCGTAGCGCGCTTGAGCAAACCGGTGTCTCTCTTGAAGTGATTGTCATTGATGATGCTTCGACTGATGCAACACTTGAGACAGCCAAAGCTGCAGCTGCGGGTGATCCCAGACTGGTCTGCGCGCGTCTCGATGAAAATGTGGGTCCTTCTGGTGCGCGCAATCATGCTTTCACGCTCGCCAATGGACGCTTCCTGGCGATCCTGGATGCGGATGATCGTATGCTGCCGGATCGGCTTTCGCGGCTGGTCGCCTTTGCCGATGCCACGGCATCAGACATCGTGCTCGACAATATGACCCGCACTGACTCCCACGGCGTGCCCACTGGCCCATTCCTCAAGGGGCCAGCAGCCGGAGAGGCTCGCAGTATCGATCTTGCTGAGTATCTGGATCCTGCAACCGCTGAAGCGCTCGGGGCTTCTCCCGGTTTTTTGAAACCCTTGTTTCGAACCGAATGCCTGAGGCGGCTTGGCGTGACCTACGACGAAACCCTGCGCAATAGCGAAGACTACTATTTCGTTGCAACGCTCATCGCCGAAGGTGCGCGCATGGCGTACACCCCGACGGCTGATTACCTCTATACGGTTCGCGATGGGTCCCTCTCCCATCGTCTCAATCCGGAACTGACAGCGCGAATCGTCGAAGCAGAGCGCGCCTTTCAGGATGCTTATCGCAATCGGATGACAGCAGCGACTCGTGTTGCTGCGCGCCAACGGCTCAAGCATGTCAGCGACAGCCATGCCCTGGAGTGCGCTATTGCGGCGCTGAAGGCGCGCAATCCGGTCAGCCTCGCCGCTGGCCTTGCTACTCGGGCAGGCAGTGCACCGCACGTTATCGGTCGACTGGCATCTATTGCAGCGACGAAGGTCATGGGGCGCTCTGACCCCGCCGAGCGCTAAAGCGAGAAGATCGCGTAGAAAATCGCTGCCCACGCCGCTACGCAAAACAAGATAACACCGAGCGTAACGGGCCAGTTCGGCGCGGCACGCTTCTGCGACCACAGCCGATCGTTCGGACGGCTCCAGCCTGACGCTGACGCATAGGCTGGACGCGGGGCTAAAGCAGACTTGTTCAGTTTACGCACGCAGTTTCTCAATAGCGACGCGCCGGGCTCGGCGCACTCAAAGCTAATCTACTCACTGTCAGGGACCCGCAGCGCGAACTTCATCGCGCTCAGCTCCGAACACCGTAAAGGTTAATCAGCGCGAAAATCGCGTCAAGAATGTGTCACTGTCCTGAAACTCCTGTAACCGCTCCGTGGCATTTGGGTCACGCTTTACCGAGGGCGAATCACGCTGGTTGAAGTCGGCGAAGGCTGCATTTTCGGCGGGAGGACAAGACAATTTTCACCCAGCATCCGTGCGCGAGTGCTCAAGGGTTCGCCTTTGCGGTGAAAAGTGTGGTTAAGCAAAATTAATTCATCCAAATAAAAGGCGAAGTTGTGGCAAAAGCTGGTCAGGGTTTGCTATACGAAAATTGGCCGATTTCGATGCCGAGGCGAACAGAAGGCGCTGAGGAGTCGGGTCAGGAAGATTGGCTGATCGTGGAGGATTCCGGCAGAAGTCCGGGTGGGAGAGTGCAGTGTTCCTGAAGACAAAAGTGGCGCGAATTTTGTCTCTAAGTGATCCAATAGGTTCATTCTGGGAAACGGGTCGCCACACATGAAGTACGAGTCGGCAGTAGATAACAGAAATGGCGCTGCGCTTCTGGCAGACGGCACCGTTCAAGATGATGCTCCGTTTCGGGACGGTAGCCGCGCCAGCGAGACGCTCAAACGCGCGATGGACCTGCTCATCGCACTTCCGGCACTGGTCTTCCTTCTTCCAGTTCTTGCCGTGATCGGCCTCTGCATCAAACTCGGTGATGGCGGACCGATGATTTACCGGCAGGACCGTCGCGGACTGAACGGGCAATCGTTCCGATGCCGGAAGTTCAGGACAATGGTTGTGAACGCCGACCAGAAACTCGATGCAATCCTGAAAAGCGATCCCCAGCGCGCCGCCGAATGGGAGCAGGACCAGAAACTGCGCGACGACCCTCGCATTACGCGCCTCGGTAAATTCCTTCGAAAGACCAGCCTCGATGAGTTGCCGCAGCTCTTGAATATCATCAGTGGAGAGATGTCGATCGTCGGTCCAAGGCCAATCGTTTCGAACGAAGTGCGCCGGTATGGAGAGTTTATTCGCTACTATGACAGCGTCCGGCCCGGTGTGCTCGGTCTCTGGCAGATCAGCGGACGCAACGACACGACCTACGCCGAGCGCGTGGCGCTCGATACAAAGTATGCGATCGAACGGTCAGTGTTCCTTGATCTGAAAATCTTTGTTTTGGCGATCCCGGCGGTGCTCTTTTCACGCGGAGCTTACTAGCCCCCCGATCTTAAGAGACGACGCGTTGGACTCTGACGGGGCCGACCTGCGTTGTATCTCCGCGGTGAAACCCGCGGTGCGTTAGCGTGACCAGATCTGCTTTATAAATCCGAGCGCCCAGGCATTGTGCATCGCAAATGATGCGGGCCCCGCAGACATGCCGCAGGCGGATCGTTTCACAATGGCGACAGCCCCTGAAGCGGTGGCCAGCGCTCCGAAGTAGAGGGCCGGATACGCCAGAGCGAGTGGCAAAACCGGTGCGATAAGCAAAGAAAGAATGAGGCCAATACAATTGGCCACAGGGATGAGCTGGCGCAGCTTCGGCCGGATGCCGTGTTTCCGGATCGTCCGCGCGCGGCCTTTTCCATACTTGAAATACTGCTGCCACAAGGCACGAAATGTCGGGCGCGGTTTGTAAGCAATACCAAGTCCCGCATCCATGAACACTTTGCCGCCGCTTAATCCGACCCTGTGGTCGTACTCCGCGTCTTCATTGTGGGAAAAACTTTCATCGTAGCCTTCCAGAGCGACAAATGTTTCCAAGTCAAATCCAGCATGGTGGCCATGGTCCACATACTTGGACGCGCCGAGACCACGATGGGCTGATCCGCCAGAACCCAGCGGTGTGTCGACAATCCACGCATTGCCTTTCTGGAAGCAGCTGTCTCCGACAGCGCGCATGGGCACGACGACCGACTGGGCACCGGTACGGAGCAATGAATCGGCCACACCGGTGATGAAGCCTGGCGGGTAAATGGAGTGTGCGTCGCAACGGATGAGATACCGTGTGTCTTCGCCTGCATGGTTGAACGCGACAGTATTTACAGCGGCTGACTGCAGTCGCGCAGGGTTATCGGCAAGGCGCAGGTTTGGGTATCGGCTGGATAGGGTCTCGACGATGGATTGCGTGCCATCGTTACTCCCGCCGTCTACAACAATAAATGCGACGTCAGAAAGCCGATCATCCCCAACCATCAAAGAGGCGATGCACGTCTCTATGTGCAACGCCTCATTGAGTGTAGGGATCGCCACCAGAATTTCGCTGGCGCGCGCTTTCACTGTCTCGGTTTCCATGGGGGCTGTCATCCCGTCCATGGTTGCCGTCTACTGCGATTGAGTCGTCGTGCAAAGATCGGTTTGGTCACCGGTCTTGCGGTACGCAATGCAATCGAAAACGGCCCGCGCGCCCGGCTCAAAATCAGGCGCACCCGTCCAGGCGTATTGCGATGGCTCAGCGGCCCAGAGGTTTGCGATAAGACGCATCCGCGAGGTCGGTGTCGCCAGATCATTGACCGGTGCGGTGTGGACCAATTCGCCGTCCACATACCATTTCACCTCATCGACAGTTCGATCGAAAGCGTAGGCATGGGTTCCCTCGGCGGCGTCGAACCCGAGATCAATTGTTGCGCTATCTGCGCGGACATCATTGGAGACATAACCGAGAACGACTTTGGTCGTGTCACGTCCGGCAAACTGGATGCTGATTTCTTCGTGCGGGTCGCCAAAGCGTTCATCGGTGTAGGCGAAGAATGCGGTGACCAGACCTGCGCCGCGGGCGGGCTTGATGAGCGCTTCGTGATAGCCGTATCCAACCGCTTCAAGACGTTGCACTTCACCGCTTACGGCGCCGTTGCCGGTCCCGCGCGGGATAATGCGGATGGACAAGGCCCCTTTGTCGAACGCCACTTGCTGCGGGTCCCAGGTCACATCCTGAACGTTTGTGGTCAGGCGATAGTCTGACACATACCAGTGTTCACTGCGATAGGCTTTGCCGAAGGCCTCTCGGAAAGAATCCGTCTGCAGGGCCGGAGCGGATATCGATGCTTCGGCTGGTGTCTCTGTCGTTGCGCTCAGGCGATCATCGCCGGGCGTTGCACACGCAGCAAGCGCTGCGGCGACACTCGTGAGCAGAGCGGTCTTGAAACGGGACACGGACATGGCTGTTCTCCAGCTTACAAAGGCGTTTGACCTCTTTCGGGGCGCGCGCGTTTTAGGTGACGCTGTAGGGTTCAATTCCCGTGCCAAGCGTATCACGCGGCCCCTTGCGCATCGCCCGTACCCCTGTAAGAGCCAATGACAGCGCTGACGTAACGGGGAAACTCAACCATGCTGAAACCGCCGCGCTTGAGGGGCCGCAACGCGAAGATTGTCGCCACGCTCGGTCCGGGCAGTCGTGCCCGGAGTACAGTCAGGGTTCTTGCTGAGGCTGGCGTTGACATTTTCCGGCTGAATTTCAGCCATGGCAGCCACGACGATCACGCAGAAAGTTTTGCGGCTGTCCGGGCGGCCGAAGTTGCCTTAGGGAGACCACTGGCGATCCTCGCTGATATGCAAGGGCCGAAAGTGCGAGTTGGAGCGTTTCCGGGGGGCAAGCTGAAGCTTGGTTTCGGCGGTGAGTATCCGCTCATAGCCGCCAAGGACACGAACGATGAGGGCGTCATCCCGGTTCCGCACCCTGAAATCCTGCAGGCGCTTGAAGTTGGGGATGAAGTCCTCTGCAATGACGGGCTTCTGGCCCTCACGGTGACCGAGGCTGGCGCGACGCCGAAAGTGCGATCGGAGTTTCCTGGTGTCCTTGGCGATCGCAAGGGATTCACCGTTCGCGGCAAAGCGCTTCCCGTCGCGGCTCTGACTGAGAAAGACAAGACTGACCTTGAATTCGCGCTCGATCTTGGAGTCGATCTTGTTGCGTTGAGTTTCGTGCAAACGGTTTCAGACATCGAAACCGCAAAATCCCTGATAAATGGGCGCGCCCCGCTTATCGCCAAGCTGGAAAAGCCTGCTGCGATCGATGATCTGGATGCGATTGTCGAGGCTGCCGATGGTGTCATGGTTGCGCGAGGGGATTTGGGGGTTGAGTACCCCGCAGAGCAGGTGCCGATTATCCAGCGTAGAATCGTCCGATCTGCCCGGTCGCAGGGCAGACCTGTGATTGTGGCAACACAGATGCTGGAATCCATGATCGATAATGCAACGCCGACCCGGGCGGAGACGGGGGATGTGGCGACGGCCGTTTACCAGGGCGCGGATGCGGTGATGTTGTCGGCGGAAACAGCCGTGGGGCGCCATCCCGCAACGGCTGTGGCGATCATGGGCAAGATTATTGCCGCGACCGAGGGCGCTGAGGACTATCGCGACTCGCTGCGCGCGTTCATGGGGCAGCGCGAGGAGCGCACGATCGATGTGATCGCGCGCGCTGCCCAGTCTCTAGCCTATGCTGAGAAAGCGACAGCGCTTGCGCTCCGAACGGGCTCAAGCCGCCGGTTGCGCGAGTTTTCCAAGCATCGCGGTCGCTATTTGATTTTGTATGGATCGAAGGACGAGGCGCGGCTGCGGAAGGCCCAGCTCCTCTGGGGTGTGCATCCGATCCGGCTCGATGACCCTGATGCCGAGGACTGGCCGGAGCAACTCCTCGCGGCAGCCGAGCTCGAAGGCTCTGTCGCCTATGCCGCCTGGAAAGGCGATGACGATGACACGGCGTGGGAACTGGGCTTGCGCGGCCAGGGCGGGTAGGGGCTCCAGCCGCTTCGACAAGGTCTATCGCGGCCCTCATTCCCAGCCCAGAGGGGCGAGTCCTGAAGATGAGCCGCGCTTGTCGATACAATGCAGACGGGCAAAGGCATGATTAAGGGCGCATTTCCCTTCGGACGGACGCGGTCCACGGCGTCCCAAAGCTCATGCCGCCAGGACGGTCGGGGATCAGGAAAGACCTGCGAGACCCGGACGGTTCCGAACCAGCTTACCCTGAGTTCGATGTAAGCGGCGTCATCAGCGTAGCGCGCATAGACGATCGCAAGGTTCAGCCACATCAGCAAGCTCGTGCCGCCAGTCTTCTGGCCGGTGCTGTGGCTGAACCTTGCGATCGTCTATGCGCGCTACGCTGATGACGCCGCTTACATCGAAATCCGGGTCAGTTGGTTCGGCACTGTGCGCGTTTCGCGGGTCCTTCCTGATCCTCAAGCGACATGGCAGGACGACCTTTGGGACGCCGTGGACCGCGTCCGGCCAAAAGGAAATGCGCCCTTGATCATGCCGCCGGCGGTTCGCATCGCAGCGACGACGGTTACCAGTATGTCCGCGGGACAAGCGCGCGCTGGGCGCTGTGGCGGCGCAGCCTTTCCCCCCGCATTCCTCGATAGTTCCTGATCCGCCTCGCTCGACAGGCTTCTGCCGCGCTGGTACGCAGTCTCGGTTCATGACCGGAGCGGCCCCATGCGCCTGATTTTGACCAGTATAATCTTCTGCGCCACAGCCGGACTGCTGTCGGCGGCAAACGCGCAAGGCTCAGGCTCGTACGGCATCGAGTATGGCACCGGCCGGGTGATCTGCACCGATGATGCCGATGCGCCCGCCGCCGGCGAAGACGAAAGCTATGCCCGCGCCAGAGCGTGGGACCGCCGGGTCTTTGGCCCGGACTATAATCCGTGCGGACCGGAGCTAACCGATCTTGATCCCGGCACGTGGAAACAGACCGCCCCCTTCAAAGGCGCCGATGAGACCGGAAAATTCGCGGAGTTCCGAATCTACGTCCTCCACGACACCTTTTCGTGGCGATCTGGATCATCGCAGGACATCATGAATGGCGGTGAGCCCGCTGATCCAGCTGACATTTTCAACGCCCCGAATTTCTTCTCCCGCCTGTGCTCCGCAAATGCAGCGTTTGGTTTGGGATCCGCGTCATCCGATGGCGATCGCGCTGCCAATCGTCAAATCACCACCCGCCGCGCTGCAACAATTGTATCTGGTCTTGACTCGGTCCGCAGCGCCTGCCCGGACGGCCGGATCCCAATCCTGTTCGGTGTCTCGCTGGGCGAACACGAAGACTCAACAACCGTATCGCCGGAAGATCAGCGCCGCGTCATGATCATCGCTGCCGACGAAATCACGCTCGGCGTCAACTTTGAGTCTGCCCTGCGCCAAAGCTTGCGCGATCAGGATGTATTCAATGGTCTGGATATTGACCGCTACGACATCTTCGACATTGTCTCCTACTGACTCCATCGCCATCGCCGGACTTGCCGGCCGCATGGGGCGCACGCTGTTCGAGCTTGCGAATGAATCCGGGCTCCCTGTCTCTGGCGGCACCGAAGCCCCCGGCAGCCCAGCGCTTGGCGAGGCGCTAACGATCGGGTCTGCATCGCTGACGCCAGTGGCCGAGCCTGCTATGGCCGCGCAGTCTGCGACGGTGTGGATAGATTTCACACGGCCAGCTGCAACGCTATCCGCTCTTGATGCGCTCCGCGACACCGGAGTCAGTAGGAGACAATGTCGAAGATGTCGTAGCGGTCAATATCCAGACCATTGAATAC
>JBCBWQ010000359.1:0-649 GCA_039817025.1 Pseudomonadota bacterium | reverse complement strand
GTGGCAGATCGGTGAGTGGACGATTGAGGGCCTGAAACCCGGAAAATGGCGCGAGGTCTGAGCCGGGGCAAAGCCATCATTGATGAAAATCGAAACGCGGCGTTCATCGGCTAGCAAGGCTGCACGGTTAACCTTGAACGATGCGCAAGGTCTTCGCCCTCATCATCACGCTTTACGCGATATCCTTCGCTTTCGGCGCGATGGCGGCTGTGCGCTGGCCGAGCATCATGATGGCGGCCACGTCTACCTTTATTCAGAACAGGCCCGCAACGGGCTTGGAAGGCATCGATTGGCGCGAACTCGGCGTCGTTTATGGCGCGCCTTATTTTCTGGCTGCTTTGTGTTTCTACGCCGCAGCCGTGATGGTTTCATCGAAGCGGAAGGGCGGACTGACCTGGTTCAGTCTAGGGTGTGCGTCCGGGTTCCCAGCAGCCTTCATGGTCGATTTCGAATCCGGTTGGTGGCTTGATCCAAGTGTAGGTGAAGGTGGCGTCGCAGGCGCCGGACTGGCAGCAATCCTGATTGGCGTTGCCGTTTGGGAATTACGGCCAAGAGCGGAAAAAACACCGGCTGAAGCCACCGCCCCCGAAAACCTGGTCACTTTAGCCAGTGGAGAAGTCTTTCGACTGGTGCCCGCTCACCAAAATCT
>JBCBWQ010000358.1:0-651 GCA_039817025.1 Pseudomonadota bacterium | reverse complement strand
CGACATGATCGTCACGCATTCCTTCACGCCCGTGAACACGAACATGACGATCGCGCGGATCAAGCGGCAGGTGAGGCAGATGCAGGCCGCCGATGACGCCGCGGTGTCCTTGCGCGAAAACCTCTCCTTCCTCGCCGATGATCTGGAAGCCAAGCGCGCCAGCATGGGCGATCATCACATGGTCGTCACGGTCTTTGCCGAAACCCTAGACGCGCTGGAAACCCTCGGCGCAGAGATCGTGAACGCCGCTGCCTCGGAAGGCGTGACCATGGTGAGCGACCGCTTCGGCGCGAACACGCACTATCTCAGCCAGCATCCCGGCAACCAGCCCAAGCGGCTGCGCCCCAGCACGATCACGAACCGCAATTTTGCCGATTTCGCGGCCTTCCACCGGACCCAGCTCGGCAAGCAAGGGGACGAGGTGCCCTGGGGCAAAGTCATTTCGCTCTTCCCCACCCCGGAACGAAGCGCCTATCGGTTCTCCTTCCATGAGGCCGGGTCTCCCGACAAAGAGCCAACAAGTGGCCACACGCTGATCATGGGCCGTCCCGGTTCCGGCAAATCGGTCTTGGCGGCGTTCCTCATGACGCAGGCCAAGCGCGCCGGGGCCCGTGTCTTCATCTTCGACCATCGGCAAGGCATGGAGATGGC
>JBCBWQ010000357.1:0-736 GCA_039817025.1 Pseudomonadota bacterium | reverse complement strand
GATCACCATCACCCGGGAGCGCCAGGGAGTATTGAGGGCCTCGTGAGACTTGTCTGAGGGATTTCTTAGGGCGGTTGGTGGCGTTCGATGAGATCATCCGAATCGTTCACCGCTTCGGTCCCTGGACGTTTCACGGCATCGATGTGCACGACCCCAAACATCCCATAATTCCCTGAATTTGCGTCGATTTTAGACAAGAAAAAACCGCTCTGGAGAGCGGTTTGGTGCCCAGAAGAGGACTCGAACCTCCACGCCTTGCGGCACACGGACCTGAACCGTGCGCGTCTACCAATTCCGCCATCTGGGCACGTTATTGGCAAGGCGCGGTAACTACTCGCGTGGGCTGGCGGCGTCAACACGTGCGTATCGTAACGACTGTGACGTAACGCGTTTGCTCACGCGATCGTTCGCCTAAGCTGCAGGCAACTCAGCGCTATTGGAGGAAGACAGCGCCGCTTCGCCATAAATCCTGAAATCCTTGCGCCAGATGACCTTGCCCCAGCCTTGCGCAGCCCGGTCGAGCGAGAAGGCGCGTTTCGGATCCCGGATCAGCCAGCGGAGGGCGTAGAGCCCGCCATGAAGCGTTGCCTTGCCGAGCCCGATGAGGACCCAAACAGCGACGATGTCATACCGGGGCGGTGAGCGTTTGAGGGCGTATGTGCACGGACCCTGGCCGTAACTCATCGCGCGCATGAGTGTGTAGTCGAGCCTCGCCCGCGTTGGGGGGACATGCTCG
>JBCBWQ010000356.1:0-822 GCA_039817025.1 Pseudomonadota bacterium | reverse complement strand
AGGCCGGCATACTGGTAAAGCTTGAAGCTGAATATGGCGTAGACCAGAACGCCGGTCATCACACCGATAATCGCCGCATCGGCGCAGTGGCAGCGAGCATTCACTACATCCACTACATGTTCGTCACTTTGATGGTCAGCATTGGGACGGCACTGCTTTCCAATATGCTGATCTTCGGACGCCGGGCATCCTTAACGTTCGGAACATCCACGGCGCCGGTGGCAAGCTAATTCTCGCAGCGTTTGCGATCGGTAGCGCGCGGCTGCCCTACTCAGCGACGTGGAGCTCCATGTCGCTGTCACGAATGGCATCCATGAAGGATTCAGGGGGCATCTGGTCGGTGAACAAATGATCGATGTCTGCATACTGGCCAAGCCGGATCATCGCCCGGCGGCCAAACTTTGAGTGATCTGCAACGAGAAAAACGGTCCGCGAGTTCTGTATAATCGACTGCGCAGAACGAATCTCCTGATAGTCAAAATCCAATAGGGTCCCATCTTCATCGATGCCGCTTATGCCAATGACGCCGATATCCAGACGGAACTGCTTCAAGAACTCAGTCGTCGCTTCACCCACGATTCCGCCATCGCTCGGACGCACAAATCCGCCGGCAATCATGACTTCCGACCCTTCGGTCTCGCGCATCATGTTCGCAATATTGATGTTGTTGGTCACGATGCGCAGATCCTTGCGCGTCGTCAGCTCGGCTGCGAGTGCCTCGGTCGTCGTCCCGATATTGAGAAACAGAGACGCGCCATCTGGGATTCGACCGGCGACAATACGCGCGATCTTCCGCTTGGCCTCCATCCCTTCTTGAAGACG
>JBCBWQ010000355.1:0-832 GCA_039817025.1 Pseudomonadota bacterium | reverse complement strand
GATGCCAGGCGTCATATGAGCCGGTCCGTCTTTGACATTGTTGTTGCGGCGCCCGCCGATGACGCGTCAAATTCGAAAGCGTTACTGACTCTGGTCGATGAACTGAGCGCCGGAACAGCCTTTCTTTTTGTGGGCGAAGCGACAGGTGCGCAGCTCTATCCGTTCGGCGCTGCTATTCCGCGAAACACATCGCCTTGTGAGATTGCAGACCTTGTGGAGAACCTTATTGATGGCGTCAGGGGGGCTGAGCCCCTGAGCCCAGACGCTTCCCTTCCTAATACTCTCGTGGACCGCGCCACTGGTATGTTTTCAAAAGCGTTCTTCATTGCTCACCTTTCGCGGCAGATGGAAGAAGCGGACACACGGGCAATGCCAATTTCCATTGCGGCCATCAGGCTCAAAGACAGTGGTGACGCTGTTACCGATATCCAGATGCTCAAACGCGCCGGTGCCGCATGTGTCGGTACCGTTCGTCGATCAGATACGGTCGCGCGTTTGGATGGGCGTACGTTTGTCATGTCCCTTCCGGGCAGCGGGTATGTCGATGCGGCCGCCGTTGCGCAGCGATGCGTAGCATCCCTTGATTCCGGCCTTGCTGATCAGTTTCGTTGGCGTGCTGTTGAGCGGCGTCGTTACCATGACGCTGATCTCTTGGCGCAATCCGCGCTGGAGGGCCGATTCTCCACCGCTCGCTCGGCAGCTTAGGCCAGCAATTTCGCTGCGGTCTCAAGTTCACGCAGTAGGCCCTTCACACCTTCAACTCGCGCCCTCGCGTTTTCCACCGCGCGCGTGAGAACAAGTTTTGAGTCAGGTCGGATTTTCAGCTGACTGG
>JBCBWQ010000354.1:0-1270 GCA_039817025.1 Pseudomonadota bacterium | reverse complement strand
TCGGACAAAAATGTACTTGTGCATCGCCTGCGACCAGCCAGTCGGCTTGGATGCGGCTTCCTTTCGCGCCAAGGCCAGCGGGTCGCCGCCGGGCGGTTCAATCGTAAGGCCGTTGGCAGCGACGAATGTGGCCGCCGCTTCGACGTCTGACACGGTCAGGCGTGTTTCGCGATTCGTGTTTGCGCGCTCAAGGACGCGGTCAATCGGCTCGGCTTTCCAGGCCCGAAGGATGTCGAAGGCGTCTTCGCCGATTCGAAAGTAGCGGTGCTGAACCGGGTCGAAGACGGTCCATGTCTTCTCACCCGTCTTGAGCGGCTCGCCGGGCGCAAGCGTCAGGTCTTCGCGAAGCTGCGGGAGCGCGTTACCGGCCACCGACTATATCCCCGTGAATTGGCGCAGGCCGACCAGCGGCTTGCGCAGCGCCCAATAGATAAAGGGCGCGCGGCCTGAATGAATTTTCGCGACACCGCGGGCACCGATTCTTGGCGGTGTATCTTCGTCCAGAGTAGCGACAGTGATGTAGGCAAGCCCCCCTTCCGGCGTCGGTTCCGGAAAGTGGGTTGCATGGAGCACACCGCCGGCCAGTGCGTGCAAGGGATCGGCGTCGAGGAACAATTTGACCGTCGCGCCGGAGGTCAGCAATTCGCCATCGGAGACGGGCGCTTCCATTCGAATTTCCACGCGCGCGGGGTCTGCGATCTGAAGGATGCGCTCTCCGGTCGCAACCGGGCGGCCAATCCAGTCATTGGGATCGGAGAAAATGACAACCCCATCGGCATCGGCGACGAGGGTTGCCTTTTTCAGGTTTTCGCGGGCGTAGGCGAGCCTGCTTTTTGCCAGGGCAAGTTCGGATTCCATGATCCTGATCTCTCGCTTGGTCTCAGCATCACTGAATGCGGCAATCGCAGTACGCTCCAGCCGGGCCTCGGCAACGGCGACCTCTTCAGTCATCAGCGTGACTTCGTTGCGGGTCTGGGTGTCGACATAGGTCGCCAGTACATCGCCTTTTTTGACCTTAGCATTCGGGGCGACGTGGATACGCTCTATGACACCATCCATTGGCGCGGCGACAATCTGCGGCTCCGTTGCGACGATCTCAGCCGGTGCCATCGTCGACATGGAGACCGGCCACAACAAGCCGAGCACCATGAGCGCGCCGCCGCCCTGAACCGCGCGCTTACGCACGATTGGCGTGTTCTTCGTTTTTTTGACGGGGGCAAGTGCGCGCCATGCGCAGGCATAGGCATCGCACAGGCGCCGCGCCTGTGCG
>JBCBWQ010000353.1:0-1287 GCA_039817025.1 Pseudomonadota bacterium | reverse complement strand
CTTTTCGCGGGCTTTTCCGCGCTCATCGCTGGGCTGCTTCACGCCTTTACGCGGCACGGCATGCCCACGCGCCAGTCTTTTGAGCGCGCAACCGGATTGCCTGTTGTGGCTGAAATTCCGCCTCTGCGCGCATCGTAAGCGCGAATTAATCCTCGTTTGGCATGGTTAAGCGCCTTTCTGGAATTTGACCGTTCATGTTTGACCTTCGCCTCGAAACCCAAGCGCTGTGGCGATCCATGTCGCGTATGACCACGTCCCGCGCGACGCCATCGGTCATGTTTATTTCCCCCGAGCGAGGCCTTGGTACGAGCAGCGTTGCAGCCTCTGTCGCCATGCTGGCATCGGCAAAAGCCAGTAAGCCGGTATGGCTGGTGGATCTCGACCTCCGCACGAACCCGGTTTTCGGCGCATTCGAGGACGGTGCTTTCGGCGGCACAGCCGAGCCGGGACGCGTTTTCGATGCCAGCCTCAATGCCCCGCAAATCTTCGACGTTGATCCGCCAATCGCTAATCGCGGCAAAACGCCAAAGCTGATAACGGCTGTGCAAGTCGGCGCTGGCAATCTATTGGTCACGAGGTTTCGTTCTGGCCAGCTGGCACCCAATCAGCGCGTTCGCCTGACGTCCTCGCCTGGCTGGTGGACAGCTCTGCGCCGGTCGGCAGACTGGATTATCGTCGATGCGCCCGCCTTGTCGCGCTCAAGCGCCGGGCTTGTGGTGGCCGAGGAAATGGACGGCGTTGTGATCGTTGCGGAAGCTGACCGAACAACATCAAAAGCCGTTTCAGACTTGCGCGGCGAAATCGAGGACCATGGCGGGCGCGTCCTTGGCGTAGTCATGAACCGCATCCGCGGCGACGCCCGCTTCGTTGAACGGCTTCTGGGCTAGGCAACGCCGCCATCGGTAGAAACGAATGGCATGGTGCGTTTGCGCTCTCCATTCGCCGCGAAGATAGCATTGGCGACTGCAGGCCCAATTGGCGGTGTCCCGGGCTCTCCCCCGCCGCCAAGCCGTGCGCCACTATTGATCAGCACGACCTCAATGTCCGGTGCATCATCCATCCGGACAACCGGATAGTCATGGAAATTGGACTGGACAACCGCGCCGTTCTCTACGGTGATATCGCCATAAAGCGCAGCCGACAGACCGTAGATAATGCCGCTTTCAATCTGCGCGATGAATCCATCAGAGTTCACAACAAAGCCCGGATCGGCAGCGGCCCAGACCTTCACCACACGAGGGACCGGCCCAGAGACATCCACTTCTGCAACTTGTGCCACAATGGTTC
>JBCBWQ010000352.1:0-1312 GCA_039817025.1 Pseudomonadota bacterium | reverse complement strand
CCGTTAGGCCTTCGCGGGTGCGGTTTCTTCTCATTGCAAGACTGTAAGATCGTTTTCCAGCGTGGCTATTGGGACAAGCTCTCTTTCCTTAAGATGCATGGTCTTCCAATCGAATGATGAATAGCCGCAAAGGGCCAAGTCGAGCCGGTTGAGGCATCACGGCGGACTGTCAACATCTCGCCGATTGCGGTCGGTAGGGCGACCGAATCCAAAAGCGAGAGTCGCTGCGGAAGACGTCACTCGTGCATTTTGTGGCTTTCCAGCTCTGCAACTTCCTTACCGAGAAAAAAAGAAATGGCGGTGCGGATCAGCACGAGCAGGCCGACGAAAATGAGATCGGAGAACTGCCGCGTGATCACAGTGTGGATAATGTCCGACGCGATCATGAATTCCAGACCGGTGAGGATGTAACTCGCCAGAGTCGTGCGGGCGTGGTTGAGACCCATCAGTTCATGCCTGAGCCCGATGCCATGCCGGAACGTGCCGAGCAACCGAATGAGCGCCACCGCAAATCCCAGCAGGATGATGCTGACGCCGATCAGGTCGATCGCAATGGCGATGCCTTCCAGCGCGTGTGCGACCGGCTCTCCCAGCCCGAAGGGCAATTCCTCAATCGAGGTGCCGCCCGTCATCTCAACCATGCCGCCATGTTCGGTGTCTTCCGCCATCAGACAAGCTCCGGGTCGAAGAATGGAATCCAGCGACAATTTGACCTTTACCAGCGTGGCACGGTCTTGAGAGTTCGGCAAATTCCGCCGGGGTTTTTCATAGTGAGCCATTTCGCCATCGGGAGAAGGGATGGCGAATGGCGCGCAGGCTTGCCGTCGTGGCGGGCAAGATCAAGCCTTCGCGGACGAAATACCTTGTTCCTCAATGCCTTCAAACGCATCGGCGCGGGCCAGCTGTGGGAAGAGTTTCATCCACAGTCCGGAGGCCACGATGGCGACGGTTCCGCCAAGCATGACCGCGCCAATAGGCCCCAGGACACGGGCAGCGACGCCGGACTGGAATTCGCCGAGCTCGTTGGATGCGGAGATGAAGATGAAGGAGACCGAACTGACGCGGCCCTTCATGGCGTCTGGCGTGGCGAGCTGGATGAGGGACTGGCGCACGAAGACGGAGATCATGTCGGCGCCGCCATGGATGACGAGGGCGATTAGGCTGAGCCAGAAGATCTTGGAGAGGCCGAAGACGAGGATGGCGACACCGAAGAGCGCGACCGCGCCGAACATCCAGCGCCCGACATTGGCGGTGAGCGGCCGGGTGGCGAGGACGAGGGCGACGGCGGCGGCCCCGACCGCGGGGGCGGCGC
>JBCBWQ010000351.1:0-1359 GCA_039817025.1 Pseudomonadota bacterium | reverse complement strand
CAAGCCGAGCACCATGAGCGCGCCGCCGCCCTGAACCGCGCGCTTACGCACAATTGGCGTGTTCTTCGTTTTTTTGACGGGGGCAAGCGCGCGCCATGCGCAGGCATAGGCATCGCACAGGCGCGACAGAACCCGAATCTCTGATTCCACAAAAGAGGTTGCCCGCGTCAGCAGAATTCCGCCTTCAGCCACTGGCAACCACAACGCATCAAGGAACGGGTATTTGAGGTCAGTTACACCGCTATCATTGCTTGATGGATCGAGCCGGAAAGGCGTTGCGGCATCGTCGTCTCTCTCGGCGACGTGCGCATCCAGGCTGGCTTCCAGCCAGCGCAGAAGCGGCGCATTACGATCGGCACTGGCCTGGCCCGACACCGTGCGGGCAATCTGGCGGACGCGGCCCGGCTGCAGCGCTGGCGACATGTAGACTGCATGGCTATAGGGCACCAGACGGCGCGCTGTATTCACAGCGATGTGGCGCAGCTCCCGCCGATCTTTCGCCCGCAGCGCCTGCCCTTCAAGCGCAAGCAACAGCTCAAGCCGGCTTGGCGTTGACGGTTTGCGCGGCGGCGCACTTGCGCTGGATGCGGCCTCCCCGTCTTGTTTATGGACGAGTTTCGGCATCATTCCGTTTCGGCAACCTCGAAAGCGGCAGCACCGCTCATGCCGGCGATCGCTCCGGGTGTTTGGCCGTCGAACCGGGCCGTCAGCTCAATCGTGCGGCTGACAGAATCAACCGATTGCCCGACACGGATGACCTTGGCCGGATATGACGCACCGGTTTCGTCGACCGTGAAAGTGAAGGCCGCACCGGGCTCTAACCAACGCAGCCAGCGCGACGGCGCGATCAGTTTGATCTCCCTCGGTGCATCATCCATGATTTTCATCAAGGGCGCACCCGCGCTGGGTGTCTCAAAGGGTTGGACGTGGCGCTCTACCACGTAGCCCGCATAAGGCGCGTAAATCGCACAATCAGACAACTGAGCTTTCTTCGCACGGGCTTCGGCATCAGCACGCACAACGTCCGCATTCGCCTTATCCAGCTCCAGCTGTCCAGCCGCGCCATAGTCGAACAGTTCCTTGCTTGTCCGCGCTGTTGTCTCCAGGGCACCGCGCGCGGCTTCCAGGGCTTCAAGTTCCGCCTTGATCCGTGAACAATCAAATCGCGCCAGCACAGCACCCTTATTGAAGCGCTCGCCCGGTGAATACGGCATCGAAGCGATGCGCGCCGACACCGCGACTGAAACCTCGGCCTCACGCGCCGCCTTGATCACACCGCGGGCGGTCACCGTCTCAGACGGGGTATTGACCTGCGGCATTACTGCGGCACCGGCCACGGGCGCACAGACACCAAAAAAG
>JBCBWQ010000350.1:0-1431 GCA_039817025.1 Pseudomonadota bacterium | reverse complement strand
CCATAATTATTGGAGCCGACTTCATGGCGAATCGTCGCGTCGGTGAGCCATACGATTGCGCGCGCGCCAGCCGTACGACCGTCGGCCTCAATGAAGCGATTGGCCTGGCCCACAATCGTAATCGAGAACGGGGTGCCGTTTTGCCTTAGATCCCGCAGGCACTGGCGCAGTGTCGTATCACGCTTCATCGCGTCGCGGGCTTCAAGGTCAGCGAGGCCTTCGACGAGCCTGACAGTCGGGTTGGCGGAAACCGAATCGTCCGTGAAGCTCAGGAACCCGGCGAAGGCGTTCGGCGATCCGAGGACTTCAGGGGCGGGAATCTCTGCGGAGTCGACATCAAGCGCCTCATCTTCCCAGACGAAGACCACACCGGGATGCGCCCCTAACACGCCGCGGAAATCCGCAACCTCGGATTCCAGTTCACCGGACCTGTCTTTGAACCGTTTCGCAGCCCCGCGCGCACCGTCGGACACCCTCATGGCCCAAAGGAGCGAGGCGATCGACAAAGCTGATGCGCCAGCCGCCACGATTAGCGGGACGTTTTCTCCTGTGACCACCATGACGGTCCCTCCATCAATCACACAGGTCGAACTTGTGATTTTACTGTAACGGTTAACGCATCGCCCGTAACGCGTTAACTACGAGTTAATGAAAGACCCAAGCCCATTAAGTTTTTACTTAACTGAAACGTCATGTGGCACCCGCGCAAACCCACTCTATGATCTCGTCCATGAAACTCTTCGCCACTCTCATCGCGACTGCCTTTGCCGCCGCACCTTCGTTTGCCGAAACGGCTCCCGCTCCGCTGCAGGTTGAGGCCGAAGTACCAACCGACACCGCCGAAGACGGATTGGTTCGGCTTCCTGGTCAAGGCGAACGGCGCAAACCGAAACAGCTGATGGAACGCAACACGCCGGAACGCTTCGTTGATGGCGGCGGGCTAATCCTCAGTTTCGATACCAATGGTGACGCCGTCATAACGCCTTCGGAAATTGAAACGGGCATCTCGGCGGCGTTCCTGGACGCCGATGAAAGCGCCGACGGCGACCTCACGGCTCTAGAGCAGCAGGCCTGGGCGAAACGGCTTCCAACACGCGATGACACGCTTGCCAACCCCGTTCGGTTCGACCCGAACCTGGACCGCGTGGTTAGCGAGGCTGAATTCTCAGCCACGATTTATCAGATCGCGGCCCCTTACGCGGACGCCAACGGGATGATCACTGTCGATGCTCTCAAGGCCCCGCCCGAACGCCCAGAGAGGGCAGAAGCGATCCGTCCAGACCGGCGCCAATTGCAGCCCGGTCAGTCACGCTTCCTGCTTCAACGCAACACCTAGTCTTCGTCCAATTCGCCGAAACCATCCTCAATGAGGGCTTTGACTGCGTCTGCGGCGGCATCGGCGTCGACGCCACGCGCCTCGACAGTAACCGA
>JBCBWQ010000034.1:0-17332 GCA_039817025.1 Pseudomonadota bacterium | reverse complement strand
ATCGACACCAGCATTGCTGCAGAGGCGGCGCCATCAAACATCGCTTTGCGGACCAGCAATTCGTTCGATCGCGGATCGCTCAGCGGCACCCAGCGTTCATCCACCAGACCAATACTGACCCGGCTCCAATCAAACGCGGCCCTTGAAAGCTGCGTATAGGCCGGCCCAGGCGTTGATCCGCCAGACAGCATCAACGACGCCTTGCCCTTGGCATCAAGTCCCGCGCGCAAGGCGTCTTCAAGCGCTTCGGCCACGGCTGAGCACGCTGCGGCGCGGTCATCGAAAGCGCGCCAGGTGAATAAGCCGGCGGTCATGGCGTGTCCGACCAGGCGCGCCCATCCCGGTCCATCATCAGGGAGGCCGACACAGGCCCTTCGGTGCCAGCCGGATAGGTCTGCAGCGGCGTATCGCTCTCATCCCAGGCCGCAATCAGGTCATCGACCCACGCCCAGGCCGCTTCGACTTCCTCCCGGCGCATGAACAGGGACAGGTTTCCGCGGACCACGTCCATCAGAAGCCGCTCATAGGCATCCGGATAGCGCACGGTGAAGTTTTCGGCGTAGGCGAGGTTGAGCGGCAACAGCTTGATCCGAAGGCCCCCGGGACCAGGCTCCTTGATCTGCACGAACAGCCGCACGGCCTCGTCGGGCTGCAAACGGATCACCAGCCGGTTGCCCGCTTTCATGCCGGCATCGCCAAACATCTCGTGCGGGGCGGGCTTAAACTGGACAACAATTTCGGAAACGCGCGCAGGCATCCGCTTGCCTGTGCGCAAATAGAACGGCACACCCGCCCAGCGCCAGTTCCGGATTTCCGACTTGACCGCAACAAAGGTCTCGGTCGTGCTCGGCTCATCGGCGGACAGTTCATCATTGTAGCCCTGGGCCGCTTCGCCATCGACAAGGCCCGGTCCGTACTGCGCGCGCACGGTCACTTTCTCGGCCTCGGCCGCCAGGATCGGCTTCAGCGCTCGCAGAACCTTGATCTTCTCAATGCGGATATCGTCGCCAGTCAGGCTATTTGGCGGCTCCATCGCCGTCAGGCACAGCAATTGAAGCAAATGGTTCTGCACCATGTCGCGCAGCGCGCCGGACTGATCGTAATAGTCCGCACGGCCCGCCACGCCGAGGCTCTCGGCAACGGTGATCTGCACATGGTCAATGGACGCCCGCGACCAGAGCGGCTCGAACAGCGTGTTCGCAAAGCGCAGCACAAGCAGGTTCTGCACCGTCTCTTTGCCGAGGTAGTGGTCGATCCGGTAGACTTGGTGCTCTTCAAAGACAGCCCCAACGCCGGCATTGATCGCCTTGGCAGATTCAAGATCGGTCCCGATCGGCTTTTCCAACACGACCCGCGAAGGCTCATCGGACAAACCGGCGCGCCCAAGTGCTTCGCAGATGTCAACGTAAAGCCGCGGCGCGGTGGCAAGATAGAAAACGATTGGGCGGCGCTCGCCCTTCGTCAGTTTCTGTTTCAGCGCTGGCCAGTCGGCATCCGGTGCCGTGGCATCCATAGGCTGGTAGTCGAGCATGGCCTCGAAGGCTTTCCACTGCGCGCTGTCAAAACTGTCGCCGGACATCGCCTCGCAGGCCTCGCGCGCGAAGGCGCGGAAGGCTTTCGTATCCATGTCAGATCGGGCGGATCCGATAATCTTTGAGTCCTTCGTGATCTGCCCGTCGCAGAAACGGTGATAAAGCGCCGGGAGAAGCTTGCGACGCGAGAGATCGCCGGTGCCGCCGAAAATCACGATGTCGAAGGGGTCAACGGGGATAAACTGCGCCATGGCGAAACCCTGTTTTCAGTTTGCGAGTCAGGGCCGTTTGGATTGCCCTATTGTGACAGCGCTGTCAATTCGCGAGCCCAAATTCCAGGGGTCCATCCCCCTGCCGGGCGTCTAACAAGTTCAGAGGTCGCTGTCAGGCTGCAGCGTAGCGAGAATTTTCCGCCCGGCCTGCCCGCTTCATCGGTTCAAGCTCGTCGAGGAAGTCAGTGATGACCGGCAGTGTCTCGTCGGACTTGGTGACAAGGAACAAGTGCCCGCCATCCTCGATCACATGCAGCCGCGAATTGGGCAGCCCCATATTCAGGATACGCGCGTTCGCCATGGGCACAATCCGGTCCTTGCCACCCGCAAGCACGAGCGTCGGCATACGCAGGAACCGAATGAAAGGCAGGCTCGACCAACCAAGAAACGCCGCAAGCTGGAACATGTAGCCCTTCGGAGACGGTGGCTTGAGCGACGAGACATGCGATGCGCCGCCGCCTTCCTTCATATCGTCTCCGTACAACGCTTCAAAATTCTCGCGCATGAAGTTTGGATCGGTATAGCGGCGTGGGTCGCGCATCTTTGAGATCGCGCCAACGCGCCCGGGCACCATCGTCATGCCTGCCGTCGTCGCACATAGGATCAGCCGGCCCACGCGTTTGCGATATTGGATCGCAAACTGCTGTGCCATGGCCCCGCCCCATGAGACGCCCATCACGTCCACATCCTCAATACCAAACTGGTCCAGCAACATCCGCGCCCAACGGGCCAGCATCCACGGGCGGTAGGGGAAAGCCGTGGCTGGCGATTCGCCAACGCCCGGCACGTCGAAGGTGATGATGTCCCGGTCGCGGATCATCTCGCCAAGGCCGAGGGCCAGCTCAAGGTTTGCACCGATGCCATTGAAGAACAGCAACGGACGCTTGCCCATATCAGCCTCTGCCCGCCAATAGGCGGTCCTCAGGACCTGCCCACCAACCTCTTGCATCGTGATCGAGGGGCGCTTTTCTTCACACGCAGTTTTCCCAGCCATCGGCGGTTACTCCTTCAGTCGGACACGCCGGTCTGGCGCAGCCTAGTCGTTGAAGACATACCGTCCAGGCGCGGGATACAGTGGCGGGAACGCTGCTGATCCACACGCTTTCGGCGCACGCTTCATGGCACCGGACCGGGCTTTCAGCCATTCCGCCCAAGCCGGCCACCAGGATCCCGGCGTCAATTCAGCGCCTTCGATCCATTTCTCCGATGTATCAGGAATACTCGCATTGCGATAGTATTTGGCTTTCGGATTGCCGGGCGGGTTGATCAGAGCCTGCAAATGCCCGCTGGAAGACAAGACAAATTCGACATTTTCAGAGCCGAGAAGCTGCGTCGTCCGATAGCAGGCTTTCCACGGCGTAATGTGGTCTGTGAGCCCGGCGACGACAAACGCATCGCAATTGACCTTAGTCAGGTCTGCCTTGTGCCCCGCGATCTCCACTTCGCCTGGTTTGTCGAAGGGCTGGTGGAGTGCGAAGTCCATATAGTCGGAATGCAGCGCCGCCGGCAGGTTGGTGGTGTCGTTGTTCCAGTAGAGAACATCATAGGGCGGCGGATCTTCGCCCATGAGGTAATTGTTCACCACATAGTTCCAGACCAGATCGTTCGGCCGCATCCAGGCGAACATACGGGCAAGGTCATCCCCCTTCAGAATGCCCTGGCGCTTCGAGATCTTACGCGCAATCTCGAGACTGTTCTCCGACACGATCTGACCGAGGTCACTGTCATCGGGGCGCGGGTTCAGCACACAAACCTTGAACGTGATCGTATTGATCCGGTTGTCGCCAGCCGCAGCAAGGGTCGACGCAAACGTCGCCGTGGTAATTCCGCCGGAGCAGGCCCCGTCGACATTGATCTTTGCCGAACCGGTGATTTTCTTGATGACTTCGGTCGCCTGGATCAGGCTGTCGACATAATCCTGCAAACCCCAATGGGCGTGTTTCTTGGTCGGGTTACGCCAGGAAATGATAAAGGGCTGCATCTCCATCGCCAGCAGGAACTGGATAATGGAGGTCATCGGCGTCAGGTCGGATGCGTAGAACTTATTGATCTGCGGCGGAATGATGAGCATTGGCACGCGATGGACTTTTTCAGTCAGCGGCTGGTACTGAATCAATTCGAGAATATCGTTTTTCCAGACCACTTCGCCCTTGGAGATGCCGAGATTTTTGCCAACTTCGAAGGGGCGTTTGTCGACCTGGCTGGGCATTGCGCCATTCTTCGTCAGATCGTCATAGGCATTCTTCAGGCCCTTCACCAGCGACATGCCGCCTGAGTCGATGGCGCGCTTACGGGCCGCCGGATTGCCGGCCAGCGAGTTGGTCGGGGCCAGCGCATCGGTGATCATGTTCATCACAAACGCGGCGCGTGCATACTCGAGATCACCGAGTTTCAGGTCGCCAACCCAGTCATTCAGATTGTCCTGCATGGCGAGATACATCTGCAGGCCGCGCTTGTAGAATGGGTTGTGCGTCCAGGCGGGATCCTTGAATCGCCGGTCCTTCGGATCGGCGGCGCGCTCGGACTTGCCCATGAGAATATCGATATTCTCCTTGGTCATGTTGCGCGCAAACTTTGCCGTCGCCATCGGCTGGACCGTCGAGCGCCTCAGCATCATCGCCACAGCGCCCAGAAGTTCCTGGCGGTTCACACCACCCAGCAGCGGGTTCAGAGCCGTCGGCGTGTCTGCCGCGCGTGCGTCGAGTCCAATATCCTTGTCCGGCATCCAGCCAACCTCCCTAAGCGCGCCCGCAAACCGGTTTGCAGACCCAGGACGAGGGACGGTCTAGCGCCGAAACCTCTCATCACAGTAAAAACTATAAGGAAATTCGTTTCATACAGGCCGAAACCTGTCAAACTTTAGCCCTTCGCCGGAAAGGACACCTTGCCCGCATGCGCACCCGCGACCGGATCCTCGAGACCTCTCTCGACCTGTTCAACGACGAAGGGGAGACCGAACAGACAGCGGTCGATATTGCCAACGCGCTCGATATAAGTCCCGGCAATCTCTACTATCACTTCAAGGGCAAGGACGCGATCATCCGCGCCCTTTTCGACAATTTCGAAACCGAGATGAAGACGATCCTGCGCGGCTCACGCGGACGCATTGCCTCCCTCGAAGACAATTGGGTCTATACCTACATAATTCTCGAAGAGATCTACGACTTCAGATTTTTCTTTCGGGCCTTGAGCGTATTGCTCGACCGGTATCCCGATCTGGCGACGCGATTCCGCGCTTTGCTGGCTGAAATGCGCAATACCATCGAAGACGTTTTAGACGGTCTGCAATCTGCGGACTTAATCGAGATTGATCCGCGTCTTCGGGATCCGCTTATCGATCAACTTATCTCAACGATGGTATTCTGGCTCAGCCGCAGCGCCCTGACGCAATCCGATGCTGACGAGAGGACGCTGATCCACCGCACCGTCTTCGAAGCCATGGCCCTCGTTGTTCCGTATATGGACGATGCCGGTATCGACGCACTTTCATCGCTTGTCGATCACTACGAAAAAGTAATCAAATAGTTTCCAAAGTCTTCACGAATTTCCCGCAAAGCTAAACACAGATTTGATTAGGGAAACGTAAGTTGACCGTAGTGCGGGATTTCGGGCTTTTATCGCTCAGCCGAGCGGGGAACAGTCCGTACACGGCTAAGTATAGTCTTCGGGGACGAATATGACCAAGAACACCAAACGCGCGTTCGACACCGTTACCCTGGCGTCGGCGCTTGCGATGACGCTTGCCGCCTGTTCGGGCGGAGGCGGCGGCGGCGACAGTGGCGCAGACGGCGGACAATCGGGTACGACGCCATCGCCAACACCCGCACCGGCACCGGGCGGGTCAACACCCACGCCGACACCCGGGGGATCGACCCCTGCGCCAACGCCAGCCCCGCAGGCCACGAGCACAATCGATTCTGAACCCGAAGCCGTTCGGTTCCTCAACATGGCAACCTTCGGGTCCGATGAGGGCGCAGCAAACGACTTGAACGGGGACGACGCCAGCGAGTGGATCCAGCGCGAGTTTTCTCGCGACACCTCCGAAGTCCTTCCGCAACTGCTCGAACGCGCAGCCGCAGGCGAAGAGATTGAGCGCCGCGATGCAACCCTGGAGCTTTGGGAAAACATGATCGGCGGCGACGATCAGCTGCGCCAGCGTATGGTGTTCGCCTTGTCGCAGATTCTCGTCGTGTCAGACGCCAGCGGATCGCCGATCCGCAATGAGCCGCTGACCATGGCGCACTTCGCCGACATCCTGTCTCGCAATGCCTTTGGCAATTATCGCGACCTCTTGGAAGAAGTGACCTATTCGCCCGCGATGGGGCGGTACCTGACCTATCTGCGCAATCGGAAAGGCGATGAAAAATCTGGCCGCGTACCGGATGAAAACTATGCCCGCGAGATCATGCAGCTCTTCACCATCGGTGTGATCGAGCTCAACGAAGATGGGACACCGCGCCTGGGCTCAGACGGACAGGTCATCGAGACCTACACCAATGATGATGTGACGGGCCTCGCCAAGGTTTTCACGGGCCTCAGCTACAAGGGCACCGAATTCTTTGGCGATAAGAACGCGGACAATGACGCCGACTACTCGCCGATGCAGATCTTTCCAGAGTTCCACTCAGAGCTCGAAAAAACCTTCCTCGGCACGACCATTCCCGCAGGCACCAGCGCTGAAGAAAGCATCGACATCGCCCTGGATGCGCTGGTCGACCACCCCAATACGCCGCCTTTCATTGCCCGCCAGATGATCCAGCGGTTCGTGACCAGCGACCCATCACCCGCCTATGTTCGCCGTGTTGCCGATGCCTTCGCTGCCGGCACGTTCACATTGCCGAACGGAGACCGCGTTGGGGATGGGCGTCGCGGTGACCTGCGTGCAACGATTGCCGCCGTCCTCACAGACGCCGACGTCTTGGGACCGAATGCAGGCGTCGCGGCAGACTACGGCAAGGTCCGAGAGCCGGTCCTGCGCTTCGTTCAATGGGCCCGCGCCTTCGATGTCCGCGCATCAGACACCCTCAACGAACGCTGGCTCGACGGAACCGAGTCCTCGTCGCGACTCTCCCAGCACCCGCTGCGCGCGACCTCTGTGTTCAACTTCTATCGCCCGGGCTATGTCGCACCAGGTACGGAAACCGGGGAAGCCGGCCTAACCGCGCCCGAGTTGCAGATCGTTAATGAGAGCACGCTCATCGGCTATGTGAACTTCATGAGCCGATATGTCCGCGACGACACGCCGAACTTTGAAAAAATGGAGGACACACCGTCCTTCCGCCCGGACTATAGCGACGAGATCGCCCTCGCTGAAGATCCGGCAGCCCTTGCCGATCACCTCGACACCTTGCTGACCGGCGGCCGCATGTCGGTCGAAACCAAGAACAGGATCATCGCGGTTCTCAACCAGATCCCGATCAACTCAGACAGTGTCGAGGAAAACCGCCTCGACCGCGTCGAGCTCGCGGTCCTGATGGCCGTCACATCACCCGCCTACATCGTACAGCGCTAAGAGGGGACCAGAACAATGAGCGCATTCAACAGACGCCGTTTTCTCAAAGGTGCCGGAGGGCTTGGCCTGATCGGTGCGTCAGGTCTCGCCACCGCGATGACGAGCTTCCAGACCGCCATGGCAGCGGAGACGACCGGCTACAAAGCCCTCGTCTGCGTCTTCTTTAAAGGCGGGCTCGACAATCACGATACGATCCTTCCCGTCGATCAGACATCGTATGATCTGTATAGTGACATTCGGTCTCCGATCCTGAACGGCTACAACAATATCTCCGGCGGCTCGACGCGCGCACGGGACCGCATCCTGCCTCTGGATGCAGCGGATGAAGCCCGCTTCAATGGTCGAAAGTTCGGACTGCCCGAAGAGTTGTCGGAGATCCATGATCTGTTCACCCGCGGCAAGGCCGCCGTGGTGGGCAATGTAGGGCCTCTGATCGAACCAACAACGCGCCAACAATACCGAGACCGGTCGGTCCGCCTGCCGGGTCGGCTCTTCTCCCACAATGACCAGCAGTCGACCTGGATGGCGTCCGCGCCTGAAGGTGCGCGTGAGGGCTGGGGCGGGCGGTTTGCAGACGTCATGCTGCAGTCTGGCGCAAACTCGACGCCGCTTTTCACCGCCATTTCCGCTGCCGGCAACGAGGTTTTCCTCGTCGGCCGCGATGCCCGCCAATACCAGGCTGGCAGCGGCGGAGCGCTCACCATCCGCGACCTCGAGCAACGCAACCTGCTCGGATCTGGCCGGAACAATTCCGATGAAATTCAGGGCGTCCTGAATGAGCACTTCCGCAGCCTTGGCACTGAGCGGACCAACCTGTTCGAACGCGACGTTGTCAACGCGACCCGCCGCGCCCTCGACGCCAATGAAACATACAACACGGCCCGGGACGGACTGTCCGATTTTGTCACCGCATTTCCCGACACACGATTGGGCGGTCAGCTGCGGACGGTGGCTGAAACAATTGCCATTCGCGACGCCCTCGGCGCACGCCGCCAGGTCTTCTTCGTTTCCATTGGCGGCTTTGACACCCATGACAGCCAGCCCACCCGGCTTCCCGGCCGCCAGCGCGAAATCAGCGGCGGCGTTGGTGCCTTCTACGCGGCCATGGAAGAGCTCGGCATGGAGAACGACGTCACGCTCTTCACGGCATCGGACTTCGGCCGCACCTTGCAGGTCAATGGTGACGGGTCCGACCATGGCTGGGGGTCCCACCATTTCGTCGTCGGCGGTTCAGTCAATGGCGGGAATATCTTCGGCGACCTGCCACAATACGCCCTCGACCACGATCAGGACTCCGGCCGTGGCCGTTTGATCCCGAGCACATCGGTTGAGCAGTATGCCGCCTCGCTCGGGCGCTGGTTCGGCCTCAATGAAGACGAGCTTGCCGCGTCTCTGCCGGGCCTGTCAGCGTTCCAGACCGACCTCGCCTTCGTTTAAGGCAGAGCGAGCGCAGTCCTATAAAATGACGTAGTCGTCGAGGTTGACCTCGGCGACTGCGGCTTCGAAGGCCCGCGTGTGGCCGGACCAGTTCTGTGTGATCTTTCCATCAGCGGTCTTGTACCAGGAATTGCAGGCCGGGTCGGCCCACACGGTTTTATCAAGGTCGGCCTGAAGCTCTGCATTGAACCGCTCCTGCGCCGCCCTTGATGGGGCCATTGCGCGGGCATCCTTTGCCTCAAGCGCCTGCAAGGCCTTCACGGCGTATTCCACCTGACGCTCAAGCATGAAGGTGATGGAGTTGTGTCCAAGGTTCGTATTCGGACCATAGAGCACAAACAGGTTTGGGAAGCCTGAGACGGTGATGCCAAGATAGGCCTCCGGTGTCGGCGACCAGGCGTCATTCAGGTGCAGGCCGTCCTGGCCCACCATATCCAGAGACCACTTCCACTCCGTCGTCTCAAAGCCGGTTGCATAGACGATGATGTCAAAATCATGCGTTGCTCCGTCGGCTGTCACAACGCCTTCTGGCACGATGCGCTCGATCCCGTCCGTAACCAGCGAAACATGGTCCTCTTTCAAACACGGATAATAATCGTCGCAATAGAGTATGCGCCGGCAGCCAATCGGATAGTCCGGCGTCAGCTTTGCCTTGAGATCCGGATCAGACACCTGCGCATCGAGATGGTCCGTCGCAAGGCGCGTGTAGGCTGCCCGGCCCTCTGGCGTCCAGGAGAATGCCTGCCAGAAATAATGGTCTGCCGTGTCGTAGATCATCTTGCGGTTGGCCGCCCCGAGCGCCATCGCCGTCTCCGGTTCGGTCATCATCAGCGCCAATTCCTCCGGCGGAACGGCCCGGTCATTGCGCGGCAGAAGCCAGTTCGCAGAGCGCTGGAACACGGTGAGATGCCCCGCGACTTTTGCCAGCTCGGGGATCAACTGCACCGCACTTGCAGCGCACCCGATCACGCCCACGCGCTTGCCTTCAAAATCCACTGAGTGGTCCCACCGCGCCGAGTGCATACTAGCGCCGGCAAACCTGTCGCGTCCTTGGATCTCTGGCCACTTCGGACGATTGAGCTGGCCCAGCGCGCCGATCACCGCATCGGCTTCCATTGTGTGGCCGGACTCGGTCGTTACCGTCCACGTCTTGCTCTCATCGCTCCAGACCGCAGAGCGAACCGGATCCGACAAACGGATCTTCGGGCGAAGTTGGTAGCGGTCCACAATCTCCTCGGCATAGGCCTGTATTTCTGGCGACGACGGGAACAGCCGCGTCCAGTTCACGCTCTGCGCAAAGGACAATTGGTAAAGCGCCACGGGCACATCGCACTGGCAGCCCGGATACGTGTTCTCCGCCCAGGTGCCGCCCACCCGGTCATTGCGGTCAAACATCTGTATGTCGCTGAAGCCGGCTTCCTGCAGCTTGATGGCCGCTGTGATGCCGCCAAGGCCGGCCCCGATTATCGCAACGCGCTTGCGTCCCATGTCACTCCTCCCATGCGCCGCGCTATTGCGGTCGTGCTTATGGGAAAAGTGTTGCGCGCCCTGCCGTTATTCGCAAGGCCTTGGTGAGGCCTTCTACTCGCCGCCGAGACGCCAATAGACCCGTACGCCCAGCGTATCCATGCCCTGATTGCGGCCATTACCGATGATCTGGCCGTGGGACAGGTGCTCATACTGAACCTGCACGCCCCACGCGTCGCCGAAGTCGCGGTTCAGCGCGAGGCTTGTGCGAAACAGGTCCCGGCTGCCGAGCAAGACGTTCTCTTCGGCAAAGGCGGCACCTTGTGGGTCGCCCTGAGGGAACGGGTTTTCCAGCGTTCCGTCATGGAAGACGTAACCGAGTCCCGGCTCGATCGCCCATTTGTCCGCAAAATCGAATGTCCAATGGAACCCACCACCGGCAAAGCTCGTATTGCCGGCCACGTTGCCGGACGCCATGAGGAAGGGCCGCGGGGAAAACGCAAAACTCAGAAAATCTGGCGACGCGAACACGACCTCGCCATTGACGTTTGGCCCGTCTTCCTTGTTCGCATTATCGCAGTCATTGACGCAGATATTGTGCGCCATGACGCCGAGCCGCAGCTCATCCACAGGCCCGGCAAACGCTGTTCCAGACATGGCTGCTGCTGCAGCAAGGCAATAAAAGACTCGCAAGGGCCTGATCCTTTCCTTTTCGTCATGGTCGGGAAAGGAGCGGTGCCGTCAACCGTATCCGTCGCCCGCAGACCACAGAAGCCATGGCGAGCGTTGCGCGGAGGACACGGACTGGCCAACGCCCGCCCGCATCCTCCATCACATCGGCCTAGAAGTGCAGCACCTTGGCGTAGCGCACCTGCTCCAGCCCATCGAGCCTTGCCACCATTGCAGCGTCGGGTTCTGAATCGATGCCAACGAGCGCCACGGCTTCGCCGCCCGCATCCGTACGGCCCAGGTGGAAGGTGGCGATATTGACGCCCGCCTCGCCCAGCATCTGCCCGAGTGCGCCGATGAAGCCCGGCTTGTCGTGGTTGTTCACGTACAGCATGACCGGTGCGAAATCGCCTTCCAGCGCCATGGACTTCACCTCGACAATGCGCGGCTGCCCGGCAATCAGGGCTCCGGCGAGCGTCCGCCAGCCGCCTTCGGCTGCGTTCTGCGTTGCCTTGGTTTTCACCTTCACACGGATCAGGCTGTCATAGACCGGGCTTTCCTCCGTCTTGGTCTCGGTCAGTTTCACCCCGCTTTCCTGAAGGATCGCAGGGGCCGACACCATGTTCACATCGCCGCGTGATGGACGAAGGAGCCCAGCCAGTAGCGCTGCCGTCAGAGGTTTGCGGTTGAGGTCTGCCACCTCGCCCTCGTACTCGATAATAACTTCTTCAAACCCGAAGTCCGAAATCTGCCCGGCAAAGGACCCAAGCCGTTCAGCCAGCGCAGCAAACGGCTTAAGGCGCGGCGCTTCGTCTGCCGTGATAGACGGCATATTGAGCGCGTTGGTCACCGCGCCCGTCAGCAGATAGTCCGACATTTGCTCGGCGACTTGCAACGCGACGTTTTCCTGCGCCTCGGTCGTCGCAGCCCCAAGATGCGGCGTTGCAATGAAATTCGGCGCGCCGAACAGCACGTTCTCCTTTGCCGGCTCCTCAGCAAAAACATCGAACGCCGCAGCGCCGATATGGCCGCTGTCCAGCAGCTCACGCACGGCCGCTTCATCCACAAGGCCGCCCCGCGCGCAGTTGACGAGGATCACGCCCGGCTTGGTCGTCTTCAGGGCATCGGCGGACAAGATATTCCGCGTCTGGTCGGTCAGCGGCGTGTGCAGCGTGATGACGTCGGCGCGTGCCAGCATCTCATCCAGCTCGACCTTCTCGACACCAAGCTCCACGGCGCGCTCCTCGGTAAGGAACGGATCAAATGCAGCAACCTTCATCGTCAGGCCCTTGGCGCGCTCAGCCACCCGGCTACCGATATTGCCGCAACCGATGAGGCCGAGCGTCTTGTAAGACAGCTCACGGCCCATGAAGGCCTTTTTCGGCCACTCGCCCTTTTGTGTCCCAGCATCCGCAGCCGGAATCTGCCGAGCGGCGGCAAACATCATGGCAATGGCATGCTCGGCCGTCGTGATGGCATTTCCGAATGGCGTGTTCATCACAACGACGCCCTTTGCAGTCGCTGCCTTGATGTCGACATTATCGACGCCGATCCCGGCCCGGCCAATCACTTTCAGAGTGTCCGCCGCTGCGATGACATCGGCATCCGGCTTACAGGCCGAGCGCACGGCCAGCCCGTCATAGTCTGCGATGATCGCGATCAGCTCGTCCTTGGACAAACCAACTTTGATATCTGTTTCGATGCCCTTGGCCTTGAAAATATCAACGGCTTCGGGCGCGAGTTTGTCTGCGATGAGAACTTTGGTCATGGGGTCTCTCCAGCGATCAGCGCTCACGCGCGTCGCAAAATGTGAGGTCAGGTCCTGCGATCAGGCCGCTTCGAGCGTCGCTGCGGTCTCTGCGAACGCCCAGTCGAGCCACGGCGTCAGCTTGGCAACATCGGCCGGCTCCACAGTGGCACCGCACCAGATCCGAAGTCCGGCAGGGGCGTCCCGATAGGCGTTGAAATCGTAGGCAACGCCATCAGCCTCCAAAAGGCCGACGAACTTTTTCACGAACGCCTTCTGGTCATCATCGGCCATCGCGGCCACGCGCGGATCGGTGATCTTGAATGTGACCCCGGTATTCGAGCGCACATCGGCGTCGCCACAAAGAAAATCGACCCAGGGCGTCGCTTCCACCCAGGCTTCCAGATAGCCAAGGCTCGCATCTGAACGCGCCTTGAGCGCCCGCCAGCCGCCAAGCGACTCAGCCCAGTCGAGGCACTGCAGGTAATCCTCAACGCACAGCATGGATGGGGTGTTGATCGTTGCGCCCTCAAACAGGCCCGTATTGATCTTGCCGCCCTTGGTCATGCGGAAGAGCTTCGGCAGCGGGCGATCCGGCGTGTAGGTCTCAAGCCGCTTCACCGCATTCGGGCTGAGGATCAGCATGCCGTGGGCGGCCTCTCCGCCAAGAATTTTCTGCCAGGAGTAGGTGACCACATCGAGCTTGGCCCACTCTAGCTCCTGCGCGAAACACGCGGAGGTCGCGTCACAGATCACGACGCGGTCGGGATTCGGCTTGATCCAGTCTGCATTCGGCACGCGCACGCCGGACGTTGTCCCGTTCCAGGTGAAGACGATGTCGGCATCATCGCGCGCCTTCGAGAAGTCCGGCAGCACGCCGTAATCACCAACATGCACGTCGAGATCATCCAGCTGCAGCTGCTTCTGCGCGTCCGTGATCCAGTCCTTGCCGAAGCTCTCCCACGCAAAAACGTCGACGGGGCGTTCGCCGAGCATCGACCACATGCACATCTCGACCGCGCCCGTATCGGACGCCGGTACGATGGCGATGAGGTAATCATCGGGGACTTCGAGAATTTCGCGCGTCCGGTCGATGGCAAGCTTGAGCTTGACCTTCGCGCCCTTTGAGCGGTGCGAGCGACCAAGGGCTGCGGTTTCGAGGCTGGCGAGGGAAAATCCGGGGCGCTTTGCCGTTGGTCCGGACGAAAAATGCGGGCACGCGGGACGCGCGTCCGGCTTGGGAGCGGTGCTCATCTGTTTGTCTCCTATCCTTACAGATAGACTGGGCACCGTTGGGGGTGCCTGGCCCGCGGTTCGTATGGCACGTTTCGCAGGCCTTGTGCAGCTTCTTTTTGTTAACGCGCCTTGCGGGCGTTGACCGGCCCCTGTGCTGGCCATACCTCGCGCCTATGACAGACACGCTTTTTCCCGCCGGATTGTCCGACGTCGCTGACAAGTACGACACGATCTTCTGCGACGTCTGGGGCGTCATCCACAATGGCCGCAAAGCCTTTGGGTCCGCCTGCGACGCGCTCGTTAAGTTTCGCGAAGACGGCAAGCGCGTCGTCCTCATTACCAACGCGCCCGTCCCGAAAGCCCAAGTCATCCACTATTTCGACAGGCTTGGTGTCCCCGAAGCCGCCTTTGACGATTGCGCCTCTTCGGGCGATGCCACCCGCAATATCCTCAAGGCCCGCAGCGATGAGAAAATCTGGCGCCTCGGCGCGGACGAAGGCTGGGAGCATGACCGCTTCCTTTATGAGGGCCTCGACCTGACGTTTACCGAGCCGGAGGATGCCAGCATCCTCCTGTGCATAGGCCTGCGCGACCAGGGCAAGGACCATCCGGATGACTATCGCGAGGAGCTTGGCCTCGCGGTTGCGTCAAAACTGGAAATGATCTGCGCCAATCCAGACAAGCAGGTTCGAATCGGCGGCGAGCTGTATTGGTGCGCCGGCGCGCTCGCTGAAATCTACGAGGAACAGGGCGGCAGCGTCGTCTATCCAGGCAAGCCCCACGCAGCGATCTACGACCTCGCCCGCGAAAAGACAGCAGCGCTTGGCGGCGTTACCGATCCCGCGCGGTGCCTGTGTATCGGCGACAGCCCGACCACCGACATTCGCGGTGCGAATCACCAGGCCATGGACAGCGTCTATGTCGGCACCGGCCTGAAGGACGAGTTTGAAAATTTCGAAGGCGAGGTGCGCGCGCTCTTCGCCGAACACGCCGTCAACGCCACCTACGCCATGCCCGGCCTGAAATGGTGACGAAGACGCAAACGCGGTGTAATCACCCGCTCGCGCAGACATAAGGAGCCCGTCCATGGCCCACCTCGAAGGCTACAAGTACGAAGATCTCGAAATCGGCATGGCCTATGAAACACTCCACACGATTACCGAAGACGATATCGAAGCCTTTGCTGCCGTCAGCGGCGACCGCAACCCGCTGCACATGGATGAAGACTACGCAAAGACAACGATGTTCGGCCAGCGCATCGCCC
Organism: Pseudomonadota bacterium; assembly: GCA_039817025.1. GTDB lineage: Bacteria > Pseudomonadota > Alphaproteobacteria > Caulobacterales > Hyphomonadaceae > JANQQC01. The sequence goes on along the minus strand of JBCBWQ010000034.1, from coordinate 2,196 downwards.
ATGGCGCGCTCACGGCCAGCTACATCTCAGGCATTCTCGGCAATAACCTGCCCGGCCCCGGCGCGATATTCACCGGCCTGTCCATGCGCTTCAAACGTCCGGTCTTCATCGGTTCGGCCGTCACTGTGCGCGCTGAAGTTACCGAGAAGCAGGATCGCGGCAACCGCGTGACACTTAAAGTCACCTGTTCGGTGGACGATAAGGTTGCGATTAGCGGCGAAGCGCAGGTCGTCGCGCCCAGCCGGGAGGCCTAATGGCGGTCTATGCCGACTACAGGCGCCTGCCGGACGCTGCTAAGGGCTTCTCCGTAGCGCTCGGCAATTTTGACGGCGTCCATGCAGGCCACCGCGCAGTCATGGACGCCGCCAGAGCCGCCGGCCCGCTCGGCGTCGCCACCTTCGAGCCGCCGCCCCGCGCCTACTTCCGCCCCAATGACCCGCCATTCCGCATCTTCCGTCCAGCCCGGCGCAATGCGGTGCTCCTGGACATCGGCGCACAGGCCGTTTTCGAGCTGCCTTTCAATGCCGACATGGCCGCCATGACCGACGAGCAGTTCGCGCAGGACGTGCTCAAGGATGGTATCGGCGCAGCCCATGTTGCCGTCGGTTTCGATTTCCGCTTCGGACGCGGACGCATGGGCGATGCCGGACGGCTTGCCTCGCTTGGCCGCGCCATGGGCTTTGACGTCACCATTGTCGAGGAAATTGAAGCGCTCGGCGGCAAAGCGTCCTCCACCGCCATCCGCGAAGCCCTTATCGCCGGTGAGCCGGGCAAGGCGGCAGACCTCCTCGGGAGCGTCTGGATCGCCGACGGCACCGTCGAAGGCGGCGAAAAACGCGGCCGCACGATCGGCTTCCCCACGGCCAACCTCCACCTCGGCGATCTCATCCATCCAAAGCACGGCGTCTATGCCGTGCGCGCCCGCATCGACCGCTCCGGCGACTGGATCGACGGCGTTGCCAACTTCGGACGCACGCCCACCACGGGCCTGCGTGACCCGCTTCTGGAAACGTACCTGTTCGATTTTGACCAAGACATTTATGGGAAATGGATGGAGGTCGCTCTCGTCGCCTTTCTGCGCCCGGAACTCAAATTTGACGGGCTCGACGAGATGATCGAGCAGATGCACCGCGACGTGGATACCGCCAAAGCGGCGTTGGCGAATGCGCCGGAGGCTGCTAAGCCGCGCCCATGATGCAGGAACAGACCATACGAATTAGTCGCCCGGCTGCGCGCTGAGCCAATCCGGCGGCGCGGGCCGGGATATTGACCGCTGCTTGAACCCAAGCCGACATTCACCTGCTCGAAGACATCTGACCGCCATGACCGATACGACCGACCCGCAAACCCAGTCCCGCGACTACCGCGAGACCCTGTTCCTCCCGAAAACCGACTTCCCCATGCGCGGCGGCCTGCCCAAGGCCGAGCCGAACTGGATCAAGCGCTGGGACGAGATGAAGCTCTATGAGCGCATGCGCGCCGATGCCAAGGCCCGGAACGCCCGCCCATGGCTGCTCCATGACGGCCCGCCCTACGCCAATGGCCACATCCATCTCGGCACGGCGATGAACAAGATCGTCAAGGACATCATCGTGCGCTCGCACCAGCAGCTCGGCTTTGATGCGTCCTACATCCCCGGCTGGGACTGCCATGGCTTGCCCATCGAATGGAAAGTCGAGGAGGCCTTCCGCGCCAAGGGGCGCACAAAGGATGACGTGCCCGCCGCTGAATTCCGCAAGGCCTGCCGCGACTATGCCGCCGAGTGGGTCAAGGTTCAGGGCGAGGAGTTCCGCCGCCTCGGCGTCGAGGGCGAGTGGGATGACCCCTACCTGACGATGAAATTCGAGAGCGAAGCCAAGATCGTCTCCGAATTCCTGGACCTCGCCATGACCGGCAACCTCGTGCGCGGTGCCAAACCGATCATGTGGAGCCCGGTGGAACGCACCGCGCTGGCCGAGGCTGAGGTTGAGTATGCGGACCGGAAGGTGCCGACGATCTGGGTAAAGTTTCCTGACCCTAATCGCGCTGACGGTGCCGATATCGTCATCTGGACCACCACCCCTTGGACAATCCCGTCTAACCAGGCGGTGGCGTTCAATCCTGCCGTTTCGTACGGCGTGTACGAAGTAGAAGCCGTGATGTCCGAGGAAGACCTCGGTTTTGCGCCTTACGCCAAACGGGGCGACAAACTGGTGA
>JBCBWQ010000349.1:0-1454 GCA_039817025.1 Pseudomonadota bacterium | reverse complement strand
AGCGAAGTTGTCCTTTGCCTGTCCGGCGAAATGACCCTCATTCAGGAGCACCCTGATGGGCAGACCGAGACCGTTACGCTCAAGGCCAACGAATATGCCATCAACCCGCCTGGCACCTGGCACACGGCCGACGTGTCCGGCACGGCCACCGCGCTGTTCATCACAGCCGGCCTCGGCACGCAGCACCGACCCCGCTAGCGCTTACAGGTCTCCGAACGCCTCCAGTGCGGCGCGGGCGATCGGCTCGCCCCATTCCTGCACGAAGTGGCCGCCATCCTCGATGATCATGGGCGGCGGACAGCCCTTTATCGTCGCCCGCAGGGCCTCCATCTGGTTCGGCCCGAGCACGGGATCTTGAGCGCCGACAGCCATGAAGCTTTGCCCTGACCATTCGGTCGCCCACCAGGCCCGCGCCGCCTTGGAGACCTCAACGCCGTCCATATCCGGCTCGACCATGACGAGTTCGGGGAAGCGGCGCACGCCGGCTTTGAAGCTCTGGTCAGGGAAGGGCGCGCCATAGGCAGCCGCCTCGGCATCGGAAAGGATCGGTGCACCGCGCTTCATAAGGCCGGCCACGTCCATGTCAGGCTGTGATCGGTTATAGGCCTTCCACGCATCAAAGCCGGCGCCCGGGGACTCCCCAATCGGCATTGCGGTGTTCATCACGATCAGCCGTTCAAATCGATCAGCGAGCGCCGGTACAATCGGCAGGCCGAGGATCCCGCCCCAATCCTGGCACACCAGCGTCAGGCCCTTCAGGTCCAGTCGCTCGATGAAGGCCAGCATCAGGTTGCGGTGGAAACTGTAAGTATAGACAGCGTCGTCCACGGGCTTGTCAGACCGGCCAAATCCAAGCCAGTCCGGCGCGACCACCCGCGCACCGCTCTCCAGAAACACCGGGATCATCTTTCGATAGAGGTACGACCAACTCGGCTGCCCGTGCAGGCAGAGGAACACCTTCTCTGCGTCTTTGGGGCCTTCGTCGACATAGGCCACCCGCAGGGTTTCATAGCCGGGCAGGTCGTCGACATAGTTCGGCGCATAGCTCCAGCCGGGGAGGTCCACAAATCGTTCGTCCGGTGTTCGTCTCGCCTCGATTGTCATGCTCGTGCGCTCCCTCGTCTTATGGTAGTATTTGTCCTCAAAGTCTGACGGCGCAGGGCCCGGCAGGCAAGCGGCGGAGGCAACAATGGCGAAGGTTCTTGGGCTCGGCGGGCTCTTTCTGAAATCGAAGGACCCGGGGGCGACACAGGCCTGGTATGCGGACGTGCTTGGCCTGGAGCCGAACGATTATGGCGGCTTTCACTTCCTGCACCGCGACTCCGCCACGGCGTTCCCGGAGGGGGCGCGGACGATCTTTTCCATGTTCGATGCCGATACCGATTATTTCGAGCCCTCAAACGAGCCCTACATGCTCAATCTGATTGTCGATGATCTGGACGGTATCCTGGCCG
>JBCBWQ010000348.1:0-1532 GCA_039817025.1 Pseudomonadota bacterium | reverse complement strand
CGCCGTCGCGCAACAAGCGCCGCGCGAACCGATTGGAGTCCGCAGGCGCGCCGACGGTACGCAGAAATGGTGGTCGGGGTTGGCTGATTTAAGGATTTCATCCGGCGTGCTGAGGCGATGGGGGGCTTGCGGATAATTCACGCCCGGGAACCGGATGCCGATGTCATTGTCACCGGAGACCTGCATGATCTCTTCGGCTTCTGAATAGTACGGCGCGAGATCGTAATACGTAACCGGCCAGTTCTGTCCGACACCATAGAGGGTCTTCATTCGGAAATCGGATGGCTGCATGCGCGGGGTCAGGCCCCACCAGCAATTCGTCCCGCCGCCAAATCCAATATTTGTAATCCAGCGCTTCTGGTCCGGCAGCGAGTGATAAGCATCCGAATAATGGATCTGACTGTTGAGGCCGGTTTCACGCTGGGTTTCGGGGGTGCGGAAATCGCCCATCTCAAGGAGGAGAACGCGCGTGTCCGGCGCGCGCTCGAGTACTTTGTGTAGGTAGAACAGTGACCCGAATCCGGTGCCGACGATCACCAGATCGTAGGAGGGGTCCTTTGGGGGCTGTTCTAGCCGCATGGAGCGCTTGCCTCATTGCAATTCGCCGCCCCGTTTCGGGGCGGCTCGGGTTTATTATCATCCTCCGCCGCGCTTGAGCTGCGACGGATTGTGCGGGCTCAGCTGAACGTCCAGTAGAGGTCGTCTGACAACAGGCCCGCAGCCTTATGCTTCATCAACATCTTGAGGCGGGTGTAGGGCGGGGCGCGGAAAACGTCTTCAGTCATCGCGATGCTCTGGAACACCTTGTGCATTTGAGCCGCACCTTTCTCGGCGGTCCACTGGCATTCAAAGTCCGGCATCAGGCGCTGAATTTTGTCGAAATTGACGCGATAGGAGCGATTGTCCGCGCTGGGCTCGCCGACGATGAGTTCGCAATCCGGGAACTCTGCCGCAACAATTTTTGCGATGTCTATGACGCGGTAATTCTGCTCCGACGAGCCAACATTCATGCGCTGGCCACCAATCTTGTCGGCGTCTGCTTTCAAAGCGCAGTAGATTGCCTGGCACATATCAAGCGCGTGGACGAGCGGGCGCCACGGTGTCCCGTCCGACAGGAGTTTGATCTCTTTCGTGGTCCAGGCAAGGCCGCACAAGTCGTTGAGAACGATGTCGAAGCGCTGGCGCGGGCTTGCGCCGTATGCCGTGGCGTTACGCATGAAGCAGGTGATGAAATCTGTGTCGTTCATTGGCGCGAGGTCGTTCTCGACCTTCACCTTGCATTCGGCGTAGGCCGTCTGCGGGTTCACGTCGCTGGTTTCATCAAGCACTTCGTCTGGCTTGCCCACGCCATAGACCGAGCAGGACGACATGTAGACAAACCGCTTGACGCCAGCTTTGCGCGCGAGATTGGCGAGGCGCACGGAGCCTGCGTGGTTGATCTCGTGGGTCAGGCCAGGGTTCTGCTGGCCCAGCGGATCATTGGAGAGCTCGGCAAGGTGCGCGATGGCGTCGAAGCCCTGCAGGTCTTCTTC
>JBCBWQ010000347.1:0-1637 GCA_039817025.1 Pseudomonadota bacterium | reverse complement strand
GTATCGACTTCGCGACCATGGAGACATCACTGAAGGGCGTCTTCGCTGCCGGAGACATTGTGCGCGGAGCCTCGCTTGTGGTCTGGGCGATCAAAGACGGGCGCGACGCTGCTGAAGCGATGCATGCCCATATGAAGGCCCAGGCCAAATTGCAAAAGCAGGCAGCGGAGTAATCGCATGGCTGGAAGAGACTGCATCATGAAAAACGAAGTCGCCCGCTACTTGGAGAATCGGCAAAGGCTAATCGAAGCACACGCCTACGATCCGGCGCATGAGCATTCAGCCTGCGGCGTTGGCTTGGTGACCGCAATTGATGGGCGGCCGCGGCGCGAGATCGTTGAGATGGGCATCAAGGCATTGAAGAATGTCTGGCATCGCGGCGCTGTTGATGCTGATGGCAAGACAGGTGACGGCGCAGGCATTCGCCTTGAAGTGCCGCAGGACTTCTTCAGGGAACAGATTGAGCGAACGGGACATTCTCCCACGAGTGATGCGATCTGCGTGGGTCAAATCTTCCTTCCACGGACCGACCTTGGCCAGCAGGAAGCGGCTCGAGCCATCGTGGAAACTGAAATCCTTCATTTTGGATTCTATATATATGGGTGGCGTCAGCCTCCTGTCGATATTTCAGTCATCGGACAAAAGGCGGCCGATACGCGTCCTGAAATTGAGCAAATCATGTTTCGCGATGGGCAGGGGCGGAGTGAGGACGAGCTTGAACGGGCACTGTATATCTGCCGTCGACGGATTGAGCGACGCGCACGAGAAGCTGCCATTCCAGCCTTCTACATCTGCTCACTGAGTCAGAAATCTCTCATCTACAAGGGCATGTTCCTTGCGCAGGATATCGATAATTTCTATCTCGATCTGAAGGACGAGCGTTTTGTTTCCTCGGTGGCAATTTACCACCAGCGGTACTCCACAAATACCTTCCCGCAGTGGAGCCTTGCCCAGCCCTTCCGCATGATCGCTCACAATGGCGAGATCAATACGCTTAGCGGTAACCTAAACTGGATGCGGGCCCATGAGATCAAGATGGTTTCTGGCGCATTCGGAGACTACCAGGACGACATCAAACCCGTTGTGCCGAGTGGATCGTCAGATTCCGGTGCATTGGATGCGGTCTTCGAGCTAATGGTAAAAGCAGGGCGCGAAGCGCCGATGGCCAAATCTCTCATGATTCCGGAGGCCTGGTCGAAACGCGCGTCCATCATGCCAGATAAGCACGCAGCGCTTTATGCGTATTGCAATGCTGTGATGGAGCCTTGGGACGGGCCTGCGGCTGTCTGCGCTTTTGATGGGCGTTGGGCCGTGGCAGGGCTTGATCGCAACGGCTTGCGTCCTCTTCGTTATGCGCTCACCACGGATGGAATTTTGGCCGTTGGGTCAGAGGCTGGCATGTGTCCTCTTGGGGATCGCGAAGTGACCAGAAAGGGCCATGTGCGTGCCGGAGGAATGATCGCGGTCGATCTAAAGGAGGGCCGGTTCTACGAACACGACGAGATTGTCGATCGACTTGCTTCAGAACATCCCTACGAAGAGTGGCTGAAGAACGTCAAGGAACTTGAGCCAGAGATCGGCCCTGGGCCCGAACCGAGATTATTTGGCGCGGAGGACCTGTTGCGGCGTCAAACAGC
>JBCBWQ010000346.1:0-1767 GCA_039817025.1 Pseudomonadota bacterium | reverse complement strand
CCCGCGCCACCGGCGCCCCCTGCCCCGCGTCGAGCCAGGCCGCAATCTGCTCCGGCTCCAGGTTCGGCAGTGATCGGTGCAACGCCTTGACCGACACCGGCCGCTCGACCGCCCTCTTCCACGACAGATAGATCTCACCCGCGGGTCCGGGTTGGTCGCCGGGCTGTAGAAACGCCACCGCATCGCGCAGGTCCGAAACCCGTTCCGGGCGTCCCTGGTACGTTACGCAGGCCTCTGCGGCGCGCAATGCCATACGGGCCCGGAGCAAGGTCTGGGGGACGTCGTGCCGGCTCAACACCAGATGCAGGTGGCTCAGCGCCGCGCCTGACAAAAACGCCACATCTTCAGGGGTTTCGGGTCGCGCCGAGGTGACCCAGGCCGGCATCCGGGGTAGGCTCTCGAAGTCGTCGCGGGCGTAGGTCATGCCACAAGACTATCGCACGGCGGCGCTTTTGCCTACCATATAGTGTAGAAACCGCCCCACCCTGCGGTTCTTTGATATGTCCAATAAGTTTGCCTTATCGGACGTAAAAAGATAGGCTGGAAACCAACATCAAAACTAGTGGATTTTTGGGGAAAGAATGGACTCAGAGAACGTGAAACCGACGTCACCGCGCTCCGGTACCTTGGATGATGCTCAGGTCGAGGAGAGAGATCAAGACAAAAGTGATGCAATCGCCCTGCCCGCCCATGTGGCCGGATCCGGTTCACTGGACCGTCTCGTTGACCAGGCGCGCGACTATGCGGCAGCCGCCACGGCCGAGAACACCAACAAAGCCTATAAGGCGGACTGGAAGCATTTTGCCAGCTGGTGCCGGCGGAAGGGTGTCGACCCCCTGATCCCCTCCCCTGCTGTGGTTGGACTTTATATCTCCGACTGCGCCAAGCCGCAGGGCAGCTCCCCGGCCCTCACGGTCAGCACAATCGAGCGACGGTTGTCGGGCCTGTCGGCAAACTACCGGGCGCGCGGTCTCACGCTCGACCTGAAGGACCGTCACATCGCTGCCGTCTGGGCCGGGATCAAAAATACGCATGGCAAACCGCCAAAACAGAAGGAAGCCGTACTCGCCGAGGACGTATTGGAGATGGTCTCCGCCCTCACTTTCGGCCTGCGCGACATGCGTGACCGGGCGATGATCCTGCTGGGCTATGCCGGCGGTCTGCGCCGCACCGAGATCGTCGGCCTCGATGTTGGCAAGGACGATACCGACGACAGCCGTGGCTTTGTTGAGCTCCTCGTCGGAGGGGCCGTGCTCCACATCAAGGGCAAAACCGGCTGGCGCGAAGTCGAGATCGGGCGCGGATCGTCGGATCAGACCTGCCCTGTCCATGCGCTCGAACAGTGGCTGTACTTCGCCAAGATCGATTTCGGGCCGATCTTCCGGCGGGTCTATCGGGACAACTCCGGGGTCGGGCTAGAACGTCTTTCCGACAAGCATGTGGTGCGACTGATCAAGAAACTCGTGCTGGACTCCGGCGTCGGTCTCGACCGCCCTGCCCTCGCGACACTATCCGACGAAGACCGCGTCAAACATTTCGCGGGTCACTCCTTGCGCGCCGGTCTCGCCTCAAGCGCCGAAGTCGATGAACGCTATGTCCAGAAGCAGTTGGGGCATGCCTCTGCCGAAATGACACGCCAGTACCAACGCAGGCGTGACAGGTTCCGGGTGAACCTGACCAAGGCGGCAGGGCTCTAAGCCACCCTGCCCTAGCCGGTCCAGGGCGCTGTTATCGCTCAACTCCGGCTCTGTCAGCTCCATCGCGCCC
>JBCBWQ010000345.1:0-1772 GCA_039817025.1 Pseudomonadota bacterium | reverse complement strand
TCGCCCGTCGAACGGCCCCAATCCTGATGACGGCGGCGGGCGATGCTGGCGCAGGGCCCCTGCTCAAACAGATGAACACCGTCGTAGATGTGCCGATGGCAGCTGAAAACGCCCGGGACATTGATACGCCGTCGGATCTATCAAAAGCGGAGGCGGCCTATGGCTGACGGCGCACCGGTCACTTCAGCACCATTGATTGATCGCTTTGGCCGGCAGATCACATATCTGCGGCTGTCCGTGACGGATCGATGCGACCTGCGCTGCACCTACTGCATGGCCGAGCGCATGACGTTCCTACCCAAAGCCGAACTGTTGTCGCTGGACGAGCTTGAGCGCGTCGCTGGGGCGTTTATTGATCGCGGCGTTCGGAAAATACGGATCACTGGCGGTGAGCCCCTGGTGCGCCGTGATGTGCGCACTCTGATTGACCGGCTGGGCGTGCGGCTTGGCGATGATCTGGATGAGTTGACCCTGACGACCAACGCGACGCAGCTCGAAGAGCATGCCCAAGCGATTGCAGCCGCCGGTGTGCGCCGGGTGAATGTCTCGCTCGATACGTTGGATCGCGACCGGTTCCGGGAAATCACGCGGCGCGATGCGCTGGACAAGACGCTGGCGGGGCTTGATGCCGCGCAGGCTGCGGGCCTGAAGGTCAAGATCAACACGGTTGCGCTGAAACACCAGAATGCGGACGAGATACCGAACATCATTGCCTGGGCCCATGGGCGAGGGATGGATGTTTCGCTGATCGAGGTGATGCCGCTGGGAGAGACCGGCGAGGACCGCTTTGACCAATACCTGCCGCTCACCATGGTGCGCGATGCACTGGCGGCGCAATGGTCGCTGGAACCGCTTGCACGCTCCGACCCGAATGCGGGACCGTCGGACTATGTTCGCGTCGCTGAGACCGGCGGCAAACTCGGCTTTATTACGCCGCTCACGAACAATTTTTGCGCGGGCTGCAATCGGATGCGGGTGACCTGCACAGGGCGAATTTATATGTGCCTTGGACAGGATGATCATGTCGACCTGCGCGCAGCCCTGCGAGACAGCGATGACCCGGATGCGGCCCTGAATGCGGCGCTCGACCGGGCGCTGGGTGCGAAGCCGGAACGGCATGAGTTTGAAATTGAGCGGCGCGCCGCCGACCCCGCCCTCACGCGCCACATGTCGACAACGGGAGGCTAGGCGATGACACGGCTTCTCTATTTCGGGCGCGTGAGCGACCTCACCGGACTGGGTGAACACTCAGCCACGCTCCCGGAGACCGTGCGCGATACGGCGGCGCTTCGGCAGTGGGCGGATGACGTTCATGGCGCGGGTGGCGGGTTCCTCGATCCGACGATCCGCCTTGCGATTGATGGCGCGATTGTCACAGAACCCGCTGTGTTCGATGCGCCGGGTGAGATCGCGTTCATGCCGCCCGTTGGAGGCGGATAGTGTTTCTCAGCGCTGCGCCCCTTGATCCTGCGGCCCTGCTTGCCGCATTCAATGCGCGGGCTGCTGGCGCTGGTGCGGTCGTGACCTTTACGGGCCTTGTACGGGACGTGGCCGATGGACAGGCTGTCTCGGGGCTGCATCTCGACGCCTATTCCCCAATGACGGAAAACGGTATTGCCGCGGCTCTGGAGACTGCAAACACGCGATGGCCATTGGTCGCCGCTCAGATCGTTCACCGCACCGGCACAATGGCCCCGCACGACCCCATCGTGTTTGTGGCCACGGCCTCAGCCCATCGCCGCGCCGCCTTTGAAGCGGCGGACTTCCTCATG
>JBCBWQ010000344.1:0-1777 GCA_039817025.1 Pseudomonadota bacterium | reverse complement strand
ATGGTGATCGTCGAGCCGGCGACATCATCCCATCCCTTTGTGCAGGCAATCGTGTTGTTACCGCCAATATTCATCGAGCAGGAGCCGCACACGCCTTCGCGGCAGGATCGGCGAAAGGCGAGCGTCGGATCGATGGTGTTCTTGATGTAAAACAGAACGTCGAGGACCATCGGCCCGCATTTGTCGAGATCTACCCAGTAGGTGTCCCAGCGCGGGTTCCCACCCTCTTCCGGGCTGTAGCGATAGATCTTGAAGCGCTTAAGGTTGGATGCGCCCTCTGGTTTCGGCCAGTCCTTGCCGCTGCGGACTTTCGAATTCTGGGGCAGGGTCAATTGGACCATGGTGCTCAACGCCTTATTCTTGCTCGACTCAGACGTACTAGGGGTTTTTGTCGGGGTGAACAGGCCCTGTGGTCTCGGAGACGGAATGCCGCAGCCGGGCAGCCGATCGCGGCGACAGAAAACTTTTACTAGCCGTTAACGCGAACCCGCGCGAAACTGGGTCCATGGAGTGAGGGAGACATCCATGAAAGACTTCTACTTTAGTGCAAAAGGTCGCGTGAGCCGGAAAGATTACTGGCTGAAATTCGTCTTGCCGATCATCGGCGTGTACATTGTTGCTGTCGTTATCATCGGCGGGCTCATGGCCGCTCTAGGCGACGCCGGAGCGATAGCGGGCATTCTGGCTCTGCCGCTGCTGATCGGCGTGTTCTGGGCAAGCATCTGCGTCGGTGCGAAACGCTTCCACGACCGCGGCTGGAGCGGCTGGTGGGTGCTGTACTTCTTCCTGATCGGCCTGGCGATCATGGTGGTCCAGTACGGCGCGGTCTTCATCTTCGGCGAAAGCGCGATCGGCGCGATGATTGCTGGCGTTGCGGCGCTGGCGAGCCTCGGCGTGTCGATCTGGCAACTCGTACTGCTCGGCTTCCTACCTGGCGACAAGGGCCCGAACGCGTATGGCGAAGACCCGCTGAACCCGACCGGAGGCACGGCTGAAACCTTTGCATAGCCCCTTCGTCTCATGTGACACAGGAAAGGCCGTCCTTCGGGGCGGCCTTTTTGCTTGGTGAAGGCCCTAGTAGTCGTCCTTGGCCGCTTCTGCGAGGCGTTTCTCGTGGGCCATCTTGGACCGGATGGTGGCGAATTCGCCCTTGGCCACAAGGCCGGCAACATTCCTTGCCTTGCGCATTCTCTGCGGCCATCTGGACTTGGCGACGACATGCGGCTGCTTGGTCCATTCGTGCAGCTCAAACGGCGAGGTCAGCTCGAAGACGGCCGTTCGCCCGCGAAGGACGTCCCGCTTGGTCCAGCAGGCTTCAGCATCCATGAAGTCGACCAACATGGCACCGGTCCACAGGTCCACATCGTCGACCATCATGATCCCGCCGACCTTCAGCATCGGCGCAGTGTAGAGCCAGTCCACGGCGGGGATCGGGAAGCCATGGCCGCCATCGATGAGGACGAAATCGAGGGGCGCACCGAGGTCCAGGCGCGGTAGCACGTCCTGCGAGTAACCGAGGTGAAAGGTAAGCTTCGACGCGTCGAGGCCGCGGCGGTCGGCTTCGGCTGTGATCAGATCGCGCTCAGTCTCGGACGGGGTGACGGCGTGGTGGTCTGCGCCCTGCTCCAGGAACATGAGCGAGGTTGCGCCAGCACCGGTTTCCAACGTTGTCGAACCCGCCCCGACATGGGCCTTGATGTAAGCGATGCCGTCGTCGGACATGTCCCAGGCGGCTTCGCCGCCGGCATGGAGTTCGGTGTCGTAAGGCTTGTCGGCC
>JBCBWQ010000343.1:0-1789 GCA_039817025.1 Pseudomonadota bacterium | reverse complement strand
CCGACAGCAGCACGACAACCGCCACAATCAGCAGAATGATAAAGACCATTGCTGATTGTGGCGGTTGTCGTGCTGCTGTCGGCGTTCAAATTCGTGCCGCAAGGGTTCAATTGGACCGTTGAGCGTTTCGGCCGGTACCAACGCACGCTGAGTCCGGGCATGGCGGTGATCAATCCGATCGTCGACCGGGTTGGTCGCAAGATGAATATGATGGAGACGGTGCTGGACGTGCCGACCCAGGAAGTCATCACCAAGGACAACGCCATGGTGTCCTGCGATGCCGTGGTCTTCACCCAGGTCATCGATCCGGTTGCTGCGGCCTATGAGGTGAACAATCTCGAAAATGCGATCACCAATCTCTCGCTGACAAACATCAGAACGGTGGTTGGCTCCATGGACCTCGACGAGGTCCTGTCCAACCGCGACGAAATCAATGCCCGCCTTCTTTCGGTGGTGGACGCGGCAACGAACCCCTGGGGCGTGAAAGTCACGCGGATCGAGATTGCAGACCTGACTCCGCCAGCCGACATTACCGAAGCCATGGCGCGGCAGATGAAGGCTGAGCGCCTCAAGCGTGCCGAAATCCTCACCGCAGAAGGCGAGAAGCAGTCCGCCATCCTCAAGGCAGAGGGCCAGAAGCAAAGCCAGATCCTTGAAGCCGAGGGCCGCCGGGAGGCCGCTTTCCGAGACGCGGAAGCGCGCGAACGGGAAGCCGAAGCGGAAGCCAAGGCAACGGCTATGGTGAGCCAGGCGATTGCGGCAGGCGACGTCAACGCGATCAATTACTTCCTTGGACAGCAGTACGTCACCGCCTTTGAAAAGCTTGCAACATCGGACCAACAGCGAACGGTCATCATTCCGGCCGAGTTCTCCTCGATCCTCGGAACGATTGAGGGCGTGAAGGGCCTGACCGATGCGGCCAAGAAATCGCAGGGGCAGAGCTAGGAGGACTGGCGATGGAAACGATCTTTGATGCGATGACCACACTGTCCATGTGGCACTGGCTCGCCATTGGATTGATCATGCTGGGCATCGAGGCGGCCCTTGGAACGTTCGACCTGCTCTGGATTGCCATTGCAGCGGGCCTGACGGCGATGTTCACCGCTCTTGCGCCGGAGTTGGCGAGTGGATGGCAGGCACAATTCATGTTCTTCGCCGTTGCCTCAGTTCTGTTGATCTTCCTGGGGCGCACCGTCTTTGCGGGCATGCGGAAGATGACCGAAGAGCACCCAACACTGAACAAGCGCATGGACAGTCTGGTCGGCCGGCGCGGCATTGCCGCGGCCGATTTCGAAGCCGGGCTGGGCCGCGTGAAGATCGGCGACACGGAGTGGAGCGCCGAACTTGCTGGCGACGGTGTCATTCGCGACGGCGACGGCATCGTCGTAGAGGCGACCGCCGGTAATGTCGTGAAAGTCCGAAAGGGATGAGACTTAGAACAAGGAGCCCTGGCCGGCTTTTTTCGGGGCGGCGGGCTTTGGCTTCGCCGCTTTTTTCTTAGACGGCGGTGTACCAGTTGGCGTTGCGATCACCTCGCCATCGGCAAAGGTCAGCGTCAGGGCGGGGGCGTTCCCGGCAGTGTCGGCGGAGCGGATGAGCGTGCCTGTATCGTCGCGAACAAGCGTATAGCCACGTCTGAGCGTTGCTTCGTAAGACAGGGTCTCCAGCAGCTTGCCTGCAGCAACGAGGCGATCTGTTTTGCGGAGTGTGGCGCGATCGAGGGCCGGTCGGGCACGCTTCGCAATATCAACAAGGCTTTGCCGTTTGCGGCGCAGGTCGAGTTTCAGGG
>JBCBWQ010000342.1:0-1916 GCA_039817025.1 Pseudomonadota bacterium | reverse complement strand
CTTGTGGAAACGTGGGACACGGTGCGGGATACGGTGTTCAAGGACTTTGACGAGTTCGTCGCAGACCTCATGGTCTATACCCGGCCAGATACCCCCCACGACTCCTCGCAAGCGCAGCTTGGTCGATTGCTGGACTGGGCTCAGGCGCGCCACCACGATCGAGAGGACGGGATACACCCCTGGCTTGGAAGCGTCGCAAAATATGTTGCGAATGATTGGTCTCTGATCAACACGGTGGCGAAAGCTGGGCAAGTTGGCCAACGCGATGATTTGAGGCCTCTTCTGCCGGTTTGGGCGATCTACGGGTATGAGTGGCGCCCCTTTGCCGTGAGCCTTATGGCGAAATCGCGCCGCAGATATACCCGCATGTCCAAGCGCCAGCGAGAAACGGAACAGGCGACGTGGCGCGCGAAGGTTTTCGACACGCTGCAAAAGCGCGCCATGGCGCTGCAACTGGCGAGAATCTCACCGGAGCGGCGGGCGCGGATTTTCAAGAACGCGATTTTCGACCATCGCAACCAGCGCAATCCATTCGACCATGCGCTTGTTTTCGATGAGGTCATGCTCAATCGAATTCGCCGCACCCTGCGCACGCCGATTCCGGACGCAACCTTTCGGCGCAATCTTCTGAAATGGTATGAAGCACAAGGGCGGCGAGATCTCGGACCGATCAAGGCGCGCGGGCGGGACAGGCCAACGGTTGAACACATTCTCCCGGCCAATCCGAAGCCTGATTCAGGCTGGACCGAGAAGTTTCCCGATGCCGGCGAGCGATTTACGCTGACCGACAGTCTCGGGAATTTGATCCTCGTGCCCGAAGCCATCAATTTCGAGATGGATAGGGGCTCGTTCCAGGAAAAACGGGCGGTGATCGAAGCCCATTCCGGCGTCATGGAGACTATGAAGCTGGTCGATGATGCGATGCGGGAGGCTGACTGGACGCCCCATGTCGTGCGCGCACGCGCAGACCGCGTCGGCCAGTCGATCTGGGACGCGCTTGAGCTGCCGGGAGCGCCTGACTTCCTGCAACCCCTGAATGATGAAGAGGAACCGGATATTGAAGATCCGTCTGCCCGCGACATGCCTGACCTGGACACAGGCGATGAGGACGCAGACGATGAGACCGACTAGGAGCTGTCGCAGACAGCTGGCAAGAGGCGGTCCGATGGCTTGAATGCTGGCTTGCCACCGTGCCCACAGACAAAGCGCGCGATCCGCACATCGGGGATCTTGAACACGGCATTGATCACGGCGCGGCTGTAGCCGGCCCACGCCGCATAGAGTTCATCTCGCCACGTGGGCGGATCTTCGTCGATAATGCGGCGGATCTGTACTCCGCCAAACCACGTCACGGTCAAAAGGATGAGCGGGCGCGCGCCATCCAGCTGCCGGTCCAGCCAAGAAAGCTGAAGCCAGAGGATCGGCCAGAATAGCGGGCAGACCCCGCCGCGGAGTTGATCGAAATGATCGAGCATGTTGCGCAGCATAAGCGCAGCAATTGGGGGAGCGGATAGCGGCTAAGGTATTCTGCGAACCAAACGGAAGGCTTGCGTTCATCCTGTTGTCAGACTGCTGTAGTAGCGTTTGGAGGACTGAGCGTAGGGATACGCGCCTCGAAGGGATCTGCCCAATGGTGAAATCGTTCATGGCCGGAGCGGCCTGCCTGGTCTTGACCGCGCCATCGATTGCGCAGGTGAACACAGAGGCGATTGCCGTCATCATCCGCACCCAGGCCTGGACCCATTCCTATGACCTCATGGGAACCGGTGCCGGTGGCTATTCGTGGGAGGAGTATTTCCTGCTCTCCAATGGAAAGGCCGCGTTGTGCGCCTATGACGAGGAAGACCTCGCCGAACACCCAAGCCCGCGTGAAGACCCTGATTGCTGGGCCGACTGGCGCGAGGTGGATGGCGATT
>JBCBWQ010000341.1:0-1923 GCA_039817025.1 Pseudomonadota bacterium | reverse complement strand
GGTGCCATTGCCTTCGGCCACCCGCTGGGCGCCACCGGCGCGATGCTGCTTGGCACGATGGTCGACGAGTTGGAGCGCTCCGGCAAGGAAACGGCCCTCGTCACCCTGTGCGTCGGTGCCGGCATGGGCACCGCAACGATCATCGAGCGGATCTGATCCTATTCAGGGCCCCTCCACCGCGATCTGGCGGAGGAGGGGCGCGCCGATTGTCATGCCGTACAAGCAGCTCAACCCTGAACACATTTCGTGCACGCTGGAGACGCTGCATGCACGTGTCGAAGAGCGGTTTCCGGACCGCGGCCTGCTTAATGTTTGCGGCGAACTGCTGACCCTGTCGGAGACCCATGTGGAGCAGGCGGCGCTTGCCGCTCGCCCCCTGATCCTTTTGAGGGCGGCGAGCATCGCTGTCATCGTCATCGGCGTGACTGCGGTGGCCTGGCTCGTCTGGCAGAAGGTGCGCCTGTTCGGGATGAACCCGGACGAGTTCAACAGCTTCGAAGGCGTCGAGGCGATTGTGAACATGCTGCTTCTGATGGGCGCCGGCGTCTGGTTCCTCGCGACGCTCGAGACGAGGGTTCGCCGGGAGCGTGTCCTTGAGAACCTTCACCAGCTGCGGTCCATCGCCCACGTGATCGACATGCATCAGCTGACAAAGGACCCGACGTCGTTCCGCGGCGCGCGCCCGACCAAGTCGTCGCCGGCAAGGGACATGTCACCCTACGAGTTGATGCGCTACCTCGACTATTGTGCGGAAATGCTTTCGCTGACGGGCAAGCTTGCAGCGCTCTACATGCAGGGCCTTCGCGATCCGGTTGTCATCCAGGCGGTGAATGAAATCGAAGAACTAACGACCAACCTTTCCCGGAAGATCTGGCAGAAGATCATGATCCTCGGGCCTGAGGTTCCGGCGGTGCCGAAGGTCGCGCGCCACCATGCGGCGATCCAGCCGGTCGCCGCAGAAAACACAACAACAGATACTTCCAAGGAGTTCCCCCAATGAATCTCGAAACCTTCAAATGGGACGTGGACGGCGACGGCATTGCGCAAGCAGTGTTTGACGTGCCCGGCCGCTCCATGAACACGCTGACCGCCAAGGCCATTGCGGACATCATCGCAATCGCAGGCGAAGTCTCATCCAACGACGCCATCAAGGGGCTGGTCGTTTCCTCCGGCAAGGAAAGCGGGTTTTGCGCCGGCGCTGACCTCGGAGAGATGGGCCAGTCCGCAGGCGGCGGAAAGCCTGAGTCCGAAATGACTGAGGCTGAGCTTAAGAAAGCACAGTTCGACCGCGGCTTTGCGCTGAACAAGACGCTTCGCGAGCTGGAAACCTGCGGCAAGCCTGTCGCCGTCGCGCTCAATGGTCTCGCCCTTGGCGGCGGGCTGGAAGTGGCGCTTGCCTGCCATTACCGCGTTGCAGCGAATGATAATCCGCGCATCCAGTTCGGCCTGCCGGAAGCCAAGATCGGGCTCCTGCCTGGCGCCGGCGGCACCCAGCGCTTGCCGCGCCTTGTCGGTGTACAGGCAGCCTTACCCCTGATCCTTGAGGGCAAGTCCTTCAATGCCGAGAAAGCCCATTCCATGGGTGTTGTTCAGGAGCTTGCGCCAGCGGCTGAAACCGTTGAGCGGGCCAAGGCCTGGGTGAAGGCCAATCCGGAAGCGAAAGCGCCGTGGGACGTCAAAGGCTTCAAGGTTCCCGGCGGCGTGCCCCATCGCAGCCCCGGTGCCGGTCAGGTTGCAACCATGGCGAATGCCATGCTGATGGCGAAAACGTACGGGAACTATCCTGCACAGAAGAACATCCTATCCTGCGTCTACGAAGGCATACAGATGCCCATCGATGCCGGCCTCAGGATCGAGACGCGCTACTTCATCAACACGCAGGCGCGCCCGGAAGCCAAAGCGATGATCCGCTCGCTCTTCCTG
>JBCBWQ010000340.1:0-1926 GCA_039817025.1 Pseudomonadota bacterium | reverse complement strand
GGCCCGCATTGCGTGGGACTGGGGCACTGGTACCGCCGAGGGTGAGGTTGTCGCGGTGTACACCCAAAAACGGACATTAAAGATCGACGGCAATGACGTCACTCGCGAAGCGAGCGACGACTGCCCCTCTTACAAGATCAAGCAGGGTGACGGACAGACCGTGTTCAAGAGCCATTCCGAAGTTCGCAAGGCCGGCTGAGCCCATGGCATCATCGAAGGATCGCGAGACCATCTGGTCGGAATGGCGCGAGCTGGTGAATATGGCGCCGAAGGAGATTGAGGACTGGCTCAAAACGGACGAGAGCCGTTCGGTCGGCGATACCGATGATGGCGAATCCACGGGCCATAAATCCGGTCGCCGCATCGTCCAGATCAAGCGCACCGCTAAGGATGAGCTTTCCAATGACCAATGGGAGCATATGGCTGCCGTGGTCGGCTACATCAAACGCCACTGTTCGCAGGGTGGACCTGACGCCGATGTGGAAACCAGTGCCTGGCGCTATTCGCTTATGAATTGGGGGCACGATCCGCTCAAGGATGATGGGTGTCGCTAAACAATCACTATTCAGATCATGCATATCCTGGCGACATATCAAAAAGCGTAGCGCCGAAGTGCGGCTCTACTGGCTTTCACCTGAGCCGATGAGCACATCGAGGCTCGGCCTTGTTAGCGAAACCTGCGACAGGCGTTGCGGCGCTTTATTCAGGAATACCGCGCGAGCGGAACGTCGACGGAGGTCACGCGTTGCTGTGATGTGATCAAATTCAGACAAGGAGTTTCCCAGTGTCAAAACGCGCCCAAGGCAAAAGCATGGCTATTCTCGCCGCCGATGGCTTCGAGCAGGTCGAACTCACATCTCCAAAAGAGGCCATCGAAGCGGCTGGCGGTACGACCGTCCTCATCACGCCGGATGGAAAGAGCATCGAAGCCAACCAGCACCGCGACCATGGCGACACGTTCGGCGCCGATCTCAGCCTGTCTTCGGCTGATGCAAACGACTATCATGCCCTGCTTATCCCCGGCGGCCTGTTCAGCCCCGACGCGCTCCGAACCAACGAGTCGGCGCTGTCTTTCGTCGAAGCGTTCTTCGACCTGAAGAAACCAGTCTTTTCGATCTGCCACGGCCCCCAGGTTCTGATTTCGGCGGAGGTAGTGAAGGGCCGTAAGATTACCGGCTATCCCGCCATCCAGCGTGATCTCGAAAATGCTGGCGGGCATGTGCTCGATGAGGCGGTTGTGGTCGATGCCGGCCTCGTGACCTCTCGCTGCCCCGATGATCTCGACGCGTTCAACGCGAAGATCGTCGAAGAGATTTGCGAAGGCCGTCACGAAGAGCAGGCGGCCTGAACAACGCCCAGATTTCTTCGACACAATAAGGACGCTATATGAATTTCCACATCGCAACCCTTTGCGGCAGCTTGCGCGAAGCATCCGTCAACCGACACCTCTTGCAGGCTGCCGGCGAGATCGCCCCCGACAATTGGCGCTTCGAGCATTTGTCAGGCCTCGGTGACATTCCGCTTTACAACCAGGACATCGAAGACCGGGACGGTTTTCCCGCCCCGGTAACGCGGCTGGCGGACGCGATCCGGGCCGCCGATGGCCTGATCATTTCCTCGCCCGAATACAATTACGGCCCGCCCGGTGTTTTGAAAAACGCCATCGACTGGCTGTCGCGCGTCGAGGAGCAGCCCTTCGAAGACCTCCCGCTCTCTTTGATGTCGGCAAGCCCGTCGCCCATGGGCGGTATTCGAGCGCAGTATCCGCTTCGGCAGATTTTCGTTGCACTGAAGGCCGATGTGACACCCCGGCCAGAAGTTGCAGTCGCGTCAGCCCATGAGCGGTTCGACGACGGCAAGCTCGTTCACGAGCAGACCCGAGGTGTCATCGCCGATCACCTGTCGGCGTTCGAGGCGGTGCTAAAG
>JBCBWQ010000033.1:12410-17525 GCA_039817025.1 Pseudomonadota bacterium | reverse complement strand
CCTGTCCATTCGCAAGCTGGCGGATGCAATCGACTATTCACCGGCGGCCATCTACAAGTATTTCGGCTCGAAAACCGAACTCGTCGACGAGCTGAAAGAGGCGTTCTTCGCCCGTATTCTCGGCTGTATCGAGGACCAGCAGGGTTCTGAGAAACCCTTTCCTGAAAAGGCTCGCGAGTGTGTCGCGGTGTACGTCTCAACTGCTCTGGAAAAGCCACACCACTATGCAGCCGCGTTTTCAGGAATCGCTGAGCCCGCCAGGCAAGACGATGACGCCTTCGAACACAGCAACAAAGCCCGCGCTTTCGATCATCTGGCATCCATGGTTGCCGACGGTCAGGCTCTGGGCTTCTTTCGCAAAGACTTCGATCCAGAGCTGGCTGCCAAGTCGGTCTGGGCCGCCTCCCACGGGCTTGCTCTCATGATGATGCACATGCCGGCGTTCCCGAACTTTGATCCCGCCTGCGGCGACGCAGACCGGGAAGGTTTTATCGCGCTTCACGCTGATTTTCTGGTGCGTGGACTGGAAAAGTGAACACTGTTCACTTTTTTTGATTGTTCAGGTAAACCGAAGGTGAAGTCGGCGCGTATCGGCTTTGAGAGTGAAGGGCGCAGGCAATGACCGATCAGGGTGAAATCCGCGAAAAGAAGCCAACAGCCATCAAGGGCCTGCTGTTCCTGATCGTTATGGTGATCGTTGCTGCTGCGCTTTTGGCGCTTGCGCTCAGCCGGCGCTCCGAGGAGGGCCCGCAGGTGGTCAAGACGATGCCGACACCTATTAGCGTCGCCACCGAGCCTGTCGCCATACAGACGTCATTCGAGTTGCGAGAACTCTACAGCGGCCTCGCAGCGCCGCGCCGGACGTCGCAGCTTGGCTTTCAGTCGGGCGGACGCATCAGCGCGATCTCCGCCGATGTCGGCGATCCCATTCGCCAAGGTGCGGTCCTGGCCCGTCTGGACACGCGCGCACTGAACGCCCAATTGGCCTCAGCCGAAGCCGTCGTTGAAGAAGCGCGAGCTGGATACGCCCTTGCGCGCAATACGGTGGATCGCCAGCGCACGCTGCAGGGGCGCGGCCATGTTTCACAACAGGCCGTAGACGAAGCTGAGGCGCAGGCGGCGACAGCCTTTGCCCGCATCGAAGCGGCGAAGGCCCAGTCAGACACTCTGCGTGTTCAGATTGATCTCGCGCGCATCGTTGCGCCCTTCGATGGGGTCGTAACCAGCAGGATGGCCGATGAGGGCGCAATCGCTGCGCCGGGTACACCGGTGCTTGAGCTTGTCGAGAATGGACGGCTAGAGGCTCGCGTCGGATTGCCCGCGTCTCTGGCTGCGACCCTGGAGACAGGCGCTGACTACATCCTCTCGTCTGATGCCGGAGACGTTCGGGCAACGCTGCGTGCCTCTACGGGCGTCATCGGTAGCGGTGATCGCACGGTCTCAACCGTATTCGATATCGCAAATGCGGGCGACGTTCCGGCCGGTGCCGTTGTCCGGCTTGGCCTTGACCGGGACCTGGACGCGCGCGGAGCATGGGTGCCAATAGCGTCGCTGTCTGAATCGACGCGCGGCTTATGGTCGGTTTTCGTCGCTCAGCCCGGCAATGAAGGCACATTTGCCGAGCGTCGATTGGTTGAAATTATCCATTCCAGTGCGGACAGGGCCTACGTTCGGGGCGCCCTGGAAGATGGTGATCTCATCATCACCGACGGCCTCCAACGCATTACACCCGGACAGCCGGTCGCGCCGCGTACGGACCGGGCCGTCGCCCAGACCGTAAGCCCGAGCTGAGGGGCCACGCGCGATGCGTACTCTGTTCTACCGGTTGCCGCGCCTCACCGCGATTTTCCTCCTTGTCACGCTAATCGGCGGGATCGGTGCAGTGGCCATGCTCGGTCGCCAGGAAGACCCGACGCTCATCGAGCGCTACGGCTTCGTGCTGGTCACGCTGCCCGGTGCCGACGCTGAGCGTATGGAAGCCCTCGTCACTGACCCGCTGGAGGCGGCGCTCCAGGAATTGCCGGAGATCCGGAAGCTCCAGTCCGCATCGCGCGCAAACGTTTCGCAGGTCACGTTGGAAATGCGGGAAGACCTCAGCGCAGCGGAGGTCGATGACGCATGGACACTGATCCGAGCTCAGGTGGCCCAGGCCCAAGCAGTTTTTCCGCCGGGGACCTCAACGCCGGTGGTCAATCGCCAATATGTCGGTGCGGCGACCCTGATCGTATCGCTCATCTGGGAGCCTGAGCGGGATCCAGAACTGGCGCTGATGGCCCGGCTCGCCAGCGATCTTGAAGACCAGTTCCAGACACTCCCTGGCACCGAGCAAACGCAGATCTTTGGCCTGCCCGATGAGGAAATCCGCGTTGTGGTCGACTCCGATGCCCTCGCAGCAGCGGGCCTGTCGACCCGTCAGGCGGCCGGGCTCATCGCAGCCGCCGATGCAAAAGCGCCGGCAGGGCAGGTTCGGTCGGGACAGACAACACTCGGCCTGGAAATAGGGGGCGCGTTTGAATCGATTTCCCGGGTTCGCGCCGTTCCCTTGGTGCAGCGGCCGGACGGCTCAGCGATCCGCGTGGGTGATGTCGCTGATGTTTCGAAAGGGCTGAAGACCCCGCCAGACCGGCTCAATTTCACCGACGGCAAACGCTCGATACTCGTCGCGGCATTTATATCCCCGAATCTGCGCGTAGACCAATGGGCTGAGACGGCTCGCGCGAGGGTCGAGAATTTCGCCACGGGGGTTCCGCGCGGCGTGCGGGTTGAGACCGTCTTCGACCAGAGCGATTACACGACCGCGCGGCTTGAAGGCCTCGCCGGCAATCTGATGTTCTCGGCCCTGATCGTGTTTGTGGTTCTGTTTCTTGTCATGGGCTGGCGCGCTGCGATTGTGGTCGGAACGGCCTTGCCGTTGACGGTCTGCCTCGTGCTGATCCTGTTCAATATTTTCGGCCATCCATTGCATCAGATGTCCGTGACCGGTCTCGTCATCTCGCTGGGACTGTTGATCGACAATGCCATCGTTGTCGTTGACGAGATCGATCAGAAACGGGGGAGGGGCTACAGTCGGCTCGAGTCCATCGACAGCTCACTCAGCCACCTGTTCGGGCCGCTCTTTGCCTCGACGCTGACGACGGCGCTGGCCTTTGCGCCGATCGCGCTGCTTCCCGGCGGCGCGGGTGAATTTGTCGGCATGATTGGCGTATCGGTCATATTTGCCATCATGTCGTCCTTCCTTCTCTCCATGACGGTGGTGCCTGCCATGGCCGGGTGGTTTGATCGCAAGCGTGCTGGCGAATCCGAACACACCGCGCGCCGGCGCTGGTGGCGCGATGGCATAGCGAACGACACGCTCAGTGACGGCTATCGCTGGACGATCGAAGCCGTACTGAGATTCCCCCCGCTTGGGTTGATCGTTGGCCTAACGCCGGCGCTCATCGGCTTCGTGCTGGCCGGGCAACTGCCGAGCCAGTTCTTCCCGCAAACCGAACGCAATCAATTCCAGGTCGAAATCAATCTCGCCTCCGACGCGCCAATTGAAGAAGCAATCGCTGCAACTGAGCGTGCAACCGAATTACTCATGGATTATCCCCGCGTGACGGGCGTGAACTGGACGGTCGGCGAGCCGTCCCCGCGGGTCTACTACAACGCGTTCAATAACACCGAGGGCGTCGCCGGGTTTGCCTCTGGCTGGGTCACCTTAGATGAGCCGGAATCGACTCGGATCATCGTTGGTGAAGTCCAGCGCGAAATGCGCGAGTCGTTCCCCGACGCCCAGTTCCTCACGCTCCCCTACGAACAGGGGCCGCCAACGGCTGCCCCCATCGAGTTCTTCTTCCGCGGCTCGGATCTCTCAGTGCTGAACGCGCTGGGCGATGAAGCGCGCCGTATTCTCGCAGCAACACCGGGTGTGACCTACACCAATGCCAGCCTGCAGCTTGGCGCACCGAAGATCACCCTGCGGGCTGATGAGGCCGCCTCCGCCATAGTCGGCGAACGCCTGACCGACTTGGCGGCTGATCTCAATGCTGAGCTTGAGGGCGTTGCCGCCGGCAGCATCCTGGAAGGATCCCAAGAACTGCCTGTGCGTGTAATCGCGCCTTATGACCAGCGCGGCGGGCTGGATGAACTGCGTGCAGCAACCGTGGGTGCAGGACCCGGGCGCATCGGCACGCCCATTGGTGCACTGGGAGACCTGACGCTTGACCCAGATACAGCTGTCATAACCCGCCTTGATGCCGGGCGGGTCAATCAGATCCGTGCTTTCCTTGAGCCATACACGCTGCCTGCGCCGGTATTTGACGACTTCCGCGAGCGGCTCGAAGCGTCCGGTTTCGAACTGCCCGTTGGCTATGAACTGATCATTGGCGGGGAGGCGGAAGCCTCCGGTGATGCCCTTGGAAACCTTGCCGGCGTGGGTATCCCCCTGATCCTGGTCATGGCCGGTGCGATCGCCCTTGTCTTCAATTCCTTCCGGTTCGCGCTCCTCATCCTGACCACTGGCTTCATGTCCATGGGGCTCGCCTTTTTCGGCATCTGGCTATTCAACTTGCCGCTCGGGTTTAACGGCATTGTCGGCGCGCTCGGCCTTTTGGGTATCGCTATCAACGGGTCAATCGTTGTCCTTTCCATGTTGAAGGCCAACCCCGATGCGCTTGCCGATGACGTCGTCGCCCAGAGGGAAACCGTGGTCGATGCTACCCGGCACATCGTTGCGACGACGCTGACAACGATTGGCGGTTTCGTACCGCTTCTCATCGAAGGCGACGCATTCTGGATGCCACTCGCCGCAGCCATCGCCGGCGGCGTTGCCGGGTCCGCGCTGCTGGCGCTTTACTTCACACCGGCCGTTTTCCGCATCATCACCATGCGGCCAATCACACGCCTTATCCGGCTCGTAACCGGCAACAACCGTCCCTCGGTGCAGCCGGCAGAATAGGGGTGAGACTTGCGTGTGCGACGAACCGTCCCATCTTTAGGGGCGTGCGAGAAGGAGGCCGGAATGGTCGATAATCCGGACACAGGGGCGCGCCCCCCAGCATGGACCCGCCTTCGCTTTGAAGCGGCGTCAGCGGCTTCGGACGAGCCAAC
This sequence comes from Pseudomonadota bacterium, assembly GCA_039817025.1. Classification (GTDB taxonomy): domain Bacteria; phylum Pseudomonadota; class Alphaproteobacteria; order Caulobacterales; family Hyphomonadaceae; genus JANQQC01. The sequence continues at coordinate 12,434 of JBCBWQ010000033.1, read as the reverse complement.
ACTCGGCAGCTACATCAATGCCGC
>JBCBWQ010000033.1:2500-12310 GCA_039817025.1 Pseudomonadota bacterium | reverse complement strand
AAGATCGGACGCGGCGCGCTCATTTCCGTTGGTGCAAAAGTGCTCGGAAACATAACCATTGGCGACGAAGCAAAAGTCGCTGCCGGCTCAGTCGTTCTGAAGGATGTGCCGTCCCAGTGCACGGTCGCAGGGGTGCCTGCGAAAATGGTTGGTGGGCCATGTTGTGAGCCAGCCCGGACCATGGACCAGGCACTGCCAGATGGCGCTTAAGCGTCAGCGACGCGCTGGAAGCGGATCGCAAACTTCGAGCGCTCCCTGCGGATCACTTCGCCGCTGAGATTTCCAGCCTGGACGATTTCACCCACATAAGGAGCAGGGCCTTCTGCTTCGAAACTCGCGCCTGTCATCGAAATGTCGATCACACGGCATTGCAGCGTCCGGCCGTCTGCACGAACAACCATGGCTGGGCCATCGGTGACATAGCGCGGCGCGGCGCGATCGTCGGACAGGCCGAGCGTATCGGCATTAAAGAGCCAGGTAAGTCGGTCAGCCAGCTTGTCCCGCTTGTGGCGAGATACTTCAAAAGCGACCGCGAACACACTTGGTCCATGTCGCACGACCTTGGACTGAACGCGGCCGAGATCATCAAAATAGCAGACAATGTCTGCACCGATCGCGGGCAGGGTTTCAGCGCGAACAAGGGCACCAGCGCAGGACACGTTGACCGTAGAGAGCGTGCAGTCGTCGCCATCTTCACTAAGGAACCGGCCGTTGATCTCAAGATCGACGCGCTTGAAGCGCCGACGGTTTTTGATCCGTCTGATCGATTGCGGTTGAGTGGCAGCGACGGGTTGGCTGGCGACCATACTGAGCTCCATATTGGACGCGGCCGGCCCGACGCGTCAGAAGTCCGTCGTACCATCAATCCATTCACAAATGGTTGCCGCGACCGGCTGAACAGACCAGTATCGGGGAAAGAATTGGTCCAGAAATTGGGGTGAGGATGCACCATGGCTACCGGCACCGAAGAGTATGATTATGTAATCGTTGGCGCAGGGAGCGCCGGATGCGCCCTGGCCAATAGGCTCAGCGCTGACCCTGATATCAAGGTTTGCCTGATCGAAGCCGGCAAGAAGGACAACAGCCTGCTGGTTCGGATGCCCGCAGGTGTAGGTTCTCTGTTGAAAGGCGAGGGGACTTATAATTGGGGCTTCTTTACAGAACCCCAGAAGCACATGAATGGACGCCGGCTCTATTGGCCCCGTGGCCGGGGGTGGGGCGGCTCTTCATCGATCAATGGCATGATCTATATTCGCGGCCATGCGCGCGACTACGACCAATGGCGACAAACAGGGCTGACGGGATGGGGCTTCTCCGACGTCCTGCCTTACTTCAAGCGATCGGAGCATCGCGAAGCTGGCGCTGACGACTTCCATGGCAATGGTGGCCCGTTGCATGTCAGCGATAGTCCCCTGGATAACCCTGTATTCCGGGCGTTTATCAAGGCGGGCGAGGAAGCGGGCCACAAGACAACCCCAGACTTCAACGGCGCGCAGCAGGAAGGGTTTGGCCCCTACCAGCGCACGATCCGAGATGGTGAACGCTGGAGCGCGTCCTTCGGATATCTGCGTCCAATCGAAGGGGTGCGGGACAATCTGAACGTCGTCTCCACCGGCCGCGTCACACGGGTTCGCATTGCCGGCGGGCGCGCTGTTGGCGTCGATCTGGTTGACGGCAAGGGCGGACTTGAGCGGGCAATTTTTGCCAGACGGGAAGTCATTCTCTGCGCCGGTGCAGTCCAATCGCCGCAACTCCTCATGTTGTCCGGCATTGGCGATCCGGAAACGCTGTCGCGGTTTGACCTGCGTACAGTCGCTGAGAGTCCAAACGTCGGCAAGAACCTCCAGGACCACCTCGACATCACACTCATCCATGAGATGACGCAGCCATTATCGGCCTACTCAACGCAGGCCGGTCTGAAAAAGATCGGCGTGGCCATTGACTATATGGCCCGGCGCAAGGGCCCCGGCCGGGACAATTTCCTACAGGCGGGTGCCTTCCTGAAGTCGCGCGAAGGGCTCGACCGGCCAGACATTCAGTTGCACCTCGTCAATGCGATCGTGCTCGATCACGGTAAGACCGATGCAAAGAAAGATGGGTTTACGATTCACTCCTGCCAGCTTCGGCCGGAGAGTCGCGGCGAAATATCCCTGAAGTCAGCAGATCCCTTTGACGCGCCACTGATTGATCCGAATTACCTCGCCGCTGAGGAGGACCGCCGTGTCATGCGCGAGTCAGTGAAAATGCTGCGCGAGATCGCTGGCCAGTCCGCAATGAACCCCTATCGCGGGGCAGAGATCATGCCAGGAGAGAACGTGAAAACCGATGAGGATATCGACGCCTTTGTGCGGCGGTGCGGCGAAACCATCTACCATCCGGTCGGCACGGTCCGCATGGGGGTAGACGATGCTGCGCCTGTTGATGGTGAGCTGCGCGTCAGGGGCGTTGAGGGCTTGAGAGTCGTAGATGCCTCGGTCATGCCGACCCTGATCGGTGGCAACACCAATGCGCCGACGATCATGATCGCGGAAAAAGCCGCCGACATGATCCTCGGAAAACCTGCGATGGCGCGGATCGAGACCGAACCTGTCGACGCCTGAAGGCTAGGAATTCGACACCACGATTTTCAGTCCCGGACGACTCGCCGCCCGCGGGGCTGGATAGGCTTCAGTAATGGTATGACGCCAGACCGGACGGCCTTCCAGCATGGGTTCGCCGCCGAGCGTCTGGTAAAGGCCAAGGAGCCGGTTTACGGGTGCATCATCACCAGTCCGCATAAGCGGCGCGAGCGAGATCTCAAGGTCCACCCTGCGCCCCAGAAGAGTTTCGCCGCGTCCCCGAATGATTGCCGGCGCCTGTTCTCTTGCCACCGACTCAAGCACCCCGCCGACAATCGCCTTGTCGTGGCCGGACCAGAACTCGGAAAAGTTCCGGTCAGGCAGCGATTTGCCAAGCAGCGCACCAAGAGTTTCAGTCGTGTGGCGGAATGTCCAAGCGCCCTCTGAAGTCAGCACGAGGACAAACAGGCGCGAGACAAGATCTTCGCTTGCCGCGTTTTCGAGCGCGGCACTGCCTTCGGTTGGATTCGACAGTCGCCGCCAGGCATTGATCATCGAACGGGTGTTCGGGTGCAGGGTCCGATCGTTCATACGGATATTCGCTTCTAGTGTCTTATCGTCCGGCGTCCTGCCAAACAGTGTTCCAGAGCGTCATCGCAATCAGCACGCCAGTCCGGCGCACCGCCCCAAAAGCGAGTTTTGTCCCAATTAGCGGTGGGTCTCGCCAAAGTGGGGAACCGCCGGGGCAGCTCTTACCCGTGCGAGGGGAAGCGTCTCGAAAGTTTGCGTCCGCGGCGTTTCAGCACGGAACACTTCGGCCGCGAAAACGTATATGCGACTGTAGCATCCGTTGCCGAAGAGCCACGGGCCATAACAGTGGCGTTATGACTCACATTACAGGCTTGAGAATATCGAGAACACTTGTAGGTGAGCGATCAAGGGGACGTGCGGACAGTGCGTCCCTATTTTTAGGGAGAATACTTCGTGACGAAAATCGACAGATCCGAGCATAAGATAACATCGCGGAAGGCGCTGACGATGACCGTCGGTTTCGGCGCTCTGGTGGCGGGCCTGGCTTCGCCTGTCGTTGCTCAAGAGGCCGTCGAAGAAGACGACTCGCGCACGCTGCAAACCATTACAGTAACAGCCACCAAGCGCGAACAGACGCTGCAGGATGTTCCGGTTGCCGTCTCAGTCGTCGGTAACGAGACCATCGAAAAAGCCGAGATCCAGGATCTCGGGGACCTCCAAAGCATCGTCCCGTCTCTGCGCGTTGGCCAGCTGCAGTCGTCGGCTAACACCAACTTCATCATCCGCGGCTTCGGCAACGGCGCCAACAATGCCGGTATCGAGCCTTCGGTCGGTGTGTTCATCGATGGCGTTTACCGCTCCCGTTCGGCGGCACAGATTGCCGACCTGCCAAACCTCCAGCGCGTTGAAGTCCTGCGCGGGCCGCAATCGACGCTGTTCGGCAAGAACGCATCAGCCGGTGTGATCTCGGTCGTCACCCGCGCGCCTCAGTTTGAGCAGTCAGGGTCGATTGAGGGCTCGGTCGGTAACTTCAATGCCTACCGTCTCAAAGGCGATATCACTGGCCCGCTCAGCGATACCGTCGCCTACAGCCTCTCCGGCAACTACAACAGCCGCGACGGCTACGCTGATGACCTTGCAACGGGGACGGACGTCAACCAGCGAAACCGCTACGGCCTGCGCGGCCAGCTTCTATGGGAAGCCTCGGAAGACCTCTCCTTCCGTGTCATCGGTGACTACGACAAGATTGATGAAGTCTGCTGTGTCGCGGCCAACGTCGTGAATGGCCCGACAGGTGCGGCGATTTTTGGCGTGGGCGGTGCCCTCGACCCTGAAAACCCATTCTCCTACGAAGTGTTCAACAACTTCGATTCCGAGAACGATATCGATAATGGCGGCCTCTCAGTACAAGCCGATTATGAGCTCGACTTTGGTACGCTGACCTCGATCACCGCGTATCGCGTTTCTGACCTTGTTCAGAATGCGGACAGCGACTTCACAAGCGCTGACATTGTCGGTCGCAACTTCAATGAAACGAATATCGACACCTTCACCCAAGAGGTCCGCTTGACCTCCAGTGGTGGAGACCGGTTCGACTGGATGATCGGCGGCTTCTACTTCGACGAACAGGTCGAGATCGAAAACGAATTCTTCTATGGCGCAGACGGACGGTCCTATCTTGATCTAATCACGGGCGGTAACCTTGCTGTCGTCGAGGGAATTATCGGTGCGCCGGTTGGTTCGACCTTCGCGCAAGAAGGGCAGGGCCTGACAGAAGAGTTCGGACAGGACAACACCGCCTGGTCGATCTTCGGCACGCTGGATTTCTACGTCACCGACCGCCTCACCGCGACGGTGGGCCTGAACTACACCAGTGATGAGAAAGATGCCTTCGGACGGATCGACTCGACCGAGAGCTTCTCCGCGCTTGATCTCGTTGCCGTCGGCAATCAGGTGATCTTCCAGCAAGCCTTTGCGACGACTCTGGCAGACTTTGGAATTGATGCAACGGATCCGGCACAGGTTGCCGCTTTTGCACAAGCCAACCCGACGGGCTTCGCGCAGGTCCAGGCGGGCTCGCAGGCCTTTGCCGACGCCAATGCGACCAACCCGGACGTGAACCCGCTGCTGGCGCTCCAGCCCGTGCAGTTCCTGCCGCCATTCTTGAACTTCCCCAACGCGGTCGAGGACGGCCAGTCCAGCGATGAGGAGCTCACCTACACGCTGCGCCTCGCCTATGACGTCAACGAAGACATCAACGTCTACGCGTCGGCAGCAACGGGCTTCAAGGCGACGTCCTGGAACCTGTCCCGAGACAGCCGCCCGTTCGAGTCGGACTTCATCGCCGGCTCGCCGGTGACGAACCCGCCGGCCTCGCCGATCCGTACCGCTGGTCTTGCTGTGCCGAACCTGACATCGGGTACGCGCTTTGCGGGTCCTGAAGAAGCAACGGTCTACGAGATCGGCCTGAAGGCCCAGTACGATACGCTGGCGTTCAACATCGCCTTGTTCGACCAGAGCATCGAAGGCTTCCAGACCAACGTCTTCACCGGCACGGGCTTCGGCCTCGCCAATGCTGGCAAGCAGTCCACGCAAGGGATCGAGCTTGATGCAACGTGGAGCCCTTACGAGCCCCTGACCATCAGCTTCGCAACCACACTGCTTGATGCGACCTATGACGACTTCCAGAATTCGACAGCGGGCGACATCTCTGGCGAGGAGCCTGCGGGTATTCCGGACCAGTCCTTCTCAACGGCGGTAAACTACGATTTCACCCTCAATGGATGGGATAGCTTCGTGCGCGCCGACTGGCAGTATGAGAGCCCGACGAATGCCTTTGACGATCCGTCTGACCAGGCGCTTTCGCGCGATCTGCAGCGCGAGATCAATCTCTGGAACGCCAGCTTTGGGTTCGTCACCGATAGCGGCCTTGGCGTCACGTTCTGGGGCCGCAACCTGTTCGAAGACGAGTTTATCACCACGGCGTTCCCGTCTGTGGCACAGGACGGCTCGATCTCTGGTTACCCGAACCAGCCACGCACCTATGGTGTGACCGTTCGCAAGACGTTCTAGTCCCGCGACTGTCGCTCTAAAGAAGCGCCCTCGGCTCTGCGCCGGGGGCGTTTTTTATGACCCGCGTTTCGCGTGTAGCCCCGCCGCAGCGCCGACCAGCATGACCACCTCAAAAGCAATGAATGTGAAAAACTGAGACGTCGGCGGTCCGTGCATCAACGAGGCCGCGGCGCGTGCGAAGACATAGCCGCCCATATAAGTTGCGAGGAACCAGAGCGCAGGGCGTTGGAAGCGGACGGTCAGAGCACCGGCGGCGCTCAAGAGCGCTGCGGCCAGACTAACGCCGCCGTAGATCCCGCTCATCTCGTAGGCCCCGTTCGGTCCAGAGACCTCGACGCCGAGGCTTGAGGTCATTCCAAGCGGCTGCAGGAGCGACCAGAGGCCGAATGGGGCGAAGGCGAGGGCGGCAAGGCCCAGATAGATGCGGATCAGCATGTTAGCGAAGTAGGCGGCAAGGCCAGCCCGCCAAGGTTGGCTCAGTCGCCGACGATAAAGCTCGCCCGGTTTCCAAACACTGTCGTCGCCGCCGAGATATCGCCAGTCTCGCCCGTAACCTCTGTGCGGGCCTGAACCTGCCCGTAATTGGCCTGTTGGATCGTGCCAGACAGGGTTGCCGTGCCGCAGACATCGCACAGCATCGCGGTGGCGTCGTTTCCGACGGCAATCGCTTCTACCGTCCCAACGCCCGAACCGGAGATGCCCTCAAGGCTCGCCGTCGCCGAAACATCACCATAGTTCGACTGAATACTCTGCAGGTCAGTGTCTGCGCCGACATTGGACAGGCTCAACGTGTTGCCAACCCCATTGGCGGAAATCGCCGCCTCGCCATACAGCTGCTTAATGGTCGCGGAGGTTTCGGCAGAGACGTCCGCAACGTTGCCCTGGAACACTTCAGACCCCTCGCGGCCAAGCAGGGCGTAACCGTGCGAGTTGATCGCCTCGGCGCTGTTGCCTGCTGCTGATGTCGCGACCGATACGTCGACGGCGCGTCCGAGGAACGTTGACGTCCGTCCGCGAATGGCAGCCCCATCTGCAGTGAGCTGGACTGCGCCTGCGACCAGCGTGGATGTGTCGCCCGTTGCGACCATCGCATTTCCGGCCGCAGCGGTGTCCACGTCCACAGTTTCGCTCACACAGCACGCCTGGACGCGCGCATCGGCGAGTACGTCCCCATTGGCTGTCTGTTCGCTGTAGCCGCGATTGTCACCAAAGGTGGTGCTGTGTGCTGAAGCGTTGGCGACAGCGGTCGTGCGGGCATCCAGCGTTCGGGACGTGTGGATGTTTACGTTTGTGGTGGCCTGAGTGTAGCCGTCGTTGGTTTGGTAGGCGAGATACTGTGTTGACCCAGAGAGGTTCGACGCGTCGGCGCGGTTTCCATGGGACTCCGTGATGGCCGATACCGCTCCGGCCGTTGAGCCACCCTCAATCTGTGCCGTTGCGATTGCCGCGCCATACTGATTCTGGTCGACCGACATCATCATCCGGCCATAGGCTGCCTGCCCGAAGGCATCATTGCCACCCGCTTTCAGAGAGGCCGAGGCATCGCCTTCGCCATCTTCCGGGATGACAACATTCAGATGACCGAACGTGTTATCCAGCGAGACCTGCTCGATGTAGATCGCATCGCCGCCGTCGGCTTGGGCTGTCTGGGGAAGGCCGAGCGCGACGATCAGAAGAATGCTGCGGGAAACCAAAGTGGTGGTCCTATTCAGTCCGTCCACGGAGTGAGGCGCGCAGGGCTGGGTCGCGGCGCTCGTGGTAACGAGCCGGTTCAACCCGAACGCTGCTGTCTACAGATGCAGGTGATGCCTTCAGCGGTTTGAAGTCGCCAGCAAGCGTGTTGGTGCCTTCGACACCGAAGCTTTCGCCGCAAAGGTCCGTGGTCTGAACGCCGTACATATTCGCCGAAATCTCAAGCACGGCGCGTTCGATCACGGAACGGACAGCCAATTGAATCGGCTCTTGAGCGCGCCCACCGACGCCAATATCGAAGATGTTGCCGTTCGCGAAATCGAAGATGCCAGCGGACAATTCGCGCCCGATGATCTGTTTCTGATAGGAAATCACGTCAACGACTTCGAGCGTGCTCGTCTCAACAAAACGCAGATCGAGGCCGACATTGATCACGAACAGCTTTGCGCCAAGCGTGCCTTTCGGATCGGTTGCGTCAGTGTCACCGATGAAGGCTTCTCCGCCTACAGAGCGAATATTATAGTTCAGCTCGGTGATACCGCCGACGAGGTAGTAGTCAGATCCCGGAATAGATCCAGCCTTGATCTGACGGAACGCAAAGCCGCGATCGTCTCCGATCAGGCGGTTGTTGGCGTATTTGAGTTCGAGTTCGGAAACCGAGGTGTCGAACCGTTCCACCAGGCGGGCGCCGGCCTTGGCGAACGCAGAGATTGCCATGAGAGAGGCACCCTGGGTGACGCGGCGACCGCCTTCAATGTCGGCTTTGCCGGTATAGTCGAGGATGCGGCCCACGGCGACGCGCGGCGTAGCCTCGCCTGTGGATTTGGCATAACGGCCCATGCAGACCAATGCTTCTGAGTAGGGGGTCGGGTTGACCGTTACGGGCGCGCCGCCAATCGGCGAGGCATAAAGACCGCTCGGGCCAGCAACTGGGGACACACAGCCGGCAAGCGCAATGGCGCTGGCGGCGACGACAGAAGTACGAAGACGTTTGGACAGGCTCATTGCAGGTCAAGCTCGCCGTTGAGGGACGACGATGACAGGTCGCCGTTGTTGATTTGAGTTGAGTCGATGATCACGGTGTTGAACGAGCCGTTGGTGATCACATTGAGTTGGTTGCCGATAATCGATCCGCCGCCGAGCATGCCTGACGCACCAGCTGTTTGGCCCCAGGCAGTATCGAGTCCGCCTGTCAGGGAAGACGAGTTCGGAATGATGCGGCCGTTGACGATCCGCCGGTTTCCGTTGGCGTCGCGTGTCCCGGGTTCATACGGGCGATCTTCGGCCCCGTATGCGAATCCATACGGGCGTTCAAATTGCGCTGTGTAAGCGGCCTCCTGGGCATCGGCCTGTGCCGACAGACCGAAGGCGGCTGCGAGCAGGCCTGCGCCAAGGAGCAACCTGATTGTTAATGTTGTGCGTTGGGTCATTTGGTTACCGGGTTCGCTGCAATTGCCTGACGATCTGCAACGCCCATGCCAAGCGGCGTGCCGCAGCGAGAGACCGAATCTGTGCGGCAGGATGGCTGGCGCGCGGTTCTACCGGGTGCGGTGCGTAAAAAAACACTGGACGCGGACAGTGGCCTCGTCCGGGAATTCTCCATCGAAAACAGATGACTGGTGGGTATGTCGCTAGGGGAGCGCGCCAAATTCGCGGGCGTGGTGAATTTAGGGCTTGCGTCTGCGGCCAAATATCCCCTATATATTGCGCTCCTTCGGAAACGCCTGCGGACTTGCGGGCCGATTACTCGGCCCAAGAGAAAGACTTTTGCGCTAAATTTCTGGGGAAGCGAGATCAAAATCAAGCTTCTGCAGATGATGCAAAAAAGAGTGTTGACGTGGAAATTCGTGGCCCATATAAGCCGCGACTTCGGCCTGACGGGAGCTACTCCCTGGCGGCTCATTCGGGACCTCGGTTCTGGCTGTTTGACATCGCAGGAATAGGAAGAGAAACGCAG
>JBCBWQ010000339.1:0-1971 GCA_039817025.1 Pseudomonadota bacterium | reverse complement strand
GTCGGCGAGAAAAAAGCCGAGCGCTTCGGCGAGGCCGTGCTTGCCATCGTCGCGGCCGAGGCGTGATCCCCCAAAAAGAAACCGCCCGGAAGCCAGGCTCCGGGCGGTCCGTCTAGCGACTGGCCTCCCAGCGGAGGCCTGAAATCCCTACGAGTAGATCTCGAACAGGCCGGCAGCGCCCATGCCGCCGCCGATGCACATGGTGACAACGCCCCATTTTGCGCCGCGGCGCTTGCCTTCCAGCAGCAGCGAGCCGGTGCAGCGCGCGCCGGTCATGCCGAACGGGTGGCCGATGGAGATCGAGCCGCCATTGACGTTATACTTTTCAGGATCGATGCCGAGACGGTCGCGGCTGTAGAGACACTGCGAGGCGAAGGCTTCGTTGAGTTCCCAAAGGTCGATATCATCGACGGTCAGGCCATGGCGCTCGAGCAGGCGCGGCACGGCGAAGACCGGGCCGATGCCCATTTCATCCGGGTCGCACCCTGCCACGTTGAAGCCGGCAAACCGGCCGAGTGGCTCAATGTTGCGCTTCTTGGCTTCGTCGGCGGACATGACGACCACAGCAGCTGCGCCATCGGAGAGCTGTGACGCGTTGCCTGCGGTAACGTACTTTCCCTGCTTGACTTGCTGGCCGCCGGAAAACACCGGTTGCAGGCCGGCAAGCGTGTCGACCGTGGTGCCCGGACGGTTGCACTCGTCCTTGTCGCAGACGACGTCGTGGTAGGACTCTTCGCCGGTTTCCTTGTTGACCATTTTCATGCGCGTCTGCAGCGGCACGATCTCTTCGGCCATATAGCCTTTTTCCTGGAAGGCTGCGGTGCGTTTCTGGCTCTCTGCGGAGTACTCGTCCTGGTACTCGCGGGACACGCCGTAGCGCTCGGCGACGATTTCGGCCGTTTCGATCATCGTCATCCAGATCGCAGGCCACTCCGCCATCAGCTTGTCTTCGGTGTAGCGGTGCATGTTCATGTGGCCCGAGCGCGATACCAGCGAGAGGCTCTCCACGCCGCCGCCGATCGTGACGTCTGCGCCTTCATTGATCACGGTATGCGCCGCATTGGCGATGGCCTGGAGGCCAGAGGAGCAGAACCGGTTGATGGTTGCCCCGGCAGTGGTCGACGGACAGCCCGCCCAGAGCGCTGCATTGCGGGCGACGTTGTGGCCGGTTGCGCCTTCAGGCTGGGCGGAGCCGAGATACACATCCTCGACGGCGGCGGCTTCAACGCCTGCGCGCTCAAGGGCACCCTTGATGGCGTGGCCGGCCATGGTGATGCCGTGCGTGTCATTGAGGGAGCCGCGGCCTGCTTTGGCAAGGCCTGTACGGGCGGTGGAAACGATGACTGCTTCGCGCATGGGAATGCGTCCTCCGGTGGTGTTGTTATCGTTGCGCGGACATTACATCCGCACCGCCGCGCGCGCCACCCTTCCCGGAACGTCAACCGGCAGCCCTGCGCACTTGTCACTTTTTCATTCCAGCGAGTCACGCGATACCCATTCGCGTCAAACGGGAGACTCTCATGGGCATTTTCAAATTCGTGATGGACAAGGGCAAACAGCTGATGGGCGCGGACAAGGAGCCGGCCGAAGCCATCAAGAAAGAAGTCGAAGATCTCGGCCTCGGCGACGATCTCGGTGGTGATTTCCGCGTCATGGTCGAGGGCGACAAGGTCAAGCTGGAAGGCAAGGCCCCGAGCCAGGACGTCAAGGAGAAGATCATCCTTGCTGCGGGCAATGTCTCGGGTGTGTCCGAAGTCGAGGACGCAATGGAGGGCGGCGATGAGGCTGATGCTGCGGTGTTCCACACGGTCGTCTCCGGCGATACGCTGTCCAAGATCGCAAAGGCCTATCTCGGCGACGCCATGAAGTATCCGGCGATCTTCGAGGCGAACAAGCCGATGCTCACCGATCCGGACAAGATCTACCCCGGGCAGGTGTTACGCATCCCGGGCGGCAAGGCCCAGGCCTGAT
>JBCBWQ010000338.1:0-2049 GCA_039817025.1 Pseudomonadota bacterium | reverse complement strand
CGTGGCGCTCAAGGGCAACGAGCAAGTCGTCCGCCGACATGCCGCATCCATCGTCTTCGATCAGGATGCGCTTCAGACCACCGGATTCTATCGTGACAGCGATCCTGCGTGCCCCTGCATCGAGGGCATTCTCCACAAGCTCTTTCACCGCTGCCGCAGGCCGTTCGATCACTTCGCCGGCGGCGATCCGGTTGACCGCGTCGGGCGGGAGCTTCGCGATGACCGGTCGCGCCGGGGTATACGTCGTGTCAGGCATGGGCGAAGCGTAAGCTGAGTCGCGCATCGGAGTCTTCGCTGCGTTATGGCTAGACGAATACAGCCACCGTCTGGCGGCCCACCATGATCGGCTCGCGACGTGAATTCCACATGCGCATCGCCTGGCTGGAATAGCCGTCGCGGGCGGATTGCGCCGTATGACGGACGAGAAACCAACCATTGTCGGTGTCGATCTCGTCGGTCAGGAACTCTGCCATCCAGGTCATGGAACTGAGCGGCGCGGGCTGTTTGAACAGCGCCATGGCCGCGGGCGGCGGTGCATCGGCCAAGGCGAGCAGCGTGGTGGCATTATAGATCGCGGCCTCATCCTTGTGTCGCAGCCAAAGCGAAAGATCTGCCTCGTCGGCCCCGGAAATCGGGCGCGCACCGGCTGCAAGGCGGATATTGAAATGATTAGCAAAGGCCGGCCGTGGGCCACCGCCGAAGAAGGACTCAACCTCATTCGGTTCGCCGACCTCTGGTGGGGCAACGCTTGAAAAGTCCAGCGCACTGTCTCGCTTAATACCGAAGGCGAAGATGGACTGGGCGGCGCAGCCCTTCTCCCCGACGACCGTGACGCTGACAAACGCCGTGTTCTTGCCGCGCCGAAGTAGCGTCGGCGTAACAACAACATCGCCGCCAACGGGTCCGACGAATGCCACCTGCGCGGACCGCAGCGGGATGTCGTCGGCAATCGCGCGGGCGGACTCCAAGCTCAGTGCAGCTGTTAGCCCACCATAGGTCGTGCGCCCCTGCATCCAGCCTTCGGGGATATGAGCTTCGATCCGTCCAGAGTCGCTACGCTGGAGCGTGCCCAGCAAGTGTGTGAATTGCGTCATGGGACAGGACCTAGGGCACTTGGCCTTGTCTGTCCAAAGCGCTTCTTATTCGACCCAGTCGAGCCGGCCTCTTATTCGACCCAGTCGAGCCGGCCTCCCGGAATGACGGCAAAACGCACCACGGCGACGTCACCATCCTCATAGACGAACAGCGGATAACCGGGGCCAGCGACCCTCGACGCTTCTTTCAGGGGATCCTGAGATACGAAGGCAATCTTCTTTCCGTTCGGCGAATAGGCCGCCGCCGCGAGTGGATAGCCGTGGGCATAAAGCCGTTTTGGCGCGCCTTCGCCGAGGTCCATCTCGAACAGCGCACCATTGTGAACGAAAACAATCGAGTCGTTTTTGGGGTGAGCATCGATTGAGAGGACCGGCCCGTTCAACCGGCCGTCATCGATTCGGATCGTTTCGCCGGTATCAAAATCGGCTTCATAAAGACCGTAGCCTGCGTCATCGCCGAGCCCTGACAAAATCAGGCGACCATCCCGCGCAAACGCCGATGGCCCGCGCCCCTCAAACTCGGCAACCAGTGTACCGTTGCGTCGGTAGACCTGTGTTGCCGCATAGGTCGACTTGCCCTCAGCCCAGGCCTGGAGCGGATCCTCAAAGGTTTCCTTGGACGGAATTTCTAGATTTGTGACGGCAATGAGCGATCCATCCGGACTGATCGCAGGCGCGAAAAAGTCTGGCGTGATGACGTCTTCCTCAACGCACTCGCTGATCGGCGACGTAAAGCCGTCTCCGTCGAGGACCGACAAGCGGACAGCCAGAGGGCCACACCCTTCCACGAACGCAATATCCCCGCCCCAGCTGGACGGCGCAAAACCATCGGCAAGCACGCTTGCCGAACCGCGGTCGAAGTCGGCCATCATGACCTGTGAGGCCTTCAGCGGTTCAGCACTGATAAACAGGAGCTTCCCGGACAGGCGAGTCTCTGTGACGTACGTCACAGAGA
>JBCBWQ010000337.1:0-2050 GCA_039817025.1 Pseudomonadota bacterium | reverse complement strand
CTCGCCGGGGTCTTCCAGCACTTTGCCCTCGGAGGAGGAGTGGAGGAGGTTTGCATCAACCGAGAACGGGGCCTCGCCGCGCTTGTCCTTCGCGATCTCGATGCCGTGCTCCTCGGCGAAGGCGAGCAGGTCCGTGCGGGACTTGAAGCTCCAGTCGCGCCAGGGGGCGATGACCTTGATGTCGGGGTTCAGGCCATAATAGCCGAGTTCGAAGCGGACCTGGTCGTTCCCCTTCCCTGTTGCGCCATGGCAGACTGCGTCCGCGCCGACCTGGTCTGCAATCTCGATCTGACGCTTGGCAATGAGCGGGCGGGCGATGGAGGTGCCGAGGAGGTAGACGCCCTCATAGACCGCATTGGCGCGGAACATGGGGAAGACATAGTCGCGCACGAAATCCTCGCGCAAATCCTCGATGAAGATGTTGTCTTCCGTCACGCCCATGGCGAGGGCCTTCTCGCGGGCCGGGCCGAGCTCCTCGCCCTGGCCGAGGTCGGCGGTGAAGGTGACGACCTCGCAGCCAAATTCGGTCTGCAGCCATTTGAGGATGATGGAGGTGTCGAGGCCGCCGGAATAGGCGAGGACGACTTTCTTGGGAGCGGCTGGCATGGACAATGACCTCAGAATGAACGAAACGCGGCGCACACTAGGCATACGCGCGGCGGTTGCAACACAAGAACGCCCCGCCTCCGGCGCCGACCGGTCCGGCGCCCGCCTTAAAGTCCTGTCATCTTCTCTCCCATCGCAAAGAGGGAGGACGCGACATGAAGACGTTCGATTTCAGAAACCTTGTCGGCGCACTGCTCGCCATCGCCATGCCAGCCGCCGCGCAGGCCGCGCCGCCAGCAGACGAGATCCGCATCGCGGGCGGGCCGTCGGATTCGGTGCATTCCTATATCCTGCTGGACCGGACCGGATCGATGTCCTCGATCTGGGACGAAGCGCTGGGGTCTGTAAATGCCTATGCTGACTCCGTTGGCCGCGAGGAGAGCGGCGAACCGAACACGCTGGACACGGCCGTCACGCTGGCGGTTTTTGACTATCAGGAGAGCCTGCAATTTGACGTCCTGCGCAAGGATGTAACGCCGGATACGTGGACCCCTGTGACCAATGACGAGGCCAGCCCGCGCGGAATGACGCCCCTGTTTGACGCGATCGGTCGCATGGTCGCCGTGGCAGAGCAGGATGCGCCGGAGAAAGCCGTGCTGGTCATCATGACCGACGGGATGGAGAACTCCTCGCGGGAAGTCACCAAGGATGGCGCGAACGCGGCGCTGGACCGGGCCAAGGCCCGCGGCTGGGAAGTGGTGTTCCTCGGCGCGGAATTCGCAAACTTCTCGGATGCTGAGGCGGTAGGTGTTTCGGGCTCCAAGTCGATGGCGATCAGCCGCGACAAGCTTGGCGACGCGCTGTCATCGGTCGCGCAGCAAACCCGAAATTACGGCAAGGGCGAGCAGGCAGAAATCATCTTTGATGACGCCGACCGCGCTGAAGCCGGCGAAGAGGATGTGAGACAACGCAAGGGGCAGTAACGCCCGCCGGAGCCGCTTTCCCCTTGTGGCTCAGGATCTTCGGCCCCTTGCGATGTGTGTAGAGTGCCAGTTGCGTACCGTGTAGAGTGTAAGGCCCGGCCGTTTCGGTCGGGCCATTTTCAGGAGTGGACGGACGGTATGGCGAAAGGGTTTTGCCTTGCGGGCGCCGTGTTGCTGGCCGCCCTCGCCGCGCTCCACGCAACGGGCTTCGGGGTCATCACCGAACGCATGGCAGACACAGATGCCGGAGCCGGACTGAAAAAGATGGTCCCTGTGCTTTATCTCAATACGAGCTTCAACCTTGCCCTGTTTGCGGGACTGTCGCTCGCCGCAGCCTTCAATCCAGCCGCGCGCAGGCCAATCGGCACCGTTCTGGCGCTCATGGCGTTCGCCAATGCGGGCCTTGCCGCCTACTTTGGGGAGCCCGTTGCAACCGGCATTCTTGGCGCGGCGACCCTCCTGTTCACAACCATTGCCCTGCGCCAGAACGGTGCCGATTGGCCTGCGCGCGGCTGGATTGA
>JBCBWQ010000336.1:0-2088 GCA_039817025.1 Pseudomonadota bacterium | reverse complement strand
GCCGAAAGGGACGGTGTGCGCGTGACCGGATTCGCCGGCTTGCCGACCCTCAATCGCGGCAATGCCCAGAAGCAGTTCATGTTCGTCAACGGACGGCCCGTGAAAGACCGTATGCTGAACGGTGTGATCCGTGCAGCGTATCAGGATTTCCTCGCTAGAGACCGCCATCCGCTGGCGGCGCTTTTCATAGAGCTCGATCCTGAGCAGGTGGACGTCAATGTGCATCCCGCAAAGACCGAAGTCCGTTTCCGGGATGCGGGCGGCGTGCGCGGATTGTTGATCGGGGCACTCCGTCACAGCCTCGCCGCAGCAGGCCACCGGGCGAGCACAACGGTTGCCGGCGCTGCCCTTGGTAAGGTGCAGGCCGAGACCGCGCAGCAGCCGGGAAGCCTATGGGAGCGCCGCGCCCAGCCCGTGCCTCGGGCGTTCCTGCAGGGTGATTATTCGCCGCGACCATCTGCCCCCTCCTTCTCAGAAGCAGAGTCAACGCCGTTTGATTCTGACGCCGCACCCACCGCCCGTGTCGAGCCGTCTGAAGTAACCGCGATACCCAAAGACTTTCCACTCGGTGTCGCCCGCGCTCAGCTCCATGAGACTTATGTGATCGCGCAGACCGAGGATGGCATCGTTATCGTCGACCAGCATGCCGCCCATGAGCGTCTGGTCTATGAAGACATGAAGCGTCAAATGGCTGAAGGCGGTGTCAGGCGCCAGGCCTTACTGATCCCCGATGTTGTTGATCTGACTACGGATGAGGCGTCGCGTGTCCTTGAACGTGCAGAGGAACTCGCAGCGCTGGGCCTTGAAGTCGAGCCGTTCGGTGCGGGCGCGGTCTGTGTGCGTGCGACGCCTGCCTTGTTTGGCGAGATGGATACAGCGGGCCTGATAAGAGACCTTGCCGACGATTTCGCAGAATACGATGCCGGTCTCGCCCTGTCAGAACGATTTGAAGAGGTCATGGGAAATATGGCGTGCCGCGGATCGGTGCGCGCGGGCCGCCGGCTCAATGCGCAGGAAATGAATGCGCTCCTCCGGCAAATGGAGGCGACGCCACATTCGGGCCAGTGCAACCATGGCCGGCCGACCTATGTGGAACTCAAGCTCGCCGACATTGAACGGCTGTTTGGGCGGCGATAGGGCGGGGCGCGTGTGGGATCGGCGATCCATGTTAATGGGGGCCAGCGCACTGCTAACGGGATGCGCCATGCGGCCTGCTATGGAGGTAGACATTCAGGACACGCTGGACGCTCTGATCGAAAAAGGCGCTGCCGCTGCCGGGCTCGTCGTCCGCCAGAGCGGGGAAGTACTCGTCAGCGCTGCGTCAGGCTTCGCATCGGGGCTCAGCACCGAGGAAGCGTCTGCCGGGATTCCATTGCGCCCGTTTACGCCTCAAACCAAGATGCGTGTCGCGTCAGTCTCCAAAATGGGCGTTGCGCTGACGGCGCTCAGGCTCTCGCAAACGGGCGCGTTTGGCCTGGACGATGATGTATCGACGTGGTGGCCGGGCCTTGTGAATCCCGCTTTCCCGAATACACCCATCACGACCCGTCACCTGTTATCCCACACCTCGACGCTGATTGACCCGGACGCCTATTGGGTCGCCGCCCCTGGCGAGATAGAAAGCGTGGTTAATGGGGACGTCTGGTCAGCGATTGGCCCGCCCGGCGACTGGTTCACGTACTGCAACCTGAACTACGGGATTGCAGCCACCGTGCTTGAACGCATTTCCGGCGAGCGATTTGACCGTCTTGCCAACCGCCTTGCACTTGAACCATCCGGGTTGGGCAGTGCCGGGTACAACTGGGCTGGCGTGCCCCGGTCTGAGCGCCGCGCAGGTGCAACACTTTATCGGTTTAGCGAAGGCCAGTGGCGTGTGCAGACCGATGGCACCGACACGCTCAATGACACCGTGCCATCCGGGCTGGTCGAAACGGGTTTTCAGTACGCCGACTATCAGGTTGGCTCGAACGGAACGCTCTTCTCACCGCAAGGTGGACTGCGTGCGAGCCTTGAAGACATGGCAAACCTTGCCGGTTCCGTCAGCAAGACGGTGCTTACGCAGCCGGTTTGGCAGGCTGACGCTGCCCG
>JBCBWQ010000335.1:0-2096 GCA_039817025.1 Pseudomonadota bacterium | reverse complement strand
GTGAGGTTTGCACCTGCACCCAGTACACCTGCATCGGTTGTCAGGTTCTGGCGTTCGACCGTGATCTCGGACGATTTCACTGTGCCGTCATTGGTCCGGTCAAGTGATGCGAGAACCTGCACATCCTCTGTGCCTGTTACCAGGTTGAGGCCATTGAACTGCGCAGCACCGGTCACAGCGTTGATCTGATCCTTGAGCGCATCGATGTCTTCTTGCAGCTTGGTCCGATCGACGTTCTCTTCCTGCGAGGCGACGATCTTCTCTTTCATCTGCTTGAGAAGCTCGGTGGTTGTTTCCGCAGCGTTCCGGCCCACGGCCACCGACGCTTCGCCGAGGCTGAGGCTTTCGGAGATCGCCTTGAAGCCCGACACATCCGATTCCATGACCTTGGAAATCGCCCAGACCGCAGAGTTGTCTTTGGCGCTGGAGATCGACTTGCCAGTCGAAATTTCGCTCTGAGTCATCGCGAGGTTCTTGTTGATCGACTTGAGCGTTTGCAGCGCAACCATTGCGCTGTTGTTTGTGAGAATGCTCGACATTTGCATTTCCTTATTTCACGGCGCTTTGCGCCAAGGTTAACGTCCCGCCCCCTAATGGGACGGCCCAATGCCGTTCTGACAGTCGCACAGCCTGTCTGTGGCCATACGTCACCTATTCCGGGTGCGTGGGCACCATGCCGGCAGACTGCCTAACGCTTTGCTAAGTGCCGCAAATCCAGTGCTTCGGATTTGAATCAATCGGGGCTATGCGCGTTTCTCGACGGACCGTTCCACGCCGATATCAACAGACGCCTTGGCGCCGTCCTCGTCATAATATTCAAGCGACTGCCGCACACGCCGCACCATTGCGAGGCGTCGCGCCACCGACCGGATGCCGGCCAGCGCGCTGTCCAGAAGCGCCTGATTACGCTCCAATTTCTCCTGAACGCCTTGCAGTTGCGCATCCGCTGCAGCCACCTCGATACGTCCCAGTTTATCCATCAACGCTTCTTTGCGGCCATGCATTTTGCCGAGGCCGTCCAGGTCCCCCTCAAGCAGGGCCGACCGCTCCTGCTCAAGCAGTGCGTCCATCGCATTGAGTACATCATTAGCTGTGTCATCCTTCATTTTCGCGCTCCTTCAGTGAGTGATACAGGTGTTCGGCCAGGCCAATTCCGCCGGCCTGAACCATCTGTTTTGCCTGCGCATCCACCAGAAACGATGCAAACTGTTCTTCTCCCGCGCCACCGCCAAGCGCATCGCGCGCCTCGCCATAACCGGCGGATTTCAACATCTCGGCAAGAAAGCTCGCCTCGAGCTTTTGCGCCGCCTGCATCAGCTTGGCATCATAGGGTTGGGTCGGTGGCGGCAGAGCGCCGGACAGGGGCAGCGAATCCATTTCGGGTTTCCTTCAATTGGAACGATTTTTCCAAGCATGGCGGACAAGCGGTAAAGAACCGGTAACTCTATGCGGCCATGTTGCGCTCAACGCGGAAGAATTCCCGGAGAGACGCATGAACCCAATTCTGACGACCAGCAACGCCGCGCAGGCATCGCCGCGCGCCACGGATACGAAGCAGAGACCCGATACCGTGACGGATCGGGCCGAGGCGGAGGATGCTGACGCCTTTGCGACGATGTTCCATGCGGAGGATCAGAGGGCGGAACCCGAGAAAGCGCAGGTGCGCCTTGGCACCGCTGGGGATAGCACGCCCGAGGACGCGCAGGATACGATCAAGCCGGTCGTGGCAAGTGACACGGATGCAGTATTGCCAGCGGTCGATGCGGAGCAGACAGCGCCGAAATTCGTCGCGACGGATAGGGCGGAGCCCACTGATCGCGCAGCACTGGATCAGCCCGACATTCAAAAGGTTCTGCCTGCTGATGTAACGCGCAACACTGATGGGCGGCCTGAGCCATTGGTGCAAAACCCGGTTCCGTCGAGCCCATCGCTGCCAAAGGCAGCCGATGATGCGACTGAACTGGTACCCGGCAATACAATCGCGCGCGAGCAAACTGCCAAGGCTGCGCAGACTAACCCGCTTCAAATTCCTGCAACTCAAAACGTACCGGGACGCGAGGCCGAAGCGATGGCGCAGCAGCCCGCGGTGCAAAGGC
>JBCBWQ010000334.1:0-2139 GCA_039817025.1 Pseudomonadota bacterium | reverse complement strand
CAAAAGTCCGGCTTCGGTGTCGGCGATCTGCTCGGCATGGCAATGAAGATGGGTGGTGGACAACGCGCCCCTGCCCAGTCGGCTGGTGGTATGGGCATGCTCGGCCGCTTGCTGGACGCCGACGGCGATGGCTCGTCCATGGACGACATCTTCGAAATGGTGATGAAAGGCCGCCGCTAGGCCCTTAAAGAATTCGGAAGACCGCGGTGGCCGTCATCAGCGGGCCGTCATCGGTGCGCGCATCGCCATTTGCAAACACGATGGTGCGGGTCTTCCGATCAATATCTGACGAAAACTGAACGGTGCCGCGCTCGGGCGGGGCCCCGAGCATATCGACTGTAACAGAGACCGGTGCCACATCTGCGCTGGCAGCGTGGGCCGCAGCGGTCCGGACCATTCGGGCAAGGTAGGCTGCGAGCATTTCCTCGGTCATTGGTCCGGCGAGCGAAAGCTGCGCGGTTCCATCCGCTGAATATGTAAGTGCGTCAAAGCCTGTGTCGGTTGCTTGGTCGGTCAAACCGGTCTCTCCCCTTAGCGCCGCGGACCGTATGGGCCGACGCTGGAAAAGGAAAGAGCCGCACCCCTGTGGAGCGCGGCCCAGACCGTTTTGATTCGATCAGCTTAGAGATCGCCGCCACCCCAGAGAACCGAATACGCTTCGCAGTGAACGAGCACGCTCTCAAAGTCGGCTAGGTTCACGCCCGCTGGGACAATATATTCCTGTCCGCCTTTGGTCGCAGTCAGTTCGCCAAGCAGGACGGAGCCATTGACGGCGGTCTTGCCGTTCACATCCGACACCGTTTGCGGTGAGAGGAAGACTTTGAGGTCCGGGCCGCCGGCGGCGCGGAAGTCATCCTCGAACACGATCACCGTCTGTTCGCCGCGCTGCTCAACGTGCCAGCCGCCCTTGAGGCGCTTTTGCTTGCGAACGAAGTCTCCGCTTGGGAGCTCGGCGGCGGATTGAACGGTGGCGGCCGTGGCTTGTGCCGATGCCGTGGTGGCGACGGGGCTGATGAAGACAAGCGCGATGGCTGCGGCGGCGAAGAGGGAGCGGGTCATGTTTGGCGTCCTTGTTAAAGAGGGTTGGTGTCTCTCGACGCCCCTCAATTGGACCCTGGACCGCACAAACGCCAATCACCTCACTTCACAGCGCCGCGCGGGCCCCGTGACGGCTTCGTGATCAAAAAAGGCCGCCCATTCGGACGGCCTTTCAGAAGTCTGGTTTCAGGAAGACGCTAAGCAGCCTGCGCCATGACGGCATCCATATCCACATCGCTGCCGAACAGGTCGCCAAGGTGGCCGAAGCCGGTGATCTGGAAGGTTTCTTCGGCGAAGGCTGCGATGGCTGGGAAAATCGCGCCAATTTCGGTGTGGCCGAGGCCAGCCTCGTGCAGGTCGCCGATCATGGTGACGGCCACATAGCGACGCCCGCCTGGCGTTTGTTCGATCAGGCGTGCGATCACGCCGGTAGCGGCTCCGGTCTGCGCGCCGGCCTTGGCCGCCAGCGGACGTGCGCCCGGAATACGCTCGAACAGCTTGTCGGCGAACGGCGAGCCTTGGCGCTCCGCTGCGTTGAGGATGATCCCAAGGGCGGCCTTTGTCTTGGACTGGGTCAGGCCCGTCGCTTCAGCCGTATGGCGGACGAGATCTTTCAACATGGAACGCTCCGGTAAATGCTTTCGACCGTTTCATTAACCACGCCGCCCATTGCGAAGCCCTTAACAGGTGGACCCGATTCGTTTGTTTTTGGCTTAGAGATTCGCGAATGTGT
Source organism: Pseudomonadota bacterium (assembly GCA_039817025.1). Lineage (GTDB taxonomy): Bacteria > Pseudomonadota > Alphaproteobacteria > Caulobacterales > Hyphomonadaceae > JANQQC01. The sequence continues at coordinate 368 of JBCBWQ010000334.1, read as the reverse complement.
CAACGCGTGTTAGGGCCGGGTAAACAGACCGCACCGATCTGTTAACCCCTCGCGTCAAGGTGGTGCTTCGGCCCCCTGTTGCGTCCAGTAAGGAGCCCTCGTCATGATCCGTATCGGTCTGCTTGGAGCCGCAAAGATCGCGCCGAAAGCCATTATCGAGCCCGCCGCGAAGCGCGAAGATGCCATCATCGTCGCCATCGCCGCCCGAGATTCTGGTCGTGCGGCGGACTTTGCGCGCGACCATGGGATCGAGCACGCCGATGCCGACTATGATGCCTTGATCGCGCGCAGTGACATCGACCTGATCTATAACGGTCTGCCGCCATCACGCCATGCAGATCTGTCCATTGCAGCGCTCGAGGCTGGAA